>NZ_JBXUHP010000049.1:0-1357 GCF_057179845.1 Stenotrophomonas maltophilia group sp. SKK55
CCCACCGCGTCATGGTTGCGCGCTTCGCCGTCCACGGCGGTCAGCCGGTGGCTGGTTGCGGGATAGGTGTAGCTGGCGGTGCCTGCCGAGGTGGTCAGTGAGGTACGGTTGCCGGTGGCGTCGTAGCCATAGGTTTCGATCGGTGTGCCGGTAGTACAGTCCTGGGGTTGGGTCAGCTGCCGCGGCGCATTACGGATATCGCTGAATACATCATAGGACGCTAGCTGTCTCGCATATTCTTCAAGAACTCAGCAGCAGTCTCATCTCCTTTCTCAGCCGAGAGCATGATCCACGAGATCGCTTCGTCATGCTTGCTATCTACACCTATGCCATGGAGAAGCGCCAACCCATACTCATACATTGCGGGAGGATATCCAGCCTTCGCGGCCAGCTTAAAGTACTGGGCTGCCCCCACAGGATCCACATCCACAAAGTCTCCGAATTGTAGATAGCAGCCGAGTCTATATTGCGCGGGGGCGTACCCTTTCGCTGCTGAGAGCTCTACCTCAGCCAAGCTTCTTAACTCGAACTCATCGATGCTTTCATGAGGGCGACTAAAGCTCGAAGAAAGAAAGATTGCTTCTGCGGAGCCCACAACAGCGGCACTACGAATCAGTGATGCAGCACCAGCCATGTCCCCGGAATCCAGAAGAACTGAGAAATTTTCCGAAAGGGCTGTAGGCAAATTACCCATGTGGGATGATCCCCTCTCCGGTCGGGCTTGTGCACCTACATTGAATGTGGTGGGTCGACTTGGCACCCAATTTATCCTTCGCGTCCTTCTCAGCCATTTTTTTTGCCTCTGACAACCGACTGCTGAAACCGTAACCGAAAGCAAACTCCTTGTCACCGATTGAACAATTGTCGGGACTACGACCATCCCTACTTGCTCGACAGTTGCAAGATTACCCCCCTCTCTTCCGATCGGGCCAGGGAACCGACCTCCCCTCTGATGAGGGTGATGCCAGTGCCTTACTCAGCAATGCAGTGGCCACAGATTGGTTAATGCCATTTGGATTTATCCAATTTTCCAAACCGGACAACCGACTCGCCGCCACCAATGAGTTTAGGAATTCTGAATCGGACGAGTATTGCCCACCTCCAGGCGATTGGTAGTTCTGAGGTTCATTTGGGTTGAAACCGACTGCCCCTCCTGGGGGGGGGATGAAGGGAACTAGCGTTCTTTGCAGCCCAATCGGATCCGCAAACAAAGCTGGACTTCCACCGACATACGAGTATGTCGACACACCTCCGTCCAGCCCAATCGGATCACTCTGGGAATACCGCCCCACCTCCGGCTCGTACTCCCGCTGGTAGTTGTAGAACAACCCACTCGCATCGGTCGCCTGCTGGCCCG
>NZ_JBXUHP010000050.1:0-350 GCF_057179845.1 Stenotrophomonas maltophilia group sp. SKK55
CCCACCGCGTCATGGTTGCGCGCTTCGCCGTCCACGGCGGTCAGCCGGTGGCTGGTTGCGGGATAGGTGTAGCTGGCGGTGCCTGCCGAGGTGGTCAGCGCGGTGCGATTGCCGGTGGCGTCGTAGGCATAGGTTTCAATCGGTGTGCCTGTCGTCCCGTCCTGGGTCTGGGTCAGGCGACCCAGCGCGTCGTAGGCGTACTTGGCCAGCACCGACGAGCCTGCGCCGTTCTTCAGCTCGGTGATCGAACCGACGGGATCGTAGCCATAGCCCAGCGACAGGCCGCCTGCCGCGGGGTCATGCACCGCCTGCGGGCGGTAATCCAGATCCAGCGGACGCTGCAGCTGGCG
>NZ_JBXUHP010000051.1:0-465 GCF_057179845.1 Stenotrophomonas maltophilia group sp. SKK55
GGCCAAGGCTTGGCTAACACCGTAACGGGCTTCTTTGGGGGCATGGCAGGCTGTGCAATGATCGGCCAGTCGGTGATCAACATCACTTCCGGTGGCCGGGGCCGTCTCTCGTGCCTTGTGGCCGGCGTGGTTTTGCTCCTTCTGGTTGTTTATGGGTCAAACCTGGTGAGTCAGATTCCAATGGCCGCACTGGTCGCGGTGATGATCATGGTCAGCATCGGCACCTTCAGCTGGCGCTCGCTGCGCGAGCTGGCCATTCATCCCAAGAGCTCTTCGGTCGTGATGATTGGCACGGTCATCGTGACCGTGGCTACCCACGACCTCGCCAAAGGCGTGTTGACAGGCGTGATCCTGTCGGCGGTGTTCTTCACCCGCAAGGTCGGCAAGATGCTGATCATCGACGACACCCAGGTCGAGACCGACTCGCGCGTCTACGTTGTGAAGGGGCAGGTGTTCTTTGCGTCT
>NZ_JBXUHP010000052.1:0-38690 GCF_057179845.1 Stenotrophomonas maltophilia group sp. SKK55
CGTAGTCTGCCCCAAAACCAATTGACCGCAGCAGGCTCGAGGTCTGCTGCGGCCTAGGGATGTTTATCAGGGATGGGGTGGATGTCTGCTTATGGCCGCTCCTCGACCTTCGATGGGCAAGGAGCGACCCTTATGGACTCAGACATCAGTCTGCTCGGCAATCTCTAAGGCATCATCGACCTCGATGCCTAGGTAACGCACGGTGCTCTCGAGCTTCGTGTGCCCAAGCAATAGCTGGACAGCCCTGAGGTTTCGCGTCCTGCGGTAGATCAACGAAGCTTTTGTCCTGCGCATCGTGTGCGTGCCATAGGAACCCGACTCGAGACCAGCTTCCTCAACCCAGCGGTGGACAATCCTGGCGTACTGTCTCGTCGAAAGCTGGGGCGAGTCCGACCCGTGGGTCGCGAACAGGAAGTCCGAGGCCTTCAGGTCAGCATGAGTGATCCAGGCCTGTACAGCCTCGCGAGTCGATTGGGTAATTTCGAACTGGACAGGGCGACCGGTCTTCTGTTGCATCACCATAGCTCGCGAAGCCATCTGCCTGCCGTGAGATACATCGGACACCCGGAGTTTCACCAAGTCGCAGGCGCGGAGCTTGGAGTCAATTGCCAGATTGAATAGGGCTAGATCTCGAACCTTGTGGCCAAGCTGAAGTCTGATCCGGATGGCCCAGATATCTTTCAGCTTGAGCGGCGCCTTCTGACCGATCAGCTTTCCCTTGTTCCAGGGCTCGTGGGGCTGGTGTGTGTGAATAATTGCCATGACCTACTCCTGTTGAAGGGGGTGGTCAGGCTTCGCCCGAGCCTAGAAGCAAGGCGTGATGCGACCGGAAGCGGACGCCTTGCCCGGCGGCTTCCGGGAGGCATCTGTCTTAGAGAAACGCTGTCTCTAGCAGTCCACCGGAGAGATAGATGCTCGACACTGCCTCGAAATCTCTGGACGCCACGGCTAGCGATGCCAGCTTCTGGCATGAAGCAGCCGTGAGATTCAACAGGGGCGAGGGCGACAGCGTACGGCCCGTGGCGGACGAAACATCTGGCGATGTCGAGCACTACTGGTCCTGAGTCGCTAACGCCAACGGCATGCTTCGTTCGACTTCCAAGGCCGCGAACCTTCGTAGGGCACCTAAAGGGTCTCCTTACTTGTTAAGGACCGACAAGTTTGGACCGACGTCAGGGCGGTGCTTGCCTCCTTGGCCGTTGGCTAGAGCCAAGGAGCCGCGGACGTCAGCTCTGCCCCTGAACCACTGCAACCATAGGTTTCCAGCTCTTGCGCAACCATAGGTTCAGCAAAAGCGCAAACCTATGGTTGCCCGTCTATGCGTGCGGCATGAGGAGTTCCCTGAACGCCAGCCATATTTATACACCAGTCAGTTCAATATTCAGGGTCGATTGGCCCCCCTAACGGATAATTCACACCTGTCGACCGCCTCCTCTCTCTCCCCCTCCCGGGAGGCGGCCGACGAAACCAAAATAATTAAAGGTGTGTCCCGATGAACAAGAATTCGCTGCTCGCCCTGGGTCTTCTGGCTGCCCTGCCGTTCGCTGCATCGGCAACCGACGGCCTGTCGTACAACTACGTTGAAGGCGGCTACGTGAACACCGATGCCAAGGGCGGCGACGCCGATGGCTGGAAGGTGAAGGGTTCGGTGGCGGTGCACCCGAACTTCCACATCTTCGGCGACTACAGCGCGCAGGAGACCGACACGTTCAAGAATGACGTCGACCAGTGGCGCATCGGTGCCGGCTACAACTACGGCATCGCACCGAACACCGACCTGGTCGCCCGCGTCGCGTACCAGAAGTTCGACATGAAGCACGGCCTGGACTTCAACGGCTACTCGACCGAAGTCGGCGTGCGCACCGCGTTCAACCCGTACGTGGAAGGCTACGTGATGGCCGGCTACGAGGACTACACCAAGAAGCACGGCATCAACCCGGACGGCGAGTTCTACGGCCGCGTCGGCGCCACCGCCAAGTTCAACCAGAACTGGGGCCTGAGTGGCGAAGTGAAGCTGGCCAAGGCCGGCGACCGCGAGTGGTTCGTGGGCCCGCGCTTCACCTGGTAACAAACGCCCGTCGTTAGAGCGTGTTGTGCTGGCGTGTGACTCTCTCTCTCTCTCCCACACGCCAACCGAAGCCCGGCCTCGCGCCGGGCTTCTTCTTTTGTGTGCGTCCGGAGAGTGCAGGGCCGCAGCAGTTCCATGTAGCGCGGGAATGCACGGTGCTGCTCGCAGGACGGAACGAGAACCGCTCCGTTGCCGGTCAGGCGGTTCCGCTATGATCCCGGCACGTCGCCATTGACGATGCACCCGCCTCAAGCCAGCAGGAACTGCCGTGAATTCCCAGCCCGCACCGATCACCGCCCTCAACCACACGCTCGACAACGAGCCGCAGCAGATCACCGCACCGCTTACCCATTCGGCGGCGTTTCTGGTGCTGAAGGTGAAGGATGACGAGGCGTCGATCGCCAAGGCACGCGAGGTGCTGGCGAGCACCGATGACCTGATCAAGAACACCGCCATCCGCGAGATCGAGCGCACCTTCACCTGCAACGTGGCCATCGGCCATCGCGTGTGGCAGCCGCTGGTGGGCTCCACGCCGCCACGCGAGCTGAAGCCGTTCCGCGAGATCAAGGGCGCGACCCACACCGCTGTGGCCACGCCCGGTGACCTGCTGTACCACATCCGCGCACGTACCATGGACCTGATCGTGGCGTTCGAGCGCAACCTGCTGATGGCCTTCGGTGATGCGGTGGAAGCGGTCGATGACGTGGCCGGCTTCCGCTACTTCGATGGCCGCGATCTGCTCGACTTCGTCGACGGCACCGCCAACCCGGAAGGACTGTCGCTGCCGGAAGCCACCATTGTTGGCGATGAAGACCCGGAGCATGCCGGCGGCAGCTACGTGGTGGTGCAGAAGTACCTGCACAACCTCGATGCCTGGCGCGCGCAGAAGACCGAGGCGCAGGAGGCGATCATCGGCCGCACCAAGCACGACAACATCGAGCTGGATGATGCGCCGGCCGATGCGCAGAAATCGCACAAGACGCTGTGCACCATCGAAGACGCCGACGGCGAGCACGAAATCCTGCGCGACAACATGCCGTTCGCCAACCCGGGCCGCGGCGAGTACGGCACCTACTTCATCGGCTACACGCGCCGCCTGTGGGTGATCGAGAAGATGCTCGAGCGCATGTTCATCGGCAATCCTGCGCCGCTGCACGACCGCATCCTCGACTTCTCCACCGCCACCACCGGCGTGACCTTCTTCGCGCCCTCGCGCAAGGTGCTGGCCGACCTGGGCGAGTGATCGCGCCGGGCCATCACGGCCCGCCATCTGCCTGTCATCTATGGCGCCGACCATGGCGCGCTGGAGGGGAGCGCAGGAGGCAGGCGATGGTCATGTCAGCAAACAGGACCGGCATCCGCCGCTGGTGGCGGCCACTGGCCGCGTTGTTCGCCGCGCTGGCGCTGGGCAGTTCGGCGGCGTCCGCACACGAAGCCCCTGCGCACTGGATGGCCTACGCCGCCGCCGTGGGTGGCCAGCTGCAGCAGCGCCTGCAGCAGGAACAGGACCCGCAGGTGCAGCGCGTGGTGGAGTGGTTGCGTGCACACCCGGATACACCTACGCCGCTGCCTGTGAGCCTGTGGATTGCGGCGGACGGCCGCATCTCGAAGCTGGAGTTCGACAGCCTGGGTGACGCCCAGGTCGATGCCGACCTGCGCGCGACGTTGCAGGCAGCGCCGTTGCAGACCGCACCGCCGGCCGACATGCGCCAACCGCTGCGATTGGGTCTGGTGCTTGACCGGTAGATCCACGCCATGCGTGGATGGGCCTACCGGTGACCCTTCAGCCACGCATGGCGTGGCTCTACTGTGGATGGCCAGCGCACAGCCCGGCCATCCGCATCAACGAACCGGCGCCACCTGCGGTTCGCGCGCGGCCGCGCTCCATGCGCGCAGGCCGAACACGGCCAGGCCGAGGAAGAACACGTACAGCGCGGCAGTTACGTGCAGCGACTTGAACAGGTACGCACCCACATAGACCACGTCCACGGCGATCCATACCCACCAGCAGGCGACGTGGCGGCGCGCCTGCCACCACTGGCCGACCAGGCTCAGTGCGGTCAGCATCGCGTCCAGCCACGGCAGCGCGGCATCGGTGAAGGTGTGCATGGCCGCACCCAGCGCCACGCCACCGCACAGGCCGAAGGCCAGGTCGCGCAGCAGCTTGCCTCGCGCCAGTGGCACGATGCGGATGCTGCCCTCATCGGCGGCGTGCTGGCGCCAGTTGAGCCAGCCGTAGACCAGGAAGCCACCGAAGGCGACCTGCAGCAGGGTGTCCGAGTACAGCTTGGCCTCGGCGAACACCAGGCCATACAGCGTGACCGACAGCAGGCCCACCGGCCATGCAGACAACCGGCGCCGGGCCATCAGCCAGACGCCGAGCACGCTGCACAGCGCGGCGGTCCACTCGAGCACGACGCCGTTCACAGCGCGAACGTCACCGACAGGCGCGCCTGTCGCGGTGCGCCGGGGAACAGGTAGTAGTCACCGCCGCTGCTGCCGGTGTCACGCCAGTAGAAGCGGTTGAACACGTTGTCCACCGACAGGTTCCAGGTCACGGCACGCTCGTGCAGCCGGTGCTGGAAACGCAGGCCGGCATCGAACACCGAGTAGTCCGGCGCGCGCACGGCGCCGTCGGCGCGTGCCACGTTGGCACCGGCATAGCGCCACCCGCCAGTGACATCCAGGCCCTGCAGGAACGGCAGTGCATAGGCCACGTGCACGCTGGCACGCACCTTCGGCACGTTCACCAGCTGATGGCCCTCATAGGCCGGCGTGCCGGTGTCGCGCGCGCGCGCCTGCAGCACGCTGGCACTGGCCACGATCTGCAATGCGTCCGTCAGCTGGCCGTTGGCGGTCAGCTCCAGGCCGGTGTGGGTCTGCGTGCCTTCCTCGACGAAGGTGTAACCCACGTCGCTGTTGTCCGGCTTGGCGTACTGGTACGGCTGCGAAATGCGGAACACGGCTGCGCCCAGCGTCAACGCCTCGACCGGCACGTACTTCACGCCCACTTCCAGCTGGCGCGACTGTACCGACGGCAGGAAGGTGTCAGCGTTGCTGGTCCAGAACGGCGCTTCCTGGCCCAGCGAAATGCCGCGCACGTAACTGGCGTAGGCGTTGAGCTGGTCGGTGGCTTTCCACACCACCGCAGTCTGTGGCAGGAAGCGCGACAGGCGGCTGTGCCGCTGCGGGATGCCGCGCTTGTCGTAGGCGCGCTCGTCCAGGCGCACGAAGCGGCCACCGGCCAGCCACTGCCAGTCGTCACCGAAGCTCATCCGGTCCAGCGCGAAGAACGCGGCTTGGCGGCTGTCCAGGCGCAGTGCGGAGGGGCCCGGCATCCTCGGCGACGGCGCGAACACCGGCACCGGTGCGTCGTGGATGTTGCTGGTGCCGACGTACTCGTTGACGCTCGGGCGCCTGTCCACGGTGCGGCGGAAGTAGTCGGCACCGAGGGTCAGCTGGTGGCCGATGCTGCCGGTCTCGAAGCGGCCACGCAGTTCGGCACGGGCCTGCTGGTTCTGGCGGGTGTCGTCCGGGCTGCGGTAGTCGTAGATGTCATAGTCGCCATTGGGCGCGAAGTAGTTGCCCGGCACGCTGCCGTCGGCGCACTGCGTGGCGTAGTAGCAGCCGTAGGCGAAGGCGACGTTGTCGTCGATCACCGAGCGGCTGTGGCCCACCGAGACGCGCGACTGCCAAGCGTCATTGAAATCGTAAGTATGCAGCGCGGTGATGTTGGTGCTGGCGATATCCACCGGGCGCTGCCACGGCTGATAGCCGAGCAGATGCTCGCGGTCGACACCACGCGGCAGGTCACGCGCGCCCAGCAGCTGGTAGCCGGACACCGAGCGCTGCGAGCTGGTCTGGTAGTTGGCATCCACTTCCAGCTTGCCGCGCTCGCCGATCAGCCAGTCGGCGGCCAGCGAGTAGAAGTTGCGGCGGCCATCGGCATGCTCGACGTAGGATTTGCTGGAATCCCATGCGGCATTCAGGCGCAGGCCGAAGCGCGGGGTGATCCAGTGGCCGACATCGACGGCGACGTAGCGCGAGCCTTCCGAATCGGTGCCGAGCGTGGCGGTGCGCACTTCGGCCGGGCGCTTGCCGATGTAGTTGATGATGCCGCCCGGCGCCATCACGCCTGCCGCCAGGCCGGCTTCACCCTTGAGGATCTCCACCGACTGCACGTTCTCCAGCGCCAGGCGTTGCTCGCCGGCGATGGACAGCCCATTGAAGCGGTAGCCGGTGGCGGCGTCCAGGGCGAAGCCGCGGATGGCGACGTTCTGGTAGTAGCCCACCGGCGCGTAGGCATCACCCAGCGAGGCATCATTGCTGGCCAGCTCGGACAGCGAACGTAGCTGGCGGCGGTCGAGATAGTCGCGCTCGAGCACGTTCACCGAAGCCGGCGTGTCCTTCCACGAACCGCCACCGAAGGCGTTCACGCGCGAGGTATCGGCCTTCGGTTTGCCGGCCTGCACGCGCACCGCCGCCAGTTCGGTCGGCGAGCGTTCGGCGCCGGTGGCAGACGCATCGGTGGTGGCCTCGGCCCCGCTGGCATGCAGCGGCAGCGCGGCACAGAGGGCGAGGGAGAGCAGGGTGGGGCGCAGGCAGCGGTTCATTCGATTCGTCTTCGGACAACAAGGGAGACGAAGCGACGGCGCGCAGGTGCACCGGCCCATGACGGGGGTGTGGCTGCGGCTCAAAGCTCCCTACGCCGGTGCAAACCGGATCAGGTTCCAAGGGACTCTCTCAGCCTGGCAGATCCAGGCACCCCCGCTTCAGGTGACCATTTCACTACAAATGGTACGGATTTGCGAGCCGGCGCCCTTCAGGCTGCCGCGTGCAGGGCCTGCAGCAATGCCTGTCCCGGCGCGCTGTGGAACCACGCCGGGTGCCCCAGCATGAAGGGCTGCCACGCCACGTCGGCATTCGCGGTCGAGCCGGTGACACCTTCGAAGTACTCCACTTCGGACAGTGCGAAGTCGAAATGCACCATCGGCAGCAGGTCGGCCAGCAGGTGCACGCGTGCCGCCGACAGCGGCAGCACCTCGCGGTAGCCATCGAGCAACGCCAGCGCGATATCGATGCGCACGGCCTCCATGCCGCGCGCCAGCTCCAGCCACGCCACGGCGTTGCGCTCGATGGCGGTGGCCAGGTCGAACAGTGCGCTGGTGGGCGAGGCCAGGCCGAAATCCAGAACGGTGCTGACCTGCCCGTCGCGCCACAGCAGGTTGGAGACATGCCAGTCGTTGTGCGCCCACAGCCGTGGTTCGTCGCGCAGGCGCTCGGCCAGGCCCGTGTGCCACGGCAGCACGTCACGCCGCAACTGCGCTTCCCACGGAATGCGCGCGAGATAGCGGGCCAGGCCGGGGCGCGCGTGCAGCCCTGCCTTGATTGCCGCCACCGGATCGTCGGCGCGGATCAGATCATCGCGCGCGACCAGCAGATGGGTGCTGCGCTGGGGCGCGCGGTAGCCGTCGGCAGCACGGTGCAGCTGGGCCAGCATGCGTCCGGCTTCACGGGCCTGCGCGACGTCGGTCAGCAGCGACCACGACACCGCGTCGCGGTACAGGTCGTCGCCTACGCCGACGTCGTGCAGTTCAAACGTCCATTCGCCGCGTTCGACTGCGGTGTGACCATCGGTCGCTGCAAGCACCTGCACCACCGGCACGCCAGCAGTGGCGAGATGGGCGATGAAGCGGTGCTCTTCCTCCAGGCAGGCCGCGTTGCGCACGCTGTGGTGATGGCGCTTGATGAACACCGCGCCGCGCGTGCCATCGACGATGGCGGCAGCCGACAGCGGTCGCGGGCTGTGCCAGCGCGGTTGGCTGCCGCTGTCCAGCTGCGGATAGCACTGCCGCAACCACGCGATGTCCGCCGCGCTGATCGGTGGCCAGTCGGCAGCGACCTCGTCGTTGTTGAGGCCCTGCACGCGGTGGGAGGAAGACGTCATGCCGCAGCCTGAGAGGGGAAAGTCACATCCAAGGCTGCGCATTCAACGCCATGCGCGCGGCCAACGCAAACGGGCGGGTCATCGACCCGCCCGTCTCTGCCATCGGCAGGGTAACGCCGCCGTGCCGCTTACCAGCCGCGATGGCGACCGCGGTCGTGGTAGTAGCGGTTGTCGTAGTAACGCTCGCGCTGCCAGCGGCGGTCGTCGCCACGATCGTAGTAACCGCTGCGGTAGTAGCCACGATCGTAGCGGTTGTCGTAGTAGCGATTGTCGTAATAACGACGGTCGCGGCGGTCGGAGGTGGTCAGATTGCCGATCGCGCCGCCGGCCACGGCACCACCGACGGTGGCGGCAGGATCACCGTTGGAGAGCAGGTTGCCGGCCACGCCACCGACCACGGCGCCGACCAGGGTGCGCTTGTCCTTCCTCGACATCGCGCTGGCATCGCTGACCACGGCGACACCGGCCACCAGTGCCAGAGCCATCGCCAGACCACGGAAGCTGAGTGTGGAAGTACTGAGCATGTTCGTTCTCCTGTGAGGTGCATGCCGCGCTGGGCAGGGAGGGCGCGGGGCGCCCCGGCTGCCGTGATGTCCACGCTGGCGTTCCAACATTGCCGGAACATTGCCTGGTGCACCGAGCGGCTTGCGCATTCATCTAGCGGCAGGCGGCATGAAGCAAGGCTGAAAGCGGCTGCGGCCGCTCAGCTGGCGGAAAGGAAAAGGGCCGCGGAGGTGGCCCCTCCCTCCTCTGCCAAGGCGTTGGCATGTCCGACGCCCATCGCCTTCTGGGCCTGCCGCGCCTGCTCCTGCGGGGTCTCCTGCTGCGGCTGCAGCACGTCAGGCGCGCCCTGCACCGCACCGCGGCGAAGCGCCAGGCTCTGCCTGCTGGCGGCCCGCGTCCACGGTGACGCGGCTGGCGGCCGGACATGCGCCGGTCGATCCCTTCGACCTCGCATTGTTGCTGGGGCGATTATGTGAATCGCGTCTCAGATCTTGCCGTCACGCAGATAGTCGAACAATTCGGCATCGCCCTTCAGCCCCAGCTTGAGCATCGCATCGCCCTTCTGCCGGCTGATGGTGCTGACGCTCTTGTGCAGCAGCAGCGAAATCTCCTTTACCGTCATGCCGGTGCCCAGCAAGCGCAGCACCTCCACCTCGCGCGGGGACAGCGGCTTGCCGTCGCCCTCGCGCATGCGCCAGCTGCCGGCCGCTTCCACCCGCTCGCGCAGGCTGCGGCTGATGTAGGGCTGGCCGCGGTAGACCGACTGGATGGCCTGTGGCAGTTCGTCCATCGACGAACTCTTGTCGACCAGGCCGAGCACGCCGCTGTCGAGCACCATGCGCAGGATCGCCAGGTTGCTGGAGACGCTGAGCATCAGCACCGGCAGGTCGGGATGGCGGCGGCGGATCATGCCGATCATGGCGAAGCCGTCGGCCTGCGGGCTGCCCGGCATGGAGTAGTCGGTGACCAGCAGGTCACAGGGCTGGCTGGCGAGCAGGGTCATCAGCGCCTGCGCGCTGTCGGCCTCGCCGACCACGCGGCCGACGCCGCTCGACTCGATGACGGCGCGGGTACCGATACGGACCACGGGGTGATCGTCTGCGATGATGATGCGCAAGCTCATGCTCTAGTATGGCCATCGGGCACGCCGGACCGCGACCATCGCGGTCCCTGGCAGGATTCTAGGAGATCGACGCAGATGCGTAGGTGGGCTGTTCGCGGGCTGCTCCTGCTGCTGGCGGTGCTGGCGCTGCCCGTGGCCCAGGCACAGCCGGCCCCTGGCCTGCTGCCGCTCAGCCCGTTGCAGCGCGAATACCTGGTGGCGCATCCGACCATCGTTGTCGGGCAGTATGACAGCGGCTGGCCGCCCTTCGAGTCCCTCCGTGATGGCGAGCAGGTCGGGCTGGGACCGGACTACCTGTCGCATCTTGCTCGCCAGCTCGGTGTGAAGGTCGAGGCGCGCCGCTATCCGGACTGGACATCCGTGCTGGATGCGGCATGTCGTGGCGAGATCGACGTGGTGATGAATGTCGGCCTCAGTGCCGACCGCACCCGCTGCATGGTCTATACCGCCGCCTACAGTGAGGCGCCGCTCGCACTGGTGGGCCGGCCCGATGACCTGCGTGCCTCCGACATGCCGGACCTGGATGGGCTGAGGGTGGTGATCGAACAGGACTTCCTGACCGGTCCGCAGGTGCGCGCCCGATTCCCGCGTGCCCGCCAGCTTGTCGCAAATGACACGTTGAGCGCATTGCAGATGGTCAGAGACGACAAAGCGGACGTCTACATCGGCAATGCCTTCGTCGCCACCGAGCTGATTGCCAGCCGGCGCCTGCAGGGCGTGGCGCTGTTGCGGCCGAGCGACCTGCCCCCTGAACGGTTGCACTTCGGCATTCCCAACAGCAAGCAACCCCTGGCCGAAGCCCTGGACCTGGCGCTGGCCGCGACCAGCCAGGCCCAGCGCGATGCCCTTGCACAACGCTGGTTGTCACCGCCGCACTGGTCGGCATCGGCGCAGCTGGCGCTGAGCCAGGCCGAGAAGCGTGTGCTGGAGCAGCCGCTGATGATCGGTTTCGCGCCGAATGCCGCGCCCCTGTCGTTCACCGGCGAGGATGGCCGGCCCAGTGGCCTGGCCAGCGAGTACCTGCAGCGCCTGATGCAGGCCGGCGCCAACCTGAAGGTCGAGAACAGCCACGACTGGTACGAGGTGCGTGAGAAGGCCCGCCGCGGTGAACTGCAGGCGGTGATGGGCATACCCGTTGATTCGCGCTACCTGGGCCCGGACTGGGTGTTCAGCCAGCCCTTCATCAGCGTGCCGAACGTGATTGTGGTCAGGAGCGATGGCGAGTCGCTGCTGGGCCTGGCCGACCTGCAGGGCAAGCGCGTGCTGCTGTCCGACCCGGAGCGCGTGCGTGGCTATGTGCAGCAACAGGCGCCGCAGGCCCGGATCATTGCTGCGCGGAGTGCCGAGCAGGCGCTGCAGCGCCTGCTTGAGGGTGAAGCCGATGCCTATGTCGGCAACCTTGCCGTGGTCGATCACCTGCTGCGCAGCCGTTTCCCGGGGCGGATGCAGGTCGCGGCTCCGGCCGGTTTCAACGACCAGCTGGCGCTGGCAGTGGATCGCCGCCATGCGGCCCTGGCCACGACCTTCGATCGCCTGCTGCTGCAGATGACCCCACGCAAGCGCGAGGCGCTGCGCAGCGCCTGGCTGGCGGTGGAGTACCGCAATGGGGTCGACTGGAGCAATCTGCTGCGGTGGGGCGTGCCCGTGCTGATGGTGCTGCTGACCGCACTGCTGGTGCATGGCGTGGGCCATTGGCGGCTGCGCCGTGAGGTGGCAGGACGCCGCCAGCTGGAGCAGCGCCTGGCCGAGGTGACCGACAACCTGCCGGCGGTGGTCTACCAGGCCCGTCGCGATGCCGATGGCACGCTGAGCTTCCCGTTCATCGCCGGCGACCTGCCTGCGTTGTTCGGCATCACCCGGCAGCAGGCCGAACAGGATGCGAGGGTGTTGCTGGAACGCGTCGAGCAGGAGGACCGCGCGCGCATCCTGCATTCCATCGAGCAGGCCGCGCACCAGTTCGCGCCGTTGATCCTGGAGTTCCGCCTGCGCAGCGACGGGGAAGGCGTGCGCTGGGTGCGCAGCCAGGCCCATCCCTACGCCGCCGAAGAAGGCGCGGTGATCTGGAGCGGGTACTGGGTGGATGTAAGCGAAGCCCGGATGCAGGCCGATGCACTGGCGGCGGCGAAGGCGGACGCCGAGCAGGCCGCTGAGGCCAAATCGCGTTTCCTGGCCACGATGAGCCACGAGATCCGTACGCCGATGAGCGGCGTGCTGGGCATGCTGGAGGTGCTGGCGCACTCACCGCTGGACAGCGAGCAGCAGCGCATCCTCGGCGTGATCGAGGATTCGGCGCAGATGCTGCGGCAGATCCTCGACGACATCCTCGATTACTCGCGGCTGGAAGCGGGTGCACTGCGCCTGGAGCCGGTGCCGCAACCGCTGCGGCCCCTGCTGGAAAGCGTGTGCCGGTTGATGTCGGCGCAGGCCAGTGCACGCGGGCTGGAACTGCACGTGCAGATCGACCCTCAGCTGGCGGCAGCGCACGAAGTGGATGGCGTGCGCCTGCGCCAGATCGTGTTCAACCTGCTCAGCAATGCCATCAAGTTCACTGCACGCGGCGAAGTGCGGCTGCAGCTGGAGGTACTGGGCCCGACCGCCGAAGACGGCAGCCAGCCGCTGTGCCTGAGCGTCACCGACACCGGCACCGGGATCGCACCGGAACAGCTGCAGCACCTGTTTGCGCCGTTCACCCAGGCCGGTGCCTACATCCAGCGCGACCATGGTGGTACCGGCCTCGGCCTGAGCATCTGCCAGCGTCTGGTGCAGATGATGGGCGGCGAGCTGGAGTTGCACAGCACGCTGGGCGAGGGCACCCGCGCCGAGGTGCGGCTGGCGCTGGTGGAGGCAGGCAGGGGTGACGTTGAAGCGCTGGTTGCGGAGCAGGAGCAGGCGGCGCTGCTGCCGCCGGCGCTGCGCGAGGCACGCGTGCTGGTGATCGAGGATCACCCGACCAACCAGGCGATGATGGCGTGGCGGCTGCAGCAGCTGGGCGTACCCCATGTGCTGCTGGGCGATGGCCAGCAGGCACTGGACCGCTTGTCATCGGAGGCCTTCGATCTGGTCATTACCGACTGCCGCATGCCGGTACTCGACGGCTTCGGTTTCACCCGCCTGCTGCGCGAGCGCGAGGGCCGTACCGGCCAGCCGCGGCTGACGGTGCTGGCGCTGACCGCCAGCGTGCTGGACGACGATGCGCGCCGCTGCCGCGAGGCCGGCATGGACGAGGTGCTGGCCAAGCCGCTGTCGCTGGCCACGCTGCGCACCGCGCTGCTGCGCTGGCTGCCGCAGGCACAGGGCCAGTCGTTCGATGCGCCCGTGCAGGAGACTGTCGCCGACGACGCTGAAGTGCTGCCTGATCTGGCCACCCTGCAGCAGCGCTATGGCTCGCGCGCCGTGGCCGAGCAGCTGCGCGACAGCCTGTTGCAGGCCAGTGAAAGTGATCTGGCGGCGGTGCAGCGCGCCGTGCGGGCCGGTGACCGCGAGACTGCGGCGCTCCACCTGCATCGCCAGGCGGGCGGTCTGGGGGCGATCGGGGCAAGCGCACTGGCCGGGCAGGCCAACGCGCTGGTCGAGCGCCTGCAGGATGCGACCGAGGCCGATCCGGCACCGGTGTTCGCCGCTGTAACGGCGTTCGTGGAGCGCCTGCAGCACCAGCTGCAGCGACTGGGTCACTGAGACGACTGCTGTTGCAGGTAGGCGATCACCAGTGCGCGGCGTTCGGCGCTGGGAAAGGCGTTGTACATGCGCGTGCCGGGCACCACGTGGGTGGGCGACTGCAGGAACGCGTCCAGGGTCTGCGCGCTCCAGGTGATGTCGGCGCGGCGCATGCCGTCGGAATAGCCGTAATCGGGCAGGCTGCCGGCGCGACGGCCGATCACGCCGTGCAGGTTGGGGCCGAAGCGGTGGATGCCGCCAGGCTGTACGGTGTGGCAGCCGGCGCACAGTTCGAACGCGCGCTGCATGGCCTGCTGCCGGGCCTGTTCAGGCGTGGCCGGCGCCGCAGGCGTGCGCTGGCAGGCCGTGGCAAGCAGGGCCACGGCAACGGTGGTGAGCAGGCGGGAGGCACGCATGGGCGGGCAGGATAGCGGTGCGGTGGAGCGGCCGGGCTGCGACACGTGGTCGCAGCCCGGGGCGATCACATGCCCGAGTAGTTCGGGCCGCCGCCGCCCTGCGGGGTCACCCAGACGATGTTCTGGGTCGGGTCTTTGATGTCGCAGGTCTTGCAGTGCACGCAGTTCTGCGCGTTGATCTGCAGGCGCGCGTTGTCGGCGTCGCCGACGAACTCGTACACGCCGGCCGGGCAGTAACGGGCTTCGGGACCGGCGTACTCGGCCAGGTTCACCTTCACCGGAATGCTCGGATCCTTCAGCGTGAGGTGGCTGGGCTGGTTCTCGTCGTGGTTGGTGCTGCTCAGGAACACCGAGCTGAGACGATCGAAGGTCAGCACGCCATCGGGCTTGGGGTAGGCGATGCGGGTGTGCTGCGACGCCGGCTCCAGGCAGGCGTGGTCAGGCTGGGTGCGGTGCAGGGTCCACGGCGGGTTGCGCACGCCCAGCTTCGGCAGCAGCCACTGCTCCACGCCGGTCATCAGCGTGGCAACGGTCTGGCCCTTCTTGAACCACTGCTTGAAGTTCTTGGCCTGCTGCAGTTCGGTGAACAGCCAGCTGGCTTCGAACGCCTTCGGGTAGGCGCTCAGTTCATCGTGCTGGCGATCGGCGGCCAGCGCGTCGAACGCGGCGTCGGCGCACAGCATGCCGGTCTTGATCGCGGCATGGCTGCCCTTGATGCGGCTGGCGTTGAGGTAGCCGGCCTCGCAGCCGACCAGCGCGCCCCCGGGAAACACCGTCTTCGGCAGCGACAGCAGGCCGCCGGCGGTGATCGCACGGGCGCCGTAACCGATGCGGGTGCCGCCCTCCAGGTGCTTGCGGATGGAGGGATGGGTCTTGAAACGCTGGAACTCCTCGAACGGGCTCAGCCACGGGTTCCTGTAGTCCAGGCCGACCACATAGCCGATGGCGACCTTGCCGCCGTCGGCGTGGTACAGGAACGCACCGCCGTAGGTGTCGCTGTCCAGCGGCCAGCCAGCCGCATGCACCACCAGGCCCGGCTCGTGCCGGGCCGGGTCGATCTGCCACAGCTCCTTGATGCCGATGCCGTAGGCCTGCGGGTCCTTGCCTTCGTCCAGTTTGTAGCGGGCGATCAGCTGGCGGCCGAGGTGGCCGCGCGCACCTTCGGCGAAGATCGTGTACTTGGCGTGCAGCGCCATCCCCCGTTCGAAGGCCGGACCGATGCTGCCGTCCTTCTCGATGCCCATGTCGCCGGTGGCCACGCCGATGACCTCGCCGTTGTCGCCGTACAGCACTTCTGCAGCGGCGAAGCCAGGGAAGATCGCAACCTCCAGCGCCTCGGCCTGCTGCGCCAGCCAGCGGGTCACTTCGCCCAGGCTGATGATGTAGTTGCCTTCGTTGTGGAAGCACTCCGGCAGCAGCGCATTGGGGGTGCTGCGCGCGCCGGTCTCGCTGAGGAACAGGAATTCGTCGCGGGTGACCTTCTGCTTCAGCGGTGCGCCGCGCTCGGCCCAGTCCGGGAACAGTTCGGTCAGCGCGCGCGGATCCATCACCGCGCCGGACAGCACGTGCGCGCCCGGTTCGGAGCCCTTCTCCAGCACGCACACCGACAGCTCGCGGCCGGCTTCGATCGCGCGCTGGCGCAGGCGGATCGCGGTGGCCAGGCCGGCGGGGCCGGCACCGACGATCACCACGTCGAACTCCATTACTTCACGCGGGGGCAGGGCGTTGGCTTCAGCGCTCATCGATTGCATGACTCGTGGGTAGGGCCGGCATCGGGGCCACCGGCGGTGCCTGGGAATCGCGCGTGCGGCCACGGGCGAAACGGTTGTTTGAATGTGTCAGGGTACCGGGCCGCGCGTGATCGAGCTAGATCGGCCATGTTCACGTCATGATTGCTGCATTGCAGCGTAGCGGTGCATCTCTGGTGGGTGCCGACCTTGGTCGGCACGCGCTGCCCGGATGACCGACAATGGCCGGGTCCTGACTGCGTGTGAGTGCCATGGCTTTGCATCCGTACGATCTGTTCGATGTCCGTTCCCTGCTCAACGAGGAAGAGCGCGCGGTGCAGGAGAGCGTCGCCCGCTTCACCAACGAGCGCGTGCTGCCGATCATCGGCGATGCTTTCGATCAGGCCCGCTTCCCCGACGAACTGGTGCCGGAGATCGCCTCGTTGGGCCTGCTGGGCGCGACCCTGCCGACCGAGTACGGCGGCGGTGGCCTCGGCGCGGTCAGCTATGGCCTGATCTGCCAGGAGCTGGAGCGCGGCGATTCGGGCCTGCGCAGCTTCGTTTCGGTGCAGAGCTCGCTGTGCATGTATCCCATCTACGCGTACGGCAGCGAGGAACAGCGCCAGCAGTGGCTGCCGGCGATGGCACGCGGCGAACTGATCGGCTGCTTCGGCCTGACCGAGGCGCACGGTGGGTCCGACCCGGCCAGCATGAAGACCCGCGCGGTGCGCGACGGCAGCGACTGGCGCATCAGCGGCAGCAAGATGTGGATCACCAGCGGCCCGGTGGCCGACCTCGCGATCGTCTGGGCACAGACCGAGGACGGCATCCAAGGCTTCGTGCTGGAAAAGGGCATGGCCGGCTTCACGACGCAGGAGATCAAGCACAAGATGAGCCTGCGCGCGTCGCTGACCGGCGCGCTGTTCTTCGATGACGTGCGCGTGCCCGACAGCCATCGCCTGCCGAACGTGAAGGGCCTGAAGGGGCCGCTGGGCTGCCTGACCCAGGCCCGTTACGGCATCAGCTGGGGGCCGATCGGTGCGGCGATTGCCTGCCTGGATGAAGCGCTGGGCTATGCCAAGGAGCGTGTGCTGTTCGGTCGACCGCTGGCGGCCACGCAGAGCGCGCAGATCAAGCTGGCCGAGATGGCCCGCCGCATCACCACCGCGCAGCTGCTGGCCTTGCAGCTGGGTCGCCTGAAGGAAGCCGGCCAGCTGCAGCCGCAGCAGGTCAGCCTGGCCAAGTGGAACAACTGCCGCATGGCGATTGACATCGCCCGCGAGTGTCGCGATCTGCTCGGTGGGGCTGGGATCACCACCGAGCACGTGGCGATCCGTCATGCGCTGAACCTGGAATCGGTGATCACCTACGAGGGTACCGAGACCGTGCACCAGCTGGTGATCGGCCGCGAGCTGACCGGCATCAACGCGTTCTGAGTGCATCGGTAGTGCCGGCCGCTGGCCGGCATTGCCAGGTAGGGTGGGCGGCAAGGGACGCCTATCCGGAGATGCAAGCTGAATGAAGAACAATCCCGCTGTAAGGCTGCTGTGCCTCCCGCTGCTGTTCCAAGCCTCCGTGCTGCAGATGGCGTGGGCAGGCAACAGGGATGATGGGGCATGGGCAGGCAGCTATTCGCAGGCGAGCGATCTGTGTACCGAACCGGGCAGCGGACGCAGTTGCCGTGATGGGTTCAGGGACAGCCTGTCGATTGTCGAAGAATCACTGGGCTATAGGGTTGAGCTGCACAGTACCCAGGCGATGCAGCACGTCTGCTCCTTCGTGCTGCATATGAAGCCCGAAGGCGGAAAACTGATTCATCAGTCCGAACTAGGCACAGTGGCTATCGAGAAACATGCAGGTGCGCTGAGAGTCTCATCCGGCGGGATCGACCCGACGGTGACGGGCTTGGGCATGTGCGGTGCGCATGCCGATATTGATGGTCTGGAGTTTTCTTCTGTCGGCAATCGCACGCGCCCCGGGCAACGCAAGGGCGCCCACTCCTGATTGATCCAGGCGGAACGCATCCACGCATGGCGTGGATCTACCGCGCGGCTGTCGGGTCCGCCTTGAAGCGGGCCGAGGAGCGCAGGGTACCGGTGCGCAGCACCGGCTCGCCGATGGCGGCGCGTTTCTTTGGTTACTTTCTTTGCGCGAGCAAAGAAAGTAACACACGTGAGCTACGCGCCGCCGGCAAACCCATGCTGCCGCCACGCCTCGTACATCACCACCGCAACGGTGTTGGAAAGATTGAGGCTGCGGTTGTCCGGCCGCATCGGCAGGCGCAGGCGGCGGCCATCCGGCAGGGCATCGAGCACGTCCTGCGGCAGGCCACGGCTTTCCGGGCCGAACAGGAACGCATCGCCCTCTTCAAAGGCCACGCTGTCGTAGCGCACGCTGGCGCGGGTACTGAGTGCGAACAACCGATTCGGTGCGATCCGCGCCAGCGCGGTGTCCAGGTCGGGGTGCACCTGCAGGCGCGAGTACTCGTGGTAGTCCAGCCCGGCGCGCTTGAGCTGCTTGTCTTCCAGTGCGAAGCCGAGTGGCTCGACCAGGTGCAGCTGCGCGCCGGTGTTGGCGCAGAGCCGGATCACATTGCCCGTGTTGGGCGGGATTTCCGGTTGGAACAGGATCACGTGGAACTGGGGCGCGGCATTCATCGGCGCAGTGTACCTGCGACGACCGCCGCCTTTACGGCGCACGCCCTGCGCGGGGCAGGGCGGCACCGGTTACGGGCGCAGCAGGACCTGGGCGGTTTCGGTGGCCAGGGCCTGCAGGTCGGCAGCGCTCGGACGCACCTGCAGGGCAGGCAGGTTGACGATGACCGAGTTGGCGACGTTGGTGGCAGCGGCAGCCAGGGTGGCGGCGTAGCGCTGGGCTTCCAGTTCGGCGGCCAGGGCGACGCGCTGTTCCAGGCTCGGGCGCACTTCCACCGAGGCCAGGGTGGTGATCGGCATCGCGGCGGCGACCGGGGCGGCGACGTAGCCGTTGCGCTCAGCCAGCTGGTCGGCGCTGGGGCGCACTTCCACGGTGGCCAGGGTCGGGATGCCGCTGGCCTGTTCCCAGGCCTGCTGGGCCAGCTGGTCGGCGGCAGGGCGAACCTGCACGGTGGACAGCGTCTTGATGGATTCGGAGGCCTGCACCGACGAAACAACCGCGGTGCCGGCGATCAGGGCGATGGCGATGGCAATGGTCTTGGCGTTCATGACGGGGCCTGTTTAGTGTTGGTGAGCAGTGGTGTGGTAGTAATGTAGTACACCAATTCTGGGCATGCAAGAGAAATTTTCGATTTCCTGCATTTGTTCAGTCTTCAGTCAGCTTTTGTCTGAAGCCCTTCCTGGCGCAGGAAGTACCAAGCAATCCGCGTGCCAACTTTTAGTTGTTGATTTGCAAGGCTTTTATGTGGTCCCGAAAGTGTCCGGTGGGCGGACACCTGTCCATTCGATAAGCCGCGGACACTGTCCGGACGCCTTCAGCCGGCGTCTGTGACGTTTCAAGAGCGCCCGTGGGCATCGGACTGGATGGCCATCTGGGCAAACACCCCCAGTGACTGGCGACCGATTCCGGCCGCCGCGCGCGCAGGCTAGGATCGGGGTTCACCTTCGTGACCAAGGATCCGGATATGTCTCTCGCCCTTCGCCCGCGCGCTGCACTGCTGGCCGTCGCCCTCAGCACCGCCCTGGGCACGCTCGCGCCCACCCATGCGCTCGCCGCCAAGCCGGCGGCACCGGCCAAGGTCGATATCCCGTACGAGCAGTTCACCCTGCCCAACGGCCTGCGCGTGATCGTGCATACTGATCGCAAGGCGCCGATCGTTGCGGTCAACGTCTGGTACCACGTGGGCAGCAAGGACGAGCCGGCTGGCCGTACCGGCTTTGCGCACCTGTTCGAACACCTGATGTTCCAGGGCAGCGAAAACCACGACGGCGAATTCTTCGAACCGTTCAAGCAGGTGGGTGCCACCAACCAGAACGGCACCACCAACACCGATCGCACCAACTATTTCGAAAACGTGCCGACCACCGCGCTGGACATGGCGCTGTGGATGGAATCGGACCGCATGGGCCATCTGGTCGGTGCGATCGACCAGGCCGCGCTGGACGAGCAGCGTGGCGTGGTGCAGAACGAGAAGCGCCAGGGCGAGAACCAGCCCTACGGCCAGGCCTGGGACCAGCTCAACAAGGCGCTGTACCCGGTGGGCCACCCGTACCACCACGGCGTGATCGGGTCGATGAACGATCTGAACGCGGCGTCGCTGGATGACGTGAAGACCTGGTTCCGTACCTGGTACGGCCCGAACAACGCGGTGCTGGTGCTGGCCGGCGACATCGACCTGGCCACCGCCAAGGAAAAGGTCGCCAGGTACTTCGGCAGCATCCCGGCCGGCCCGACCATGGCGCAGCCGGCGGTGAACGTGGCCAAGCGTAGTGCCGACACGCGCGAGACGATGACCGACAAGGTGCCGCAGGCGCGCATCTACCGCGCCTGGAACGTGCCGCAGGTCGGCACCACCGAGGTCGATCAGCTGCAGTTGTTCGCGCAGGTGCTGGGCGGTGCGAAGTCTTCGCGCCTGAGCCAGCGCCTGCAGCACCAGGACAAGCTGGTGGACAGCATCGCGTCGGGCCTGTCGACCTCGCAGTTGGGCTCGAACTTCGTGATCATGGCGACGGTCAAGCAGGGCCAGGACCCGGCCAAGGTCGAGAAGATCATCGACGAGGAACTGGACCGGCTGATCAAGCAGGGCCCGACCGCGGCCGAGCTGGAGCGCGCCAAGACCAGTGCCCGCGCCGGTTTCATCCGCGGCATCGAGCGCATTGGTGGCTTCGGCGGCAAGGCCGACGCCCTTGCAGAATGTGCGGTGTTCACCGGCGACCCGGGCTGCTTCCGCACCTCGCTGGCCAACATCGAGAAGGCCAGTGCTGCTGATCTGAGCCGGCTCGGCGCGCAGTGGCTGGACAAGGGCAGCCACACCCTGGTGATCGCACCGGGTGAGCGCGTGGCGCTGAAGGAAGACCCGAGCCAGGCGCCGAAGCCGTTCACCGTGCCGGCGGTGGACCCGAAGTACAGCACCCTGCCCGAGCAGGTCGACCGCAAGGCCGGCGTGCCGCAGACCCGCGAGTTCCCGCAGCTGAAGTTCCCGGCGCTGCAGCGCGCCACGCTGAAGAACGGCACCCAGGTGATCCTGGCCGAGCGCCACGAGATTCCGGTGGTGCAGTTCAGCTACCAGTTCCCGGGCGGCTTCAGTGCCGACCAGGGCCGCAAGCCGGGCACCGCCAACTTCACCATGAGCCTGATGACCGAAGGCGCCGGCAAGCTGGGCTCGCTGGCCTTCGCCGACGCCGCGGATGCGCTGGGCGCCAGCCTGGATGCTTCGGCCGGCCTGGACTCGATGAGCGTGGACCTGTCGGCGCTGAAGGAAAACCTGGTGCCGTCGCTGGCGCTGTACCGCGACCTGCTGCGCGAGCCTCGCTTCGAGCAGGGCGAGATCGACCGGGTCAAGGCGAGCTGGATCGCTGGCATCCAGCAGGAGAAGGTCAACCCGGGTGCGGTGGCGATGCGCGTGCTGCCCCCGCTGCTGTATGGCAAGGGCCACCCGTATGCCATTCCGTTTACCGGTAGCGGTGACGAGGCGGCGATCAACGGCCTGACCCGCGAGGACCTGGTCGACTTCCACCACGACTGGCTGCGCCCGCAGAACGGCACCTTGATCGTGGTCGGCGACACCACCCTGGCCGAGATCGTGCCGCTGCTGGACAAGCAGCTGGGCGACTGGAAGGCCAGTGGCGAGGCCCCGCAGGTGAAGGCGGCCACCGACGTTGCGCTGCCGAAGGGCCCGCGCGTCTTCCTGATCGACCAGCCGGGCGCGGTACAGGCCAACCTGTTTGCCGGCCAGGTGGTGGCACCTTCCAGCGACACCAGTTCGACCCGCTTCGACATCGCCAACGGCGTGATCGGCGGCGACTTCACCTCGCGCCTGAACATGAACCTGCGCGAGGACAAGCACTGGTCGTACGGTGCGCGCAGCAGCGCGGTCAATTCGGTGGGCCAGCGCCCGTGGATGGCCAGCGCGCCGGTGCAGATCGACAAGACCGGCCCGGCACTGGCGGAAATGCGCAAGGAAATCGCCGCGTTCGCCGATGGCAGCAAGCCGGCCACCGCTGCCGAGGTCAACCGCATCCGCAACATCCAGACCCTGAGCCTGCCCGGTGCCTACGAGACCGCCAGTGCGGTGGCGTCGACCATCGGTTCGATCGTGCAGTTCAAGCGCCCGGACGATTACGTGCTGCGGCGCAAGGCCGAGATCGAAGCGATGACCCCGGCGCAGGTGCAGCAGGCCGCCGCCGAGATCAAGCCGCAGGCCCTGACCTGGGTGGTGGTGGGTGACCTCAAGCAGACCGAAGCGGCCGTTCGCGCGCTGAACCTGGGCGAGGTGACGGTGATCGACGCCGAAGGCAACCCGGTCAAGAAATAAGGGATGTGCCTGCCCGCCACGGCGGGCAGGTCTCCCGTGGTAGCGCCGGGCCATGCCCGGCGGCTTTCCGGCGGCCAGCCATGCCGCGCTGTGCGCTCGCCGGGCATGGCCCGGCGCTACCTGGGCTCCGCCCCGGCTACCCCCGATTCAGGCTGTTCAGGCAGAATCCCCCCATACCCTTCCAGGATCTGCCCATGCGCGTTCTGCTGCTTTCCTCCCTGCTGCTCACCGTCACCGCCTGTACCTGGGTGCCGATCGAACCGGCCGGCAAGGCAACCCGCGTGCTGCCGGCAGGGCCGGTTCCGGCTGGCTGCATCGCCAAGGGCGAGGTGGTGGTCACCGTGAAGAGCAAGGTCGGCTTCTACAACCGCAACCCGCTGCGGGTGCAGGAAGAGCTGGAAACCCTGGCCCGCAACGAGGCCCCGAGCGCCGGTGCCAATGCCGTCCAGGCCGCTGCGGCCCCCGCCGATGGCAGCCAGCGCTTCGCCGCGTTCCAGTGCCCGCCGCGCTGAACGCTTCACCATACGGCCGAGGCTGAATTCGTAAAGATGCGGTGAAAGCCCGGGGGTTATAGAATAGCGCCCCCTTTTGCCTGAGCCTTGGCGCTAACCTCGATGCTCTTCAAGAATGTCTCGATCGCCGGCCTGGCACACGTCGACGCACCGCATACGCTGACGACCAAGGAAATCAACGAACGCCTGCAGCCGACGTTGGATCGCCTGGGTATCCGCACCGATGTGCTCGGCGACATCGCCGGCATCCACGCCCGCCGCCTGTGGGACAACGGCGTGCTGGCGTCGGACGCCGCCACCATGGCCGGCCGCAAGGCACTGGAAGACGCGGGCATCACCGCGACCCAGGTCGGCCTGCTGGTCAACACCTCGGTCAGCCGCGACTACCTGGAGCCGTCCACGGCCTCGATCGTGTCGGGCAACCTCGGTGTCAGCGACGAATGCATGACCTTCGACGTCGCCAACGCCTGCCTGGCCTTCATCAACGGCATGGACATCGCGGCGCGCATGATCGAGCGCGGTGATATCGACTACGCGCTGGTGGTGGACGGCGAGACCGCCAACCTGGTGTACGAGAAGACCCTGGAGCGCATGACCGCCCCGGACGTCACCGCCGACGACTTCCGCAACGAGCTGGCCGCGCTGACCACCGGGTCGGGCGCCGCCGCGATGGTGATGGCGCGCGCGGAGCTGGTGCCGGACGCGCCGCGCTACAAGGGCGGCGTGACCCGCTCGGCCACCGAGTGGAACCAGCTGTGCCTGGGCAACCTGGACCGCATGGTCACCGACACCCGCCTGTTGCTGATCGAAGGCATCAAGCTGGCGCAGAAGACCTTCAGCGCCGCCAAGATCGCACTCGGCTGGGCCGTGGAGGAGCTGGACCAGTTCGTGATCCACCAGGTCAGCCAGCCGCACACCGCCGCGTTCATCAAGAACTTCGGCATCGACCCGAAGAAGGTCATGACCATCTTCGGCGAGCACGGCAACATCGGCCCGGCCTCGGTGCCGATCGTGCTGAGCAAGCTCAAGCAGCTGGGCAAGCTGAAGAAGGGTGATCGCATCGCGCTTCTGGGTATTGGCTCGGGCCTGAACTGCTCGATGGCTGAAGTGGTCTGGTAAGCAGCCCGTTGCCCGACCTCCTGTAGAGCCGAGCCATGCTCGGCTCACGCGCGCAGCGCGGCTCTTCCGCAGCGGACCGGAGAGCAGCCGAGCAACGGCTCGGCTCTACATTGCGCCGCGACTCTCCTTAGGTGCTCCGCATGCGCGATCTTCCCGGTTACCCCGCCCACCCGCAGCGCTTCGAGGTCCGCCCCGGCCTGTCGATGAACTATCTCGACGAGGGCCCGCGCGATGGCGAGGTGGTGGTGATGGTGCACGGCAACCCGTCGTGGAGCTATTACTGGCGCACGCTGGTGGCCGGCCTGTCGGACAGGTACCGCTGCATCGTGCCGGACCACATTGGCATGGGCCTGTCGGACAAGCCGGACGACAGCCGCTATGAGTACACGCTGCAGTCGCGCGTGGACGATCTTGATGCGCTGCTGAAGCACCTGGGCATCACCGGCCCGGTGACCCTGGCCGTGCACGACTGGGGCGGCATGATCGGCTTCGGCTGGGCGCTGTCGCACCACGAGCAGGTGAAGCGCCTGGTCGTGCTCAACACCGCTGCCTTCCCGATGCCGGCGGCGAAGAAGATGCCGTGGCAGATCGCGCTGGGTCGCCACTGGAAGATCGGCGAGTGGATCATCCGCAGCTTCAATGCGTTCTCGTCCGGGGCCTCTTGGCTTGGCGTGGAGCGCAGGATGCCGGCCGATGTGCGCCGCGCCTACGTGTCGCCGTACAACAGCTGGGCCAACCGCATCAGCACCATCCGCTTCATGCAGGACATCCCGCTGTCGCCGGCCGACAAGGCCTGGTCGCTACTGGAGCGTGCCGGCAAGGCATTGCCTTCGTTCGCCGACCGCCCGGCCTTCCTCGGCTGGGGCCTGCGTGACTTCGTGTTCGACCATCATTTCCTGAAGGGTTTCCAGGCCGCACTGCCGCAGGCCCAGGTGCATGCCTTCGAGGACGCCGGCCACTATGTGCTGGAAGACAAGCACGAAGTGCTGGTACCGGAGATCCGCGCGTTCCTGGACAAGAACCCGATCTGAGAGGTGTGCCGACCAACGGTCGGCACCCACAAGTGGAAGGTATGGGTGGGTGCCGACCGTTGGTCGGCACACCGGATTATGCGGCGACCGGTGCCTGCGGCGGCGAGGACGGGCTGTTGCCGTTGTCGTCCGGATGATCGTCGTCATTGTCGGCGTCATCGCGCCAACGCCAGTTGGCCGGCGTCAGCGGATCCAGGCCATAGGCAATGCGCGCCTTGTCGCACTGCGGGCTGGCCTTGCCGTATTCCCACGATGCATCCACCTCACGGCACACGCTGGGCCGGTTGGGGTGGATCGTGCAGCGTGAATACACGCCGATCTGCGCATCCAGCGCGACGCAGCGCACCGGCTTGGAATGGGTGCCGCGCATGCACAGGCGGTGCGGATCCAGCACCTCGGTGAGCTGATGCGGCACGCCGCCGGGGGTGACCTCGTCCGATTCCATCCAGTGGAAGGCCACGCGGTACTGGGTGCAGCAGGCGCCGCAGGTCATGCAGGGATGTTGCATGGGCAAGCCGCCTCGGGCGGCAGTCGGAATCAGGAACGAGGGAGCGGATTTTCCACGAAGTGGGCCGCCGCGCAAGAAATTCCGTAAGCGGCGACAATGAACGGATGAACCGACCCTGCAATATCGCCGCACGGCTGCCTGAACTGGCGCGTGAACGCCCCGACCAGATCGCCATCCGCTGCCCCGGCCGCCGCGGCGCCGGCAACGGCATGGCCGCCTACAATGTCACCCTCGATTACCGTCAGGTGGACGCCCGCAGTGATGCCATGGCCGCCGGCCTGGCCGGTTACGGGATTGGCCGCGGCGTGCGCACGGTGGTGATGGTGCGGCCTTCTCCGGAGTTCTTCCTGCTGATGTTCGCGCTGTTCAAGCTGGGCGCAGTGCCGGTGCTGGTCGATCCGGGCATCGACCGGCGCGCACTGAAGCAGTGCCTGGACGAGGCGCAGCCGCAGGCCTTCATCGGCATTCCGCTGGCGCATGTGGCGAGGCTGGTGCTGCGCTGGGCGCCGTCGGCCACCCGGCTGGTGACGGTCGGCCGCCGCCTCGGCTGGGGCGGCACCACGCTGGCCACGCTGGAGCGCGCTGGCGCCAGCGCTGGGCCGATGCTGGCCGACACCGATGGCGAGGACATGGCGGCGATCCTGTTCACCAGCGGCTCCACCGGCGTGCCCAAGGGCGTGGTCTACCGCCACCGCCACTTCGTCGGCCAGATCCAGTTGCTGGGCAGTGCCTTCGGCATGGAAGCGGGTGGGGTGGACCTGCCGACCTTCCCACCGTTCGCGCTGTTCGACCCGGCGTTGGGCCTGACTTCGGTGATCCCGGACATGGACCCGACGCGGCCGGCGCAGGCCGACCCGGGACGCCTGCACGATGCGATCCAGCGCTTCGGCGTGACCCAGCTGTTCGGCTCGCCAGCGCTGATGCGGGTGCTGGCCCGGCACGGGCGGCCACTGCCGACGGTGACCCGGGTGACCTCGGCCGGGGCACCGGTGCCGCCGGACGTGGTCGCCACCATCCGCAGCCTGCTGCCGGCCGATGCGCAGTTCTGGACCCCCTATGGCGCCACCGAGTGCCTGCCGGTGGCGGTGGTCGAAGGCCGCGAACTGGAGCGCACCCGTGCGGCGACCGAGGCCGGTGCCGGCACCTGCGTGGGCAGCGTGGTGGCCCCCAACGAGGTGCGCATCATCGCCATCGACGACGCACCGCTGCCGGACTGGTCGCAGGCGCGCGTGCTGGCGGTGGGTGAAGTGGGGGAAATCACCGTGGCCGGGCCGACCGCCACCGACAGCTACTTCAACCGACCGCAGGCCACCGCGGCGGCGAAGATCCGCGAGACGCTGGCCGACGGCAGCACCCGCGTGGTGCATCGCATGGGCGACGTCGGTTATTTCGATGTGCAGGGCCGCCTGTGGTTCTGCGGGCGCAAGACGCAACGCGTGGAAACCGCGCGCGGGCCGCTGTACACCGAGCAGGTCGAGCCGGTGTTCAACACCGTGGCCGGCGTGGCGCGCACGGCACTGGTCGGCGTCGGCGCCGCCGGCGCGCAGGTGCCGGTGCTGTGCGTGGAGCTGCAGCGCGGCCAGTCCGACAGCCCGGCGCTGCAGGAAGCGCTGCGTGCGCACGCAGCCGCCCGCCTGCCGGAGGCCGGCCTGCAGCACTTCCTGGTGCATCCGGCGTTCCCCGTCGATATCCGTCACAACGCCAAGATCGGCCGCGAAAAGCTCGCCGTCTGGGCCAGCGCCGAACTGGAGAAGCGCGCATGAAGATCCTGGTCACCGGTGGCGGTGGTTTCCTTGGGCAGGCGCTGTGCCGCGGGCTGGTCGAGCGTGGCCACCAGGTGCTGGCGTTCAACCGCAGTCATTACCCGGAACTGCAGGCGATGGGCGTGGGCCAGATCCGCGGTGATCTGGCCGATGCGCAGGCGGTGCTGCATGCGGTGGCCGGCGTCGATGCGGTGTTCCACAACGGCGCCAAGGCCGGCGCATGGGGCAGCTATGACAGCTACCACCAGGCCAACGTGGTCGGCACCGACAACGTCCTCGCTGCGTGCCGCGCGCATGGCATCACCCGGCTGGTCTACACCTCCACGCCCAGCGTGACCCATCGTGCCACCCATCCGGTGGAAGGCCTGGGGGCTGACGAGGTGCCGTACGGCGAAGATTTCCAGGCGCCGTATGCGGCCACCAAGGCGATCGCCGAACAGCGCGTGCTGGCCGCCAACGATGCAGCGTTGGCGACGGTGGCGCTGCGTCCGCGCCTGATCTGGGGCCCCGGTGACCAGCAGCTGGTGCCCAGGCTCGCCGAGCGTGCGCGGCAGGGACGCCTGCGCCTGGTCGGCGAAGGCAACAACAAGGTCGATACCACCTACATCGACAACGCCGCGCTGGCGCACTTCCTCGCCTTTGACGCCCTGGCACCGGGCGCTGCGTGTGCGGGCAAGGCCTACTTCATCTCCAACGGCGAGCCGTTGCCGATGCGCGAGCTGGTGAACAAGCTGTTGGCTGCGGTGGGTGCGCCATCCGTGGACAAGGCGATCAGCTTCAAGACCGCCTACCGCATCGGCGCCGTCTGCGAGCGGCTGTGGCCGCTGCTGCGCCTGCGCGGCGAGCCGCCGCTGACCCGCTTCCTGGCCGAGCAGCTGTGCACGCCGCACTGGTACAGCATGGAACCGGCGCGCCGTGACTTCGGCTACGTGCCGCAGGTCAGCATCGAAGAAGGGCTGCGCAGGCTGAAGGCTTCATCTGCTGCATAGATCGCCATCACTGGTTGCACACCGCAGGATCGGGAGGATGGACCCACGCCATCCAAGGCTCGACCACCCGCGAGGAGCGCCATGCTGCACTACGCCATCATCTTCTTTGTCATCGCCATCATCGCCGCCGTTCTGGGTTTCTCCGGAATTGCCGGCGCCGCAACGAACATCGCCTGGATCCTGTTCGTGGTGTTCCTGATCCTTGCGGTGATCTCGATGTTCCGCAAGCGAGGCTAGCTGGTAGTGCCGGCCGCTGGCCGGTATCGCTTTCCGCAGAGTCGAGCCATGCTCGACTCTGCGGGCGATAACGCCGCTATACAGCGCTCTGCAGTTCGCGATCGGCTTCATGGCGCTCCAGCGCCAGCTCGATCAGGCGGGTGATCAGCGTGGTGTAGTCCACGCCGCTGGCACCCCACAGCTTCGGGTACATGCTGATGCGGGTGAAGCCGGGCAGCGTGTTGACCTCGTTGATGATGATGTCGCCGCCCGCGGTGAGGAACACATCCACGCGCGCCATGCCGGCACACTCCAGCGCCTGGTAGGCCCGCAGCGCGATCTGCTGGATCCGCGCCTGGGTTGCAGCATCGATATCCGCGGGTACCACCACTTCGGCACCATCGGCGTTGATGTACTTGGTGTCGTAAGCATAGAACTCGTCGTGCACCACCACCTCGCCGCACAGGCTGGCCTGCGGATGTTCGTTGCCCAGCACCGCGCACTCGATCTCGCGGCCGATCACCGCCGATTCCACCAGCACCTTGTGGTCGTAGCGCAGCGCCATTGCCAGCGCTTCGGCGAAGCCCGCTGCATCCTTGACCTTGCTCACGCCTACCGACGAGCCTTGGTTGGCCGGCTTCACGAACAGCGGCAGGCCAAGCTGGGCGATCACCGCGTCGACATCGACTGCCGCCGCCTGATGGCGGCGGATGCACAGCCACGGCGCCACCTGCAGCCCGGCGTCGCGCAGCAGGCGCTTGGTCACATCCTTGTCCATCGCCACTGCCGAGCCCAGTACCGGCGAACCGACGAAGGGCAGGTTGGCCATGCGCAGCAGGCCCTGCAGCGCGCCGTCCTCGCCCAGCGGCCCGTGCACGATCGGCAGCACCACATCGATCTGCGCCAAGGCGCTGGCCGCATCGCACGGCTGCAGCTGCCCCTGCTCGGCGCCCGGGCGCACCACCAGCGACGTGCCGGACCGATGCAGCGCGATGCGCGAGGGATCTTCGGCATTGATCAGGAACGTCTCCGGCTGGCTCAGGTGCCACTGCCCCTGCTTGTCGATGCCGACCAGCACCGGCTCGAAGCGCTCGCGATCGAGCGCATCGAGGATGTTCTTCGCCGACTGCAGTGAAACTTCGTGCTCGGAAGACTTGCCCCCGAAGATGATGCCGACCCGGGTCCGTGCCATGGGGAATGCGATGTCCTGTGCGTTGCGTGGCCCCATAGCATGAACCTTCATCGGCCTTCCGCGTGAGGCACAGATGAACCAGAAATCCATCCACGCATGGCGATCTACCGTGTCGACCAAGGTCGACACCCACCAACAACAGCAGGAACCTGTCGAAGGCGGGGTGGGTCCGGTTGCGGGGGCGTGAGCCGCATGGGCCCGAGGCATGCCTCGGGCGGGTTGGGCAGGATGCCCAACCCCGGTCTTGCCGCGTGCGCAGGACAGCGCACACGAGCAAGCGGCGACCGAGCTTACATGGGTGAGGGCGCTTTGCTTGCGAAGCACTGCTTCGCAAGCGCCCGAACGCACAGCCGCCCGCGGCTGGGCCGGGCCCCGGAGGGGGACTTGCAGCGTCCCCCGCAACCGGACCCACCCCGCCATCCCACGGACAGCCCGCTTTTGATGTTGATCTTGCCGGCCAGCGGCCGGTGCCTCTGCGGGTGCCGGGCGGCAGCCCGGCCCAAGCCCCCCACCCACGCAGGTAGAATGCGCCCATGGCTCTTTCCCTGCTCAAGTCCCTCAAGCCGGTCGCTGGCCGCGCCCTGCAGATCGCCCTGAACCGCGCGCTGGCGCTGGATCCGGATACCCGCCATGCCCTGGCCAGCCTCGATGGCCGGCACATCGACCTGACCCTGGAAGCGCCGTCGCTGGCGATGCGCATCAGCGTCGACGGCGACCAGCTGCGGGTCGGCCCGGTGGATGCGCAGGAAGCCGACCTGGCCGTGCGCAGCAGCCTGGCCGGCGTACTGGCGCAGCTGCCGCTGCTGGCCAACGCACGGCGCGGCGAGTCCAACAACAAGGGCCGTGTACGCGTGGCCGGTGACGCCGAACTGGCGCGGCGCCTGCAGCAGCTGGCCAAGGGCTTCGATCCTGACTGGCAGCAGCCGTTCGTCAGCGTATTCGGCGAGGTACTGGGCGTGCAGGTCGCCAACACCCTGCGCAGCGCCCTGCAGCACGCGCGCCAGGGTGCGATCGACCTGGCCCACAGCGCCGCCGAATTCATCACCGAGGAATCGCGCGACGTGGTGCCGCGTGCCGAGCTGGATGCCTTCCATGATGATGTGGACGTGCTGCGCGATGACGTCGAGCGTCTTGGCGCGCGCGTGCAGCGCCTGCGGGGTGCCGCATGAAGGCCGTGCTGCGGGCGAGCCGCATCGGCCGGGTGATCCTGCGTTACCGCCTTGACGACCTGCTGCAGGGCACGCCGGCCGAGCGTTGGCTGCGCCTGGCCAAGCCGTTCGTGCCGCGTGCCTCGGCCGACATCGCCGCACAGTCGCGCGGTGCACGCCTGCGCCTGGCGCTGCAGGACCTCGGCCCGATCTTCGTCAAGTTCGGCCAGATCCTGTCCACCCGCCGCGACCTGGTGCCGCCGGACGTGGCCAACGAACTGACCCTGCTGCAGGACCGGGTCAAGCCGTTCGACGGTGACACCGCGCGTCGCATTGTCGAGGAAGCGCTTGGCCTGCCGGTCAGCGAGGCGTTCGCCAGCTTCGATACCGAACCACTGGCCTCGGCTTCGATCGCGCAGGTGCATGCGGCCACGCTGGCCGATGGCCGCCAGGTGGTGGTCAAGGTGCTGCGCCCGGGCATCGAGAAGCAGATCGATGCCGACATCGCCCTGCTCAACTCGCTGGCCGCGCTGGTCGAGCGTACCCATCCGCGTGCCGACAAGATCCGACCGCGCGAAGTGGTGGCCGAAGTCGAGAACACCCTGGCCGCCGAGCTGGACCTGCAGCGCGAAGGCGCCAATGCCAGCGTGCTGCGCCGCTTCTGGGAGAACAGCGACGACCTGTACGTGCCGGAAGTGATCTGGAGCCATACCGCCGAACGCGCGCTGACCCTGGAGCGCGTGTGGGGCATCCCGTCCGACGACATCGCCGCGCTCGACAAGGCGGGCATCGACCGCAAGGCACTGGCCGCCAAGGGCGTGCGGGTCTTCTACACCCAGGTGTTCCGCGACAACTTCTTCCATGCCGATGCGCACGCCGGCAACATCTGGGTCGACACCGATCCGGCCCGCCGCGCCAACCCGCGATTCATCGCGCTGGACTTCGGCATCATGGGCCAGCTGTCGCAGGAGGATCAGTACTACCTGGCCGAGAACTTCATGGCCATCTTCAACCGCGACTACCGCCGCATCGCCGAACTGCATGTGCAGGCGCGCTGGATGCCGGACAACGTGCGCATCGATGATCTGGAAGCGGCTGTGCGTTCGGTGTGCGAGCCGTACTTCACCCGCCCGCTGTCGCAGATCTCGCTGGCCGAAGTGCTGATGAAGCTGTTCCGCGTGGCGCAGCGCTACCAGCTGACCCTGCAGCCGCAGCTGATCCTGCTGCAGAAGACCCTGCTGAACATCGAAGGTGTCGGCCGCCAGCTGGATCCGCAGATCGATATCTGGGCGGTGGCCAAGCCGGTGCTGGCGAAGATCCTGCGCGAGCGCTACAGCCCACGCCGGGTCGTGCGCGAGATCGGCAAGCGGTTGCCGGAAATCATGACCCACGCACCGGACATGCCGCGCCTCGTACACGCCTGGCTGACCCAGCAGGTGGAGGGGCGCCACGAGCTGGCGATGCGCTCGCGCGATCTGGTTGCGCTGGATGCCAGCGTGCAGCGCCTGCAGAAGCGCGCGGTCGGCGCGATCACCGGCGTCGGCCTGCTGGCCATCGCCGCGCTGATGTACGTGCTGCAGCCGCCGGGCTGGTACTGGGGCGACCTGCCGATGTGGAGCTGGGTGTCTGGTGCCGTCGGCGCGCTGGCGCTGGCGCGCGCGTGGTGGAGATAGACCCGGTGCTGCAGACGCTGAAGAACGAACTGATGCACTTCGGTGCTGAAAACGACGCGCATGAAACCGAGCGCGCTCGGCGCATGCTGAACATCACGCCGGATACCGGTGAATTCCTGTCGGTGCTGGTGCGTTTCGGCACCGCACGCCGGGTACTGGAAATCGGCACCTCCAATGGCTACTCCACGCTGTGGCTGGCCGAAGCCGCCGCCGCCATCGACGGCCACGTGACCACGCTGGAAGTCGCCGAGGACAAGGTGGCGATGGCGCGATCCACGTTCGCGCGCAGCGGCTTGGCCGCGCACATCACGCTGGTGCATGGCGATGCCGGGCAGTGGTTGGCAGAGGCCGGCGAAGGCTGCATCGACCTGCTGTTCCTGGATTCGGACCGCGGGCAGTACGCCGGCTGGTGGCCGCAGCTGCGCCGCGTGCTGCGGCCAGGGGGCCTGCTGGTGGTGGACAACGCCACGTCGCACGCGGAAGAGATGAAACCCTTGTGCCTGCTGCTGGATGCCGATCCGGACTTCAGCACCAGCGTGGTGCCGGTGGGCAACGGCGAATTGCTGGCCGTGCGCAACGGCTGACCGCCGCGCCACACACCCGGGGTCAGATCCCTTTTCCGCAGGAAAAGGGATCTGACCCCGATCAGGGCGCCCGTATAATCCCGCGGTGAGTACCGAACCTGACACCCTCGCCGCGGTCGAGACTGAAACCGCGCCCCTGCAGCTGCTGCACCTGGATGAGCGCCTGGCCGTGGTCAACAAGCCTGCCGGGCTGATGGTCCACGACAGCAAGCTGGCCCGTGGCGAAGATGATTTCCTGGCCGACCGCCTGCGTGAGCAGCTGGGGCGGCCGATCTTCCTCGTGCACCGCCTGGACCGGGCCACCAGTGGCTGCCTGCTGGTGGCCTTCGACCGCGAAACTGCCAGTTCGCTGGGCAAGGCACTGATGGGTGGCGAAGTGGCCAAGGACTACCTGACAGTCTGCCGAGGCTGGCCGGCCGAGCTGTCCTGGCGGGTGGACCATGATCTGGACGGCGGGCCGGGCAAGCCGGTGAAGAAGCCGGCGATCACCGATTTCCAGCGCCTGGCCACTGGCGAGCTGTCGGTGCCGGTGGGCGAATTCAGCAGCTCGCGCTACGCGCTGCTGCGCTGCCAGCCGCAGACCGGGCGCTTCCGGCAGATCCGCCGTCACCTCAAGCACCTCTCGCATCACATGATCGGCGATACCAGCCACGGCGATGGGCGCCATAACCGCATCTTCCGCATGCAGGGCATGCACCGCATGCTGCTGCACGCCGAGCGCCTGCGTTTTCCGCATCCGGAGGGCGGCAACGTGGATGTCAGTGCGCCGCTGGACCGCCAGTTCCAGAAGGCACTGGACCTGTTCGGCTGGCAGGTGGACGACGCCTGATGCTGCTGCGGTAAGCCGAGCGTGGGCTCGGCTCTACAGCCAGCGGCCGGGCATGGCCCGGCGCACCCTGCTATTTCTTTTCCGGCTCGTTGACGATCGCTTCCAGGTCTTTCTGCAGGTCCGCAAACAGCGGCTGCATGCGCGCCTGGATGGCCACCATCACGTTCTGCATCAGTGCCGGGGTCTTGTCCAGCAGGCTCTGGCCTGCCGCGCTCTCGTAGAACTCGGCCATCGCCAGCACGTCTTCCTTGCTGAACGTCTTCTTGTACAGGTCCACGTACATCGGCCGCAGCTGCTGCCACGACATGGCCTGGCGCAGGGTCTGGCTGGTCCGCGCCTGGATCCGCTTCAGCTGTTCCTGCTGCTGGGCGGTGAGCTGGCGCTGTGCGGCCACCTGCTGGAACTGCTGCTGCTGCATGGCTTCGATCTGCGGCACCATGGTGTCGATCATGCTCTGCGCGCGCGAGGCCGACAGCAGGCGGTTGATGTCGCCGTCGGTCGGCGGGGCGGCCAGGGCCGGGACGCTGGCCGTGGCCAGTGCCAGCAGCAGGGCGGCGCGGCGCAGCAGGGACGGCAGGGCGGGTGCGAAGCGGGTCATGCGGGCTTCCTGCGGTACATGGGACCGCCAGCATACCTGCAGCCCAGGCGAAGGCGGCGTGTTCGGCGCCTGATCGGCGGCATACGGGGCGCGATGGCGCACTCCACCACGTGGCTGCCGCTACAATGCGCGGATGGGCAGTGGACCGGTCACCATCAGCGCGCAGCTTGAAATCCCCGACGGCGAGATCGTCGAGCGGTTCGTGCGCGCCAGTGGCGCCGGCGGCCAGAACGTCAACAAGGTGTCCACTGCGGTGGAACTGCGTTTCGACGTGGCCAATTCGCCCTCGTTGCCCGAACCGTTGCGCGCGCGGCTGTTGGCGCGGCGTGACCGGCGCATGACCGGCGAAGGCGTGCTGGTCATCGACGCGCAACGTTTCCGCACCCAGGATCGCAATCGCGAGGATGCGCGCGAGCGGCTGGCGGCCTTCATCCAGGCCGGGCTGAGCGTGCCCAAACCGCGCAAGGCCACCAAGCCGACCCTCGGGTCGAAACTGCGTCGTCTGGACGCCAAACGCGGGCGCGCGCAGATCAAGCGCGGGCGCTCATCACGTGACTGGGAGTGATTGCTTGAACAACCCGACTTCGTTGCTGCCGGCCGTGCCGCCGCAGATGCCGCAGGTCAAACCCAACGCCTTCCTGCGCTGGCTGGCGCGCTGCACCCTGCGCATGGGGGGCTGGAAGGTGACCGGCACCCTGCCTGACATCCCCAGGCTGGTCTTCATCATCGCCCCGCATTCGTCCAACTGGGACGGGCTGTGGGGCATGGCGGCGAAGATCGCGCTGGGCATGAAGGTGAAGGTGCTGGGCAAGGCGTCGCTGTTCTGGTGGCCGCTGGGCCCGTTGCTGCACCGGCTGGGCGTGATTCCGCTCGATCGCAGCTCGCCACAGGGCACGGTGGGCCAGGCGGTGGACCTGCTGCGCAACAACGAGAAGATGTGGTTCGCCATCACCCCCGAGGGCACCCGCAAGGCGGTGAAGGACTGGAAGGCCGGCTTCCTGAAGATCGCCCGGATGGCCGACGTGCCGATCCTGACTGCGTATTTCCACTATCCGGAAAAGACCATCGGCATCGGTCCGTTGTTCACCCCGAGCGGCGACGATGTGGCCGACATGGCTGCCATCCGCGAGTTCTACCGGCCCTGGATCGGCAAGACCCGCGGCACGGTCTGAGCCGGCCGCAGGACGCCGCATAGACGCCACGTCCGGCACATGCCGGGCGAGCGCGACAGGAGTAGGGTGGAGGGCTGGTATCCATACCGTCTGCCCAAGGAGCGTTTTTACATGTCGCGTACCGTAGTCCTGGCCGCCGCCATCAGCCTGGCGCTGGCGGCCTGTTCCGGCAAGGAGTCCACCCCCGTGTCCGATGCCCAGAAGACCCCGGCCCAGCAGCCGGCCGAAGCCTCCACCAATCCGCTGCTGAGTGCCAGCACGCTGCCGTTCCAGGCCCCGCCGTTCGACAAGATCAAGGACAGCGACTACCTGCCGGCGTTCGAAGAAGGCATGCGCCAGCACCTGGCCGACGTGCGCAAGATCGCCGACAGCAGCGAGCCGGCCACCTTCGACAACACCATCGTGGCGATGGAGCGCAGCGGCGAGACCCTGACCCGCGTGTCGCGCATCTTCTTCGGCCTGGTCCAGGCCGACACCAACGATGCGCGCCAGAAGATCCAGGAAGAAGTGGCGCCGAAGCTGGCCGCGCACCAGGATGAGATCAACCTCGATCCGAAGCTGTTCGCGCGCGTGAAGTCGCTGTACGACCAGCGTGACACGCTGGAGCTGGACCCGGTTCAGAAGCGCCTGGTCGAGCACTATTACGATGGCCTGGTGCGCGCCGGTGCGCAGCTGTCCGACGCTGACAAGGCGACCCTGCGCAAGCTCAACGTGGAAGAGACCACGCTCTCCACCCAGTTCCACACCCGCCTGGTGGCCGCGACCGCCGCTGCGGCTGTTGTCGTTGACGACAAGGCCAAGCTGGCCGGCCTGGACGAGGGCGCGATCAACAATGCTGCGGCCGCCGCCAAGGACCGCAAGCTGGATGGCAAATTCCTGCTGCCGCTGCAGAACACCACCCAGCAGCCGGTGCTCGGCTCGCTGAGCGATCGCGACCAGCGTGCCGCCGTGCTGAAGGCTTCGGAAACCCGCGCCGAGCGCGGCGATGCCAACGACACCCGGCAGACCGTGCAGCGCCTGGCCCAGCTGCGTGCACAGAAGGCCAAGCTGCTCGGCTTCGACACCTTCGCCGACTACCAGCTGGGCGACCAGATGGCCAAGACTCCGGCGGCCGCGCTCAAGCTGCTGACCGACACCGTGCCGGCCGCCACCGCCAAGGCGCGCGCCGAGGCCGGTGAGATCCAGAAGGTCATCGACGCGCAGAAGGGTGGTTTCCAGGTCGCCGCTTCGGACTGGGACTTCTACGCCGAGCAGGTGCGCAAGGCCAAGTACGATCTGGACGAGTCGCAGATCAAGCCGTACTTCGAACTGGACAACGTGCTGCAGAACGGCGTCTTCTACGCCGCCACCCAGCTGTACGGCATCACCTTCAAGCCGCGCACCGACATTCCGACCTACAACCCGGACATGAAGGTGTACGAAGTGTTCGACAAGGACGGCACCTCGCTGGCGCTGTTCTACACCGACTACTTCAAGCGTGACAGCAAGTCCGGTGGCGCCTGGATGGACGTGTTCGTCGAACAGGACGGCCTGACCGGTGCCAAGCCGGTGGTCTACAACGTCTGCAACTTCACCAAGCCAGCTGCCGGCCAGCCGGCGCTGATCAGCTTCGACGACGTCACCACGATGTTCCATGAGTTCGGCCATGCGCTGCACGGCATGTTCTCGAACGTGAAGTACCCGTCGATCGCCGGCACCGCCACCTCGCGTGACTTCGTCGAGTTCCCGTCGCAGTTCAACGAGCACTGGGCACTGGACCCGAAGGTGTTCGCCAACTACGCCAAGCACTACAAGACCGGCGAGGCGATGCCGCAGGAACTGGTCGACAAGATTCTCAAGGCGCGCAGCTTCAACCAGGGCTATGCGACCACCGAGTACCTGTCGGCCGCGCTGCTCGACCTGGCCTGGCACACGCAGAAGGCCGATGCGCCGCTGCAGGATGTCGGTGCCTTTGAAGCCAGCGCGCTGAAGAAGTTCAAGGTCGACCTGCCGCAGGTGCCGCCGCGTTACCGCACCACCTACTTCGACCACATCTGGGGTGGTGGTTACTCGGCCGGTTACTACGCCTACTTCTGGGCCGAAGTGCTGGACCATGACGCCTACCAGTGGTTCACCGAACACGGTGGCCTGACGGCGGCCAACGGCCAGGAGTTCCGCGACAAGATCCTCTCGCGCGGCAACAGCGTGGAGCTGTCGACCCTGTACCGCGATTTCCGCGGCAAGGACCCGTCGGTGGAACCGCTGCTGAAGTTCCGCGGGCTGAAGTAAGAAACAGAAAGCGGCGGGGGCAACCCCGCCGTTTTTCTTTGTGTAGAGCCGAGCCCATGCTCGGCTGGCTTTTTCTGGAGACGCAGCCGAGCATGGGCTCGGCTCTACACAAGCGGATCACGTTCCCACGTGCACCCGGTTGGCCTGCTCGGCCAGGCCCAGGTGATCGAGCGCGATATCCAGCGCCAGCACATAACTCTGCGCGCCATACCCAGCAGCAATGCCCAGGCGCTGGCCGACACCGGCCGGCAGGCACGGTTCGGCCACTGCGCCGTCGTCATGCACCTCTACATACGCGTTGTGCAGATAGGGCAGCAGCCGCTGCAGGCGCAGGCTGTTGGCACACGCACCCGGATCGAGCAGCGTCACCTCGCCACGGCTGTGGTCGGCCACGCGCAGCGCATCGAGCAGTTCCTGTTCCGAACCGCAGGCGCGGATCGCCACGCTGGTGCCGGCGTCGATCGCGCGATGCACCAGCGACTTCAGGACCGGTGCCGGCAGCGGCATCGCGGTGCGGATCAGGGCGCCGGCCGCTTCCGGGCCGCGGATGATGAAGATCGACATGACTCAGCTCTCCTGCGCCAGGCGGCGGCCGACAATGGCCAGCGACAACGGGTAACCGGCCTGCTGGCTGCGCTGGTCGACCACCACGGCGGCGGGGCCGTGCTGCAGGCGCAGGCGTGCATCCAGACCAGGTTCGCTGGGCGCCTGCAACTCGATGTACTGCGCCGGTAGCCGTTCCAGTGCCGCCTGCAGCGCGCCACCTTCGGCCTGCCATTGCGCCTCGTCGGCGGCACCGACATCCAGCAGTACCCAGTCGGCCGAGCGCGCCTGCGGTTGGCAGAGGCACTGGCGTACCTCGGACAGGCTGGCACAGTCACTGCAGAGCACGCGATGGCCGGCCAGCTGTGCCGGCAGTTGGGGACGCGGTGCCGACGAAGAGGCGTGGCGGATCACCAGGAGGGTCATACAACACCTTGCGGAATGCGCCGTGTGGCGCGGTGGGCACACGATGCGCGTGCTGCCCGTAAAGGTGCGATGCCGGCGGCCGGACCGGGGCGTAAAACCTGCGTAACCCTTCATGTAGCAACTGTCTTGTCAGGCGGAGGCCATCTGGGCCTCCGCGTCACGCTTGCGGGCGTTGAGGATCACCAGCATCTTGCGCATCACCGCGACCAGG
>NZ_JBXUHP010000053.1:0-421 GCF_057179845.1 Stenotrophomonas maltophilia group sp. SKK55
GCATGCCCGGTAGTGTTCGGCGACTTTGTACGGGTGCACTGGGGCCTGTTCGATCCGGCCGGCGTTGAAGGCTCGGACGGAGAGAAAGCCGAAGCCTTCGATCGCGCGCACCAGATCATCAAGGCGCGCCTGAGGGCCTTCCTGGAGATCTCCGACTGCGTCTGGGATGACAGCGAGGCCCTCAAGGCCCGGCTCGACCCGATCGCACAGATCAACTGACCGTCCTTCCGGAAATCCCCATGACCACTGACACCTCCCGCCTGTCCTTCCTGGACCGGTATCTCACGTTCTGGATCTTCGCCGCCATGGCGCTCGGCGTCGGCATGGGGGCGTTGTTCGAGGGTGTGCCCAGCGCGTTGAACAGCCTCTCCATAGGGTCGACCAACATCCCGATCGCGATTGGTCTGATCCTGATGATGTA
>NZ_JBXUHP010000054.1:0-937 GCF_057179845.1 Stenotrophomonas maltophilia group sp. SKK55
CGCCCTCGTCCTTCGACAGGACGTACACTTCGCCTTCGAACTTGGTGTGCGGCTTGATCGTGCCCGGCTTGGCCAGCACCTGGCCACGCTCGACGTCGTCACGCTTGGTGCCGCGCAGCAGCAGGCCAGCGTTGTCGCCTGCCTGACCCTGGTCCAGCAGCTTGCGGAACATTTCAACGCCGGTCACGGTGGTCTTCTGCACCGGACGGATGCCGACGATTTCGATTTCGTCGCCAACCTTGATCACGCCGCGCTCGATACGACCGGTCACCACGGTGCCGCGGCCCGAGATCGAGAACACGTCTTCCACCGGCATCAGGAACGGCTTGTCGATCGCACGCTCCGGCTCCGGAATCCAGCTGTCCAGCGCGTCGACCAGCTTCAGGATGGCCGGCACGCCGATGTCGCTCTGGTCGCCTTCCAGCGCCAGACGGGCCGAACCGGCGATGATCGGGGTGTCGTCGCCCGGGAACTCGTACTTGCTCAGCAGCTCGCGCACTTCCATCTCGACCAGCTCGAGCAGCTCGGCGTCGTCCACCATGTCGGCCTTGTTCAGGAACACGACGATGTACGGCACGCCGACTTGGCGCGACAGCAGGATGTGCTCACGGGTCTGCGGCATCGGGCCGTCAGCGGCCGAGCACACCAGGATCGCGCCGTCCATCTGGGCGGCACCGGTGATCATGTTCTTGACGTAGTCAGCGTGGCCCGGGCAGTCAACGTGGGCGTAGTGACGGATCGGGGATTCGTATTCGACGTGCGCGGTCGAGATCGTGATGCCACGTGCCTTTTCTTCCGGCGCGGCGTCGATCGAGGAGTAGTCCTTGAACTCGCCACCGAAGCGCTCGGCACCGATCTTGGTCAGTGCGGCGGTCAGCGTGGTCTTGCCGTGGTCGACGTGACCGATGGTGCCGACGTTGACGTGCGGCTTGGTGCG
>NZ_JBXUHP010000055.1:0-389 GCF_057179845.1 Stenotrophomonas maltophilia group sp. SKK55
CGCTGAATATCCGGCTCGCGTCCTTCCTGCTGAGCCCTCCACTTCTCGGTTGCGCGTGCGAACAGAACGCGCCCGTCGACATCGTCGGCCAGGAAGGCTGGCACCCGCTGGGTGATCCACGTGGTCTTGGCCACCTTGGAGACCTCGGCCAGAATCTGTGCGCCTGAGTTGCCGCTGCCGATGATGGCCACGCGCATTCCGGCGAAGGGTTCGGGATGGCTGTAGTGGGCCGAGTGCAGCTGCACGCCGCCGAAAGCGTTCAGACCTTCATATCCGGGCGTGCAGGGATGCCGCCACGTACCCGTGGCGCTGATCACTGCACGTGTCTGCCACTGCCGGCCGTCATCTGCTTCCACCCGCAGCCGGCTCCCCGAGCGGCTGATGCGTTT
>NZ_JBXUHP010000056.1:0-258255 GCF_057179845.1 Stenotrophomonas maltophilia group sp. SKK55
CTACAGAGCGATCGAAAAGACCTAGAGCCGAACGGTCGTCCGCGCCGGGCTCTCGGCACCTAAGGTGCCAGAGTCGGAAGAGATAAGAGCCGAGCCCACGCTCGGCTGCTTCTTCTCACACCCCGACACAGCCGAGCATGGGCTCGGCTCTACAACCGCGCGTTAAGCTGCGCGCCACCCGATCCTGGAGTTTCGCCCCGATGACCACCCGCCGTTTCCTGCAGCTGGATGTGTTTTCCCCGCGCGCCGGCGCTGGCAACCCGCTGGCCGTGGTACTCGATGCCGAGGGCCTGGACGACGCCAGCATGCAGGCCATCGCACGCTGGACGCGCCTGCCCGAGACCACCTTCGTGTTCCCGCCCCAGGCCGCCGGTGCCAGCTACCGGCTGCGCATGTTCAGCCCGCAGAAGGAAGTGCCGTTCGCCGGCCACCCCAGCGTCGGCACGGCGCATGCGGTGCTGCAGGCAGGCCTGGCCACACCGATCGACGGCGTGCTGGTGCAGGACGGCATTGCCGGTGTCCTGCCGCTGCGCGTCAGCGGTGAGGACGCGCAGCAGCGCATCGACATCCGCACCCCGCGCGCGCAGCTGGCCGAGACGACCGAGGTCACCGATCCTCGCCTGCAGGCCGCACTGAAGGGCTGGCCGCTGGGCACGCTGCCGCCGGCGCGCATGCAGGGCGGACGCAGCTGGTGGGTGGTGCAGTTGGCCGATGAAGCCGCATTGCGTGCGCTGCATCCGGACTGGGACGCGGTGGCTGCGCTGGCCGAGTCCACCGACAGCATGGGCGTGTTCGCCTATGCCTTCAGCGATGGCAGTGAGGGATTCGATCTGGCCGTGCGCGCTTTCGTCGGCAATGGTCGGCGCTTCGAGGACGCCGCCTCGGGGGCCGCCAATGCAGTGCTGGCCGCGTGGCTGGACCTGCGCGACGCGCTGCCACGTGGCCGTGCACCGTTCGAAGTCAGCCAGGGCCGCGAAGTCGGCCACGATGCGCGCCTGACCCTGCGGGTCGACGAGGACGGCGAGGTCTGGTCGGGCGGCCAGGTGCAGACCGTCATCACCGGCACCCTTGATTGGTAAAGGGACACTGTAGAGCCGAGCCCACGCTCGGCTGCTCTTCGGCCAGATCACGGGAGCTGCAGAAGCCGAGCATGGGCTCGGCTCTACAGATGCGCCGGCTCAGCCCAGCTCGGCTTCCAGGCTGATCGGCACGGCGCTCAGTGCCTTGGACACCGGGCAGTTCTGCTTGGCGTCATCGGCAATCGCACGGAACTGCGTCGCGTCGATGCCCGGCACCACCGCCTTCACCTTCAGCCGGATCTGCGACAGCTGCGGGCCGCCTTCCAGCGACAGATCGACCTTGGCTTCGGTATCCAGCGAGGTCGGGGTAAAGCCGGCTTCGCCGAGCTTGGCTGACAGCGCCATAGTGAAACAACCCGCGTGCGCGGCGGCAATCAGCTCTTCCGGATTGGTGCCCTTTTCGTCGCCGAAGCGGCTGTTGAAACCGTAGCGGGTCTTGTCCAGCAGCCCACTCTGCGGCGTGCTCAACTGCCCCTTGCCCGTCTTCAGATCGCCTTCCCAGTGCGCGGTGGCGTGTCGCGAGATTCCCATTGTGCTGCTCCTGCGTGGCGGTGATGAACGGCTACCCTCGCACGTCACGCGTTAGCCCTGCGTCGCTCCGCCGCACGCCGGACGTCGCCCCCGAGCCCGGCGCGTGGACACTTCCGCGCCAGCCCGGAACGCATTTTCCTCTTGTTTTCAGTGGTTTCGCGCACCCCACCGATCGGCGGGCGCCGGCGATCGAACACGCTGGCGTGCCCCCATCCCCCACCGCCGACCATGTACTGAATCGGCCTGGATATGAAAAAACATGCACTTTCCGCGCTTCGGGCTATTGGCGGCGCCCGAGAGTTGCCCTACATTGCGCTTGCCGACGGGGTTCGGCGCCGACCAAACAACCAACCGTTCACGGAACAGGAAACCATGGCAAAGACCGCTAAGAAGGCTGCCCCGAAGAAGGCAGCGAAGAAAGTCGCGACGAAGGCAGCCGCCAAGCCGGCCGCTCCGAAGCCGATCAAGGAAGTGCTGACCAAGTCCGGCCTGGTTGCACACATCGCTGAAGCCTCCGGCGTCATCGCCAAGGACGTCCGCGCTGTGCTGGCCTCGCTGGAAAGCGCCGTCGCCTCCTCGGTGCACAAGAAGGGCGCTGGCTCCTTCACCCTGCCGGGCCTGCTGAAGATCACCACCGTCAATGTGCCGGCCAAGCCGAAGCGCAAGGGCATCAACCCGTTCACCAAGGAAGAGCAGTGGTTCGCCGCCAAGCCGGCCACCACCAAGCTGAAGGTGCGTCCGCTGAAGAAGCTGAAGGACGCCGCGCTGTAAGCGCGCGCCCCAACGTGGATTCCGACGGGACGGCTCTGGCCGTCCCGTTTTTTTTTGCGTGCCCCGCGGTAGATCCACGCCATGCGTGGATGCGTCGCGCTGCGGCAATCCGCAACACAGCGTTGCCGCCTCCCCGGGAATGCCCGCACAGGCCCGTCACCACTGGCCGAGCGCGGCCTGGGCAGGTGCTGGAACGTACCGGGTGGAACACTGCGTGCAGCGCCGGCCGTCGCCTCAGGCCGTGGCCTTGCCTATGGTGGGCACATCCTCCACAGCTACGGCGAGCACACCCTCATGGCCAGCCCCTCCACCCGCTACCGGATCTCGGTGACCCCCATCGAAAAGGACGGGCTGCAGTGCACAGGGCGCTGCACCATCGAACTGGAGCATCGCGCCAGCCGCGACCTGATGCGCCTGCTGGAGGCGGCCCCGCGTACCGCCGGTATCAGCGGCGACGAGCGTGCGACCCTGGTGATCGCCACCCAGCTGCTGCGCGACATCGTGCAGCGCCATGCCGAGACCGGCGGCCACGCATTGGCGGCCATCGCCGGCCAAGTCCTGCCAGCGCTGGACGCTCTGGATCAGCTGCCCTCCTCCCGCTGATCCCGGCGCAATCGCTACACTGCCACCCTTCAGGTTGCCTCGGGGAGGAGGCAGACATGCGCAGGATAATGTTGCTGATCGCCCCCCTGGTGCTGCTGGGCTGTTCACGCCCGGCAGCACAGACGACCGGCGACATCGCGGCAGCGTCCGCTCCCGTCGCTGCTACCGCAGCCGTGGACACCCGCACCGGCCCCGATCCCGCAGCAATGCAGGCAAGTGAAATGCCGGTGCTGTCTGCTGTCGCCGACGATGCCGAGCCGCCATCGACGATGCTCAACCGCTACGTAGCGGCGTTGCTCAACCGCGACCGCGCCGCCAGCGATGCCGCCTGGACGATCCCGCCCAGCGACCCGCGGCATGCGGACGACGCCGCGCTGCGGCAGCTGCAGGACCTGCGCACCCTGCGCCTGCACAGCGATCCCCCGGTCGCCCGCGACGACCGGCAGCCACCGCGGCTGCTTGAAGTGCCGGTGCAGATCCGCGCGATCACCGCCAACGGTACGTTCCGCTTCGGTGGCTGGTACCGCGTGCAACCCAGCAGCGATGGCAGCGCCTGGCAGATCCAGTCGGCGCAACTGCGTCCAATGCTGGACTGAACCGTTACAGCCGCATGCACGCGCGATTCAGCCTGCACGGCTACTCTTTGATCCATCCATTCCCTGCCATCGGTCACCGCCATGCGCCTGCGTTCCCTGATGACCCGCCTCGCTGCCTCCACCGTACTGATCGCCGCTGCGATCGGCGCGCAGGCGGCTCCCTCCATTTCCGGCCGCGAACTGTCGGTGGGTGCCAGCGACGTCCAGCAGTACCTCGATGGCAGCTTCCCGCGCACCCAGGACGCCCTTGGCGGCCTGATCTCCCTGACCATGAGCCATCCTCAGCTGAGCCTTCCGGCCGGCGAGCGCTTGAACTTGGGCATGGACGTGGCACTGGCCACCGCCGGTGGCAACCCGGCCAAACTGGGTACGGTGAAGCTCAGCAGCGGCCTGCGCTACGACGCGCAGACCCAGGGCTTCCACCTCCAGCAGCCCAGCGTGGACGACTTCACCCCGGCCAACCAGGGCGGCCGCCTCGACTCACGCACCCGTGGCCTGCTCAATGCCTGGCTGAGCGACTACGCCCAGCGCGAACCGATCTACAAGCTGGACCCGGCGGTGGCCGGGGTGCTCGGCGCGCTGCAGGTACAGGCGGCACAGGTCAAGAACGGCAAGCTGGTGGTCACCTTCAACCAGAACCTGGGCAACCTGGTGCCGGCAGGCCTGCTGGGCAAATAAGGTGGTGCCGGGCGCTGGCCGGCAGCGCAGACTGCACTGCCGGCCAGCGGCCGGCACTACCGGTATAGCGGATCACGCGGCAAGCGCTTTTACCACCGCCTCGCTGAAAGCAGGAATGTCATCCGGCTTGCGGCTGGTGATCACGTTGCCGTCGACCACGACCTCGGCGTCGCGCCAGTTCGCGCCCGCGTTGGCCAGATCCTGCTGAAGGGAGGGCCAGGAGGTCAGCGCGCGGCCATCGGCCAGGCCGCTGTTGATCAGCAGCCACGGGCCATGACAGATCGCGGCGACGGGCTTGCCGGCTTCATCCACTGAGCGGATGAAGCTGAGCACCGCGTCGTCGGTGCGCAGTGTGTCCGGATTGATGACGCCCCCTGGCAGCACCAAGGCATCAAAGCCCGCCGGGTCCGCCTCGTCCAGCGGAATGTCGACCGCGACGGCGTCGCCCCAGTTCTTCTCTTTCCAGCCCTTGATGGTCGCCTCCTTTGCGGGCGACACCACGCTGACCCGCGCACCTTCCGCTTCCAGCAGCCGCTTGGGCTCGGTCAATTCGGACTGTTCAAAGCCGTGGGTCGCGAGGATTGCGATCTGTTTGCCCTTCAATCGCTCTGCCATGGGTGCACTCCAGTTGGGGAGTGCACAGCGTGGACGAACGGCCCTTGCACGGCGGTGACCCTGCCGTGCACGGCAGGTGGAGAGCCTCCCGCTGGTGCCGGCCGCTGGCCGGCTCCTGCATCGCGCCATGCCGGCCAGCGGCCGGCCCTACCCGGTACCGGTCAGCGCTTGGGCTGCAGCATGGTGCCGGTGCACTTGGGCGAGCCGCAGCGGCATTCCCAGATCTTCTTCAACTTGGCGGTGTGGCGCTCGGCCAGGGTGATGCCGTAGTTGTAGGTCAGCTCTTCGCCAGCCTTGATATCGCGCAGCGCCTCGATGAACACCTTGTCACCACGGCTGTCGCCGTCCTCATCCTCCTCGATCACCGCCTCGCAGTTCGGGTCGCAGCTGTGGTTGATCCAGCGCGCGTCGTTGCCCTTGTAGTTGGCGTCGATCACCCAGTCGTCATTGAGGGTGAACAGGAAGGTATGGCCGCTTTCGACGTCGCCGCTGTCATCGGCATCAACGTCGCCGTGGCTGCGCAGCAGGCCCTTGTACTGGATCACGCGCTCGCCCTGCTTGATCGGGGCGACGGCGAACACGCCGTTGCCATGGATGGCGGACTTGCGGGCTTGGATCTTCTTCGGCATCGGCACGGGCTGTTTGCAGCGGATGGAACAGGGATTCTCGCCCATTCCGGGTGATTGCGAAAATCACCCGGTTGGCGCAGCATGGCGCCCCCGGCAGCGCCCGCTGGCAGAGCCTCCCGGCCCGGCCCCAGCGCCGGCTGAATGCCCGGGTTGGATGGTGACGAATAAAAGCGTACAATTTCAGTCCGCTTTAAGAACCACTCGCATCCCCATGTTGCGCGTCACCAAGCTCACCGATTACGCCACCGTCGTGCTGACCGTGCTCGCCGCCCGTCCGGGCGAGGTGCTCAGTGCCACCGAACTGGCCGAATTCACCGGCCTGGAGCCGCCCACCGTCAGCAAGGTACTCAAGCCGCTGGCCCAGGCCGGCCTGGTCGAAGGCCTGCGCGGCGTCCGTGGCGGCTACCGGCTGACCCGCCCGGCCATCGAGATCTCGCTGTTCGAAGTGGTCGAAGCGATGGAGGGGCCGCTGGCCCTGACCGAATGCAGCCACGACCACCACCAGTGCGGCATGGCGCCCAAGTGCGGCGCGCGCAGCAGCTGGCGGTTGATCAACGACGTGGTGTCCGAGGCCCTGCGCGACGTCAGTCTTGCGCAGATCCTGCCCCCCCTTCCCCTTGCCGATGACGAACAGCGCCGCACCATCGCTGTCGACGTCGTCTCCTGATCCACAGGCAGCCCCCCATGGCCACCGAAACCATCGAAAACGTCGCCCACGACGACACCCCCAACCGCGAGATCCACGAGCAGCTCGGCCGCAAGTATTCGGCTGGCTTCATCACCGAGATCGAGTCGGACTCCCTGCCGCCGGGCCTGGACGAGGACACCATCCGTGCCCTGTCGGCCAAGAAGGACGAGCCGGAGTGGATGACGCAGTGGCGCCTGGACGCCTACCGCCACTTCCTGACCATGCCGATGCCGGACTGGGCCAAGCTGGAGATCGCCCCGATCGACCTGCAGGCGCTCAGCTACTACTCCGCGCCGAAGGGCCCGAAGTACGCCTCGCTGGACGACGTGCCGAAGGAACTGCTCGACACCTACGACAAGCTGGGCGTGCCGCTGCACGAGCGCGCCAAGCTGGCCGGCGTGGCGGTGGATGCGGTGTTCGACTCGGTGTCCGTCGGTACCACCTTCCGCAAGGAACTGGCTGAGAAGGGCATCATCTTCTGCTCGATGTCCGAGGCCATCAAGGAACACCCGGAGCTGGTGCGCCAGTACCTGGGCACCGTGGTGCCGGTGGGTGACAACTACTTCGCCGCGCTCAACTCGGCGGTGTTCTCCGATGGCAGCTTCGTGTTCATTCCCAAAGGCGTGCGCTGCCCGATGGAACTGAGCACCTACTTCCGCATCAACGCCGGCCACACCGGCCAGTTCGAGCGCACCCTGATCGTGTGCGAGGACAAGGCCTACGTGTCCTACCTGGAAGGCTGCACCGCGCCGATGCGCGACGAGAACCAGCTGCACGCCGCAGTGGTCGAGCTGGTCGCGCTGGAAGACGCGGAGATCAAGTACTCCACCGTGCAGAACTGGTACCCGGGCGACGAGAACGGCGTCGGCGGCATCTACAACTTCGTCACCAAGCGTGCCGAATGCCGTGGTGCGCGCAGCAAGGTCACCTGGACCCAGGTCGAGACCGGCTCGGCGATCACCTGGAAGTACCCGTCCTGCGTGCTGCTGGGCGACGACTCGGTCGGTGAGTTCCACTCCGTGGCGCTGACCCATCACCGCCAGCAGGCCGACACCGGCACCAAGATGATCCACGTCGGCAAGCGCACCAAGAGCAAGATCGTCAGCAAGGGCATCAGCGCCGGCCGCGGCCAGAACACCTACCGCGGCCTGGTGCGCGTGGACCGCAATGCCGACGGCGCGCGCAACTACACCCAGTGCGATTCGCTGCTGATCGGCAAGCAGTGCGGCGCCCACACCTTCCCCTACATCGAGGTGAAGAACCCGGGCGCCACCGTCGAGCACGAGGCCACCACCTCCAAGATTTCCGACGACCAGCTGTTCTACTGCCGCGCCCGTGGCATCAGCCAGGAAGACGCGGTGTCGATGATCGTCGACGGCTTCTGCAAGCAGGTGTTCCGCGAACTGCCGATGGAGTTCGCAGTGGAAGCCAAGAAGCTGCTGGAAGTCTCGCTGGAAGGTTCGGTCGGATGAAGGCCCTGTTCGCCCTGGCCCTGCTGCTCGGTACCGCCGCGCCGGCATGGGCGGCAAGCGCCGACGCCGACGGGTGCAATCCTGAAGGCACGCAGATGGAGCTCAACGCCTGCGCCGACCGCGATTTCCGCAAGGCCGACGCCGAGCTCAACGCGGTCTACCGGCAGGTGCTGGCCAAGCTTGCCGGGCAGCCGGTGGCACTGGCCCGGCTGAGGGACGCGCAGCGCCTGTGGGTGCAGCTGCGTGATGCCGATCTGGAGGCGCGCTACCCGGTCGGCAAGGACGAGAATCCGCGCGTCCTGTACGGCTCGATGTACCCGATGCTGTATCTGCACGCCAAGTCCAGCCTGACCGATACGCGCACCACCTACCTGCGCAGCGAATTCCTGGAGCGCAGCGAATACGACCTGTAAGTCGCGCTGCCTGCCATCCCCCATTCGACAAGACGACCATTCCAATGCTGAAGATCGAAAATCTCCACGCCCGCATCGGCGACAAGGAAATCCTCAAGGGCCTGTCGCTGGATGTGAAGCCCGGCCAGGTGCACGCCATCATGGGCCCGAACGGCGCCGGCAAGTCCACCCTGGGCAATGTCCTGGCCGGCCGCGACGGCTACGAAGTGACCGGAGGCAGCGTGCAGTTCGACGGTGTCGACCTGCTGGAGCAGGACCCGGAAGCGCGTGCCGCTGCCGGCCTGTTCCTGGCATTCCAGTACCCGGTGGAGATCCCGGGCGTGAACAACACCTACTTCCTGCGCGCGGCGCTGAACGCCCAGCGCAAGGCACGCGGCGAGGACGAACTCGACTCCATGCAGTTCCTCAAGCTGGTGCGGCAGAAGCTGGCCGTGCTGCACCTGAAGGACGAGCTGCTGCATCGTGGCGTCAACGAAGGCTTCTCCGGCGGCGAGAAGAAGCGCAACGAGATCTTCCAGCTGGCCGTGCTGGAACCGAAGCTGGCGATCCTCGACGAGACCGACTCGGGCCTGGACATCGACGCACTGAAGAGCGTGGCCGACGGCGTCAATGCGCTGCGCGCCGCCGACCGTTCGTTCCTGGTCATCACCCATTACCAGCGCCTGCTGGACTACATCAAGCCGGACGTGGTGCACGTGCTGGCCGATGGCCGCATCGTCAAGAGCGGCGGCCCCGAGCTGGCGCTGGAACTGGAAGCGCACGGCTATGATTTCCTGAAGGACCGGGTCGTGCCCGAGGCGGCGGTCTGATGAGCGCCCTGCTCGACTCGATGGCCCAGGCCTTCTGCGGCAGCGATGCGCGCCGCGAAGTGCTGGATGCGGCCCTGCGCGATGGCCTGCCGGCCGCCCGCAATGAAGCCTGGAAGTACACCTCGCTGCGCCAGCTGGAACGCCGTGCGTTTGCTGCGGCACCGCTGCAGGGCCCGGCGCTGGACGCCGCGCTGCTGGACGACATCCCGGCGCCGCGCCTGGTGTTCGTCAACGGCCGCCTCGATGCCACGCTGAGCGACGTGCAGGCCCTGCCGGCCGGCGTGCAGCTGCAGCCGCTGTCGGCCGCACTGGCCTCCGGCGAAGACGCCGTGCGTTTCCTTGGCCGCCGCTACGAGCGCAGCGAAGAGATCTTCGCCCGCCTCAACGCCGCACTGGCCGATGAAGGCGTGGTGCTGCGCGTGGACGAAGGCGTGCAGGTCGAAGCGCCGCTGCAGCTGGTATTCGCCAGTGTGGCGGGCGAGACCGACCTGGCCTGGCACCACCGCCACCTGATCGAACTGCGTGCCGGCGCCAGCCTGGGCGTGGTCGAGCACCGCTTCAGCGTCGGCGATTCGGCCCACCTGGACAACACCGTGCTGCACGCCCACGTCGCCCGCGATGCCGTGCTCAAGCATGCCCGCGTGCAGGCCAGCAGCGCGCGCCAGACCAGCTTCCTGCGCACCGACGCCGTACTCGCCCGCGACGCGCAGTACCACCGCGTCGACCTGGAACTGGGCGCCGCGCTCAGCCGCCATGAACTGAACGTGCGCCTGGAAGGCGACAATGCCCGGCTGACCGCCAACGGCGTGCTGCTCGGCAATGGCCGCCGCCACGTCGAAACCCGCCTCGGCATCGACCATATCGCCCGCGATACCGCCTGCGAGCTGCTGTGGCGCGGCGTAGCCGCCAACCGCAGCCGCGTGGTGTTCCATGGTGGCATCCAGATCCGCGAAGGCGCCGATGGCACCGACGCGAACCTGTCCAACAAGAACCTGCTGCTGTCGGCCGACGCCGAGATCGACACCCAGCCGACGCTGGTGATCGACGCCGATGAAGTGAAGGCCGCGCACGGCGCGACCGTTGGCCAGCTCGATGCCAATGCGCTGTTCTACCTGCGCTCGCGCGGCCTGCCGCAGGCCCAGGCGCAGGCGCTGCTGAGCGCTGCGTTCTGCCATGAACCGCTGAAGATCCTGCCGGACGCGCTGCGCGCGCAGCTGGCACGCCGCCTGGACAAGGCCCTGGCCGAGGCGGGTGTGGCATGAACCTGTCCACGCCGCGCCCGATCGAAGAACGCACCGGCGCCCCCGACTGGGACCGCGTCCGCCTCGACTTCCCGCTGCTGATGCGCGAAGTACACGGCAAGCCGCTGGTCTATTTCGACAATGCCAACACCGGCCAGAAGCCGGTGCAGGTGATCGGCGCGGTGGACGAGTTCTACCGCCGTTACAACGCCAACGTCAGCCGCGCGGTGCATGCACTGGGCAGCGAAGCCACCGATGCCTACGAAGGTGCGCGCAACACGCTGGCGCGCTTCCTCAACGTGCGCCCCAGCGAGCTGGTGCTGTGCAGCGGCACCACCTTCGCCATCAACCTGGTGGCGTATTCGTGGGCGCTGCCGCGGCTGAAGGCCGGCGACGTGATCCTGGTGTCGCGCATGGAGCACCATGCCAACATCGTGCCGTGGCAGCTGGTCGCGCAGCGTACCGGTGCCACCATCCGCGTGGCCGAGATCACTCCCGATGGTGCGCTGGACCTGGATGCGCTGCGCGCGGCGATGACCCCGGAGGTCAAGCTGCTGGCGGTCACCCATGTCTCCAACGTGCTGGGCACGGTCAACCCGGTGCGCGAGATCTGCCGCGAAGCGCGCAAGCGCGGCATCATCACCGTGGTCGATGGCTCGCAGGCCGTGCCGCACCGCAAGGTCGACGTCGCCGCGATCGGCTGCGATTTCTACGCCATCACCGGCCACAAGATGTGCGGCCCAACCGGTACCGGTGCGCTGTGGGCGCGCCGCGAACACCTGGACGCGATGCCGCCCTTCCTCGGCGGCGGCGAGATGATCAAGGAAGTCAGCTTCGACGGCACCGTGTTCAACGATGCCCCGCACAAGTTCGAAGCCGGCACCCCGAACATCGCCGGCTTCATTGGACTGGGCGTGGCCGCCGACTACCTGCAGCAGCTGGGGCAGGACCACGTGGAAGCGCGCGAAGCCGAACTGCTGGCGCACTTCACCGAAGAACTGCACCGCGTCGATGGCCTGCGCATCATCGGCGAAGCACCGGAAAAGGCGGCCGTGGTCTCATTCCTGATCGACGGCGCACATGCGCATGATCTGGCGACCCTGCTCGACCTGGAAGGCGTGGCCGTGCGGTCAGGCCAGCACTGCGCGCACCCGCTGCTGCAGTACTTCGGCCTTGCAGCAACCTGCCGTGCCTCGTTGGCGTTCTACAACACGCACGCCGAGATCGAGCGGTTCATGACTGCGCTGACCAAGGTGCGCAAGCTGCTGGGATGAGCCCGCAGACTGGGGTCAGATCCCTTTCGCCGCCCGAAAGGGCTCTGACCCCAACTACCCGATCACTCCTGCAGCCGCCGCACCGACGACACACATAGTTCGGCAGGCCACTGGCCAAGATGCCCCTTGCCGCTCACCGCATCCGGCCGCGCCGCCGACACGATCCCGGTCATTTCAAAAGCCTGCTCCGTCGGCAACGTCACCGGCGCGATTCCCTCCACCCAGATGCCGTCTGCCGCCCACGGGTCACGTACCGCCGGTCCCGGATGCAGCGCCGACATTTCCCAGCCTTCGACGTAGGCACCCCGCACCTTTACCAAGCGGCCCTGGTAGCGGACAGGGTGCGCACGCAGTTCCTCCAGGGCGACAGGAAGTGCACGTGCCGGGTTGAACCCAGGGCAGGCAAAACTGTTGAAGGAAGCATCCCTGCCCACGACAGAGCCATCCGTGCACGCGAGCAGGATCGACATCGCCACGATCATGCCGAGCGTAGCGACCTTCATGGCGCCCCCGTCTCCGCCTTGCCAATCCATTTCTGCCTCCTGCGGGAAAGCGATGAACGGCGAGCATAGCCGGCGCTCCGGGGGCAGAGCTCCTCCGCGTTGCGAAAGGGATCTGCCCCCTCCCCCCATTTGCGCCCGCCCACGCCCCACCTAGAATGGGGCGATGAGCACTCTGACCTTCCGCGCCGCCACGCCGGCCGACATTCCCGCCCTGATCACCCTGGTCACCTCGGCCTACCGCGGCGATGCCAGCCGCGTCGGCTGGACCACCGAAGCCGACCTGCTGGACGGTGCCCGCATCGACGCCGAAGGCATCCAGGCCGACCTCGACCGCCCGCGCTCCACCATCCTGCTGGCCGAACGCGAGGGCCAACTGGTGGCCTGCGCCCACGTCGCCGATGTCGACGGCAAGGGCTACTTCGGCATGTTCTCGGTTGATCCGGCGCAGCAGGGCGGCGGCGTCGGCAAGCAGCTGATGGACGCCGCCGAAGCGCACGCCGCACGCGAATGGAACGTGCCGGTGATGCAGATGACGGTGATCGACGTACGCGACGAACTGATCGCCTTCTACGAGCGTCGTGGCTACCAGCGTACCGGCATCAAGAAGCCGTTCCCGTATGGCGACGAACGCTTCGGCATTCCCAAGCGCGACGACCTGCGTTTCGAGATCCTGGAGAAATCGCTGGCCGGAGCGGCCGCGTGAGCGATACCTGGACCTTCGTCTGTGCCGGCAACGAGCTGCTGCCCGGTGAAATGAAGAGCGTGTTCGACGAAGTGACCGGCACGCCGATCGTGGTGTTCAACCTCGACGGCGAGCTGTACGCACTGGAAGACCAGTGTACGCACGAGGAATTCGAGCTGTCCTCGGGCGAATTCAACACCGCCGAAGGCAGCGTGGAGTGCGTACTGCACGGTGCGCGCTTCGACGTGCGCGATGGCCGCGCCCTGTGCGCCCCGGCCTATACGCCGGTACCCAAGTTCCCGGTGAAGCGCGAACACGACGCCGTCTGGACGCGCGACGACCGGGATTGAGGCCGCGCCCCGACCTCGGGGTATCCGCCCGTGGGCTGGATCTGCAGGAGGCCCGCAAGGGCCCTCCCAGGGCGTTCCCCGGCCGCTCCAACATGCCGTACATGCGAATCATTATCGTTGATGTTATTCTACGTAACATCTTCGTAACGACGCCGCCCTCGCGCCATGGCTTCGCCCGCGCCCACCGCCACGTTGTGCCAGCTCGCCCGCCAGGGTTGGCCGTTGCTCGTGGCCGTGCTGCTGACGCTGCTGCTGGGCTGGTCGGCACTGCACGAAGGACGCGGCAATGGCCCTGCTGCCCACGGCTGGCAGGCACACGCTGAAGATCTGCAGCAGGTCATGCCGACGCCGGCCCCGCCGGCGGACGAGTGCCCGCACCATGCGGCACCGGCACCGGAACCGCCGCTGGACGGCGAGGGCGCCGCGCCCTGCACCGGACTGGCTCCCCCGCGCGCCATCCTGGTCGCGCACATTCCGCTGTGGCGATCCGACGCCCTGCGTTGGCAGCGGCACGATCCTGCGCTGCGCTTGAACCCCGGCCACGCACCGCCTGCACCGCACGCCAGTTGAGGCGCCCTGCGGCGGTTGCCGTGCGCCTGTTTACGTTTCCTGCCAGCCGAGCGTCGGCTCGGCTCTACAGATACCGCCTTCTACATGTCGTCGCGCTGTCTGCGCTTCGGCCTTCGCCGTTTCCCGATCCACGCCACTACCCATAGCCATGACCCACATCACGTCCCGCAAACACGCCCCGCGCGTATCCCTGCTCGCCACCGCCACCCTGGCCGCCGGCTTCGCACCGCTGGCCGCGCAGGCTGCCGACAGCGCCGATGCCGGCTCCCGCAATGCCACCGACCTGGACAAGGTGCAGGTGCGCGGCAGCTGGTTCAATCCGTCCTCGCCGAAGTTCACCGCCGAACTGCTGGACACCCCGAAGTCGGTGTCGATCGTGTCGGAAAAGCTGATCGCCGAAACCGGTGCGACCAACCTGCAGGATGCACTGCGCATGGTGCCGGGCATCACCTTCGGTGCCGGCGAAGGCGGCAACCCGACCGGCGACCGCCCCTTCATCCGTGGCTTCGATTCGCAGAGCAACGTCTTCGTCGACGGCCTGCGCGACGTCGGCTCGCAGACCCGCGAGATCTTCGATCTGGAGCAGGTGGAAGTGGTCAAGGGCCCGAGCTCGGCCTACGGTGGCCGTGATTCCGGTGGTGGCAGCCTGAACCTGGTGAGCAAGACGCCTAAGCTGAAGAACGAGACCAACGCCAGCATGGGCATCGGTACCGACAGCTACGCACGCGGCACCGTGGACGCCAACTACGTCCTGGGCGATGGCATCGCCGCGCGCCTGAACCTGATGAAGCACGAATCGGACATCGCTGGCCGCGACGCCGCCAATGTCAGCCGCTGGGGCATCGCGCCGTCGATCGCGTTCGGCCTGAACGGCCCGGCGCAGCTGATCGCCAGCCACTACCACATGCAGAGCGATGACCTGCCGGACGCCGGTGGTTTCCCCTACGGCAACCCGAACGGTGCGCCGGCCTCGAAGTGGGTCGACGGCCGCCCGATGGTGCCGGACCGCAACAACTACTACGGCCTGGTCGACCGTGACTTCCAGCGCACCCGTGCCGACATCAGCACGCTGGATGCCAGCTACGATTTCGGCGGCCACAAGCTGCGCAACATCGCGCGCCTGGGCAACACCAGCAACGATTACCTGTGGACCCAGCCGGACGACAGCCAGGGCAACCCGAACAACTACGGCACCTTGTGGCGCCGTACCAACGCCCGCGCCGTCGACGTCAAGAGCTTCGCCGACCAGCTGGGCCTGACCGGTGCCTTCCAGACCGGCGCGCTCAAGCACAGCTACAGCGCTGGCGTGGAGTACAGCGACGAGAAGATGACCCGCGGCAGCTATCTGATGACCCCGGGCACCAGCAACCCGCTCACCGGCAACAGCAAGTGCCCGACCACCGGCGCGGCCACCGGCTACAACTGCACCGATTTCGCCGATCCGGATCCGCGCGATCCGTGGGCAGCCACCCATTCGGTGTACCGCAGCGACAAGGCACTGGACGTCGAGCAGCGCACCAGGACCACCTCGGCCTACGTGTTCGACACCATCGAGCTCAATGAGCAGTGGATGATCAACCTCGGCCTGCGCTACGACGACTTCCGCACCACCCTGACCACCCCGGTGGCCGGCAAGGCGCCGACCCGCGTGCGCAACAGCAATGACTTCCTGAACTACCAGGCCGGTGTGGTGTTCAAGCCGGCCGCCAACGGCAGCATCTACCTGTCGTGGGGCACCTCCTCGACCCCGCCGGGCATGGACGGTGGTGACGGTTCGGACGGCCTGAGCGCCGCCGTGGCCGACCTCAAGCCGCAGGACACGAAGAACCTCGAACTGGGCACCAAGTGGGACCTGTTCGACCAGCGCCTGAACCTGACCGCAGCGATCTTCCACACCGTGATGAACAACGCACGCGTGACGGTCGACAACGGCACCAGCCAGAACGCCGGCAAGAAGGAGATCAACGGCTTCGAACTGGGCTTCACCGGCCAGCTGACCGACGCCTGGAGCCTGTACGGCGGCTACACCTACCTGGACTCGGAACTGAAGGACAACGGTTTCGTCTGTGGCGCACCAGTGGGCCGCACCTGCCCGTCCAACGTGTACGTGCCGTCGCCGTACAACGGCAACGTGTTCCCGAACACTGCCAAGCACAGCGCCAACCTGTGGACCACCTACCGCTTCCCGATCGGCCTGACCCTCGGCGCCGGCGCGTTCTACTCGGACAAGCAGTACGGTGATGTCGCCAACACCAAGTGGATCCCGAGCTACACCCGCTTCGACGCGATGGCCAGCTACGCGATCCAGGACAACATCAGCCTGCAGCTCAACGTGCAGAACCTGACCGACAAGACCTACTTCACCAAGGCCTATGCCTCGCACTACGCGAGCATCGCCCCGGGTCGCTCGGCCACTCTGGCACTGAACGTCAAGTTCTGATGTAACGGCGCTCCACCACGGCGGCAGGCGCTCTCCTGCCGCCGTTTTTGTTTCCGGCGATACTCACCCCATGGCAACCCGTACCCCCATCGACAGCGACGCCCTGGCCGAGCTGCTGCAGCACGATCCACAGGCTGCGTTCGCACGCGTGCGCGACGCCGCACAGGCCGGGCAGGTCGAGGCGCAGCTGCTGCTCGCGCAGATGCACATGGAAGGTAAAGGCACCGCGCAGGACGCCTCGGCTGCGCTGCTCTGGTACGAAACCGCCGCCAACAACGGCGCGCCGATGGCGATGAACATGCTCGGCCGCTGCCATGAGCTGGGCCAGGGCACCACGCCCGATCCCACGCTGGCCGCGGTGTGGTACCGGCGCGCGGCCGACACCGGCCTGGACTGGGGCCTGTACAACCTGGCCAACCTGCTGGCCACCGGCCGCGGCGTGCCCCAGGACCGCGCGCAGGCACTGGCCCTGTACACCCGCGCCGCGCATCTGGGCCATGCCAAATCGATGAACCTGCTGGCCCGCCACCTCGAGGACGGGCTGGACACCGCAGCCGATCCGCAGGCAGCGCTGGCCTGGTACCAGCGCGCGGCCGAGGCCGGTGATTTCCGCGGCCAGGCCAACTACGCCTCGATCCTGCTGCAGGCCGGCCAGGTCGAGCAGGCCGTGCACTGGCTGCAGCTTGCACTGGCGCACGGCAGCCCGGCGTTCATGGCGCACATCGTGCCGGAGCTGGCCGCATCGCCGCATCCACAGGTGCGCGCCCTGGTCGCACCGCCGTCGCTCTGAGGAGTTCCGCATGCTGCTGCACATCCCCGATATTCTCAGCGCCGACCAGGTGGCCGACTTCCGCCGCCGACTGGATGCCGCCGACTGGACCGATGGCCGCGAAACCGTCGGCCATCTGGGCGCGCAGGCCAAGCACAACCAGCAGCTGCCCGAGGCGTCGCCGCTGCGCCGCGAGCTGGGCGAGATCATCCTCGTCGCGCTGGCCCGGCATCCGCTGTTCTTCAGCGCCGCGCTGCCACTGAAGTACCTGCCACCGCGCTTCAACCGTTACAGCGGCGGCGGCACCTACGGCTTCCATGTCGATGGCGCGGTGATGAACCTGGCCAACGGCGAACAGCTGCGTTCGGACATCTCCTGCACCCTGTTCCTGTCCGCGCCCGAGGAGTACGAAGGCGGCGAGCTGATCATCAGCGACACCTACGGCGAGCACGAAGTGAAGCTGCCGGCTGGCGACCTGATCGTCTACCCGTCCAGCAGCCTGCATCAAGTGCGCCCCGTCACCCGCGGCGCACGCGTGGCTTCGTTCTTCTGGGTGCAGAGCATGATCCGCGACGACGTGCAGCGCCGCCTGTTGTGGGAAATGGATGGCTCGATCGAGCGCCTGCGGCAGACCGGCGGCGACGCCGAGGCGATCCTGCAGCTGACCGGCGTGTACCACAACCTTTTGCGGCGCTGGAGCGAAGTCTGAGCCTTGCCGGGCCGGTCCGCGAAATTTTGGCAATCATTCTCATTTGCAACAGCTAACGGCTCTCATTACAATCACGCCCCGTTGATGCCGGCCGCTGCCGGCAGACCCCTGGGGACCCCTGCTTGCTGCGTCCGCTTCGCCCTCGCCCGCTCATCCATCGCAAGATGGGCACCGCCATGCGCGGCCAGCGTCCGGCGCTGGCCAGCCTGCTGGCATGGGTGGCGATGCTGGCGTTGCTGCTGGGCACCCTGCCACTGCTGCCACAGGCCCAGGCTGGAATGGCCATGCAGATGCCGCTGGAAGAGCGCGGTGGCGAAAGCCCCCTGCAGGAAGAGGCGCCGGCCAAGCTGCGCCGCGGTGCATCCACTCCGGTGAAAGCGGCCGAGCAGGCACACCCGCCGTTGCTGCTGGCCAGCCACTGGCTGCGCACTGAACTCGAACTCGTACCCGCCACGCCGGCCATGCCCGGCGTGCGCCCGGACTGGCCGCTGGCCGCTCCGGACACGCCCTGGGCCGATGCGCCCGGGCGCCGCCAGCAGCGCGGCCAGGCGCCCCCGCTGGCCTGATCCACGGCCTGGCGTGACCGCCTGCGCGGTCGCGCCTGCACGTCGCTGCCTGCTTCATCCCTGCCGCCCCTGACCGGGCCTTCCGTGCCCGCCGCGCGCTTCGCGCACGGCATCGCGCCACCCTGCATTCTTCGAGGTAATTGCCATGGCCCAGCGCCATCGTGTCCGTTCGTCCCTGTCCCGTACCCTGCTGACCAGCGCCGTGCTCGCGGCTTTCGCCAGCCCCGCCTTCGCCCACGGTGACGCCGTCGGCGCCCCGCAGGCGCTGGACAAGGTGGTGGTCACCGCCTCCGGCTTCGAACAGAAGGTGATCGATGCCCCGGCCAGCATCAGCGTGGTCAGCCGCGAGGAACTGAGCAAGCGCCCGTATACCAGCCTGGTCGATGCGCTGCGCGACGTCGAAGGCATCGACGTGGGCCTGGAAGCGACCGACAAGAACGGCCGTGCCACCGTGTCGATGCGCGGTCTGCCGTCCGAGTACACCCTGGTGCTGATCGACGGCCGTCGCCAGAGCAATGTCGGCCAGATCTACCCGAACAACTTCGGTGGCGGCCAGTTCGCCTACCTGCCGCCACTGGAGGCGATCGAACGCATCGAAGTCGTGCGCGGGCCGATGTCCACGCTGTACGGCTCGGACGCGATGGGCGGCGTCATCAACATCATCACCCGCCGCAACCAGGACAGCTGGCACGGCTCGGTGACCCAAGGCTTCACCGTGCAGCAGGACGACCAGTTCGGCGATGCGCGCACCACCGACCTCTACCTGAGCGGCCCACTGCTGAAGGACCGCCTCAGCCTGGCGGTACGCGGCAGCTACTACGATGCCAAGGCATCGAACCCGGAATGGGATGCACTGACCCTTCCCGACGGTACGCCGTGGGAGCGCAGCATCGGCTTCGGCGGTGGCGGCAAGTCGGTCGCCAACACCAACTGGAACACCGGTGTGCGCCTGGACTTCCGCATCAACGACGATCACGAACTGTGGCTGGACTACGACGTGTCGCGGCAGAAATACGACAACAGCGAAGGCCAGACCGGCACCCTCGACAGTCTGGCCAGCCTGTGGCGCGTCGGCAATGCGATCATTCCCAACCCGAACGGCAGCGGCACCGTCACCCGTCGCGTGGTGCAGCCGCGCGTGGGCTACACCGCCTACCAGCGCTACGAGCGCGATCAGCTGTCGCTGACCCATCAGGGCCGCTACAGCTTCGGCACCTGGCAGACCTCACTGACCCACAGCAAGAGCAACAACCTGGGTCGTTCGCTGCCGCTGACCCTGGACGAGCGTGCCAACCTGCAGACGCTGTGGAATGACGTCTGCCGCCGCACCGGCGCCGCCAACCACTGTGCGGCCGGCCGAGGCAACGCCCTGGCCGCCCTCAACCCGAGTGAGACGGCGCGCCTGCAGGCGTTCCTGCCGCGCCCGCTGCGCAGCATGGAACTGGAAGGCTACGTGCTCGACACGATGCTCGACCTGGACTTCGGCGCGCACACGCTGACGGTGGGTGGCCAGTACAACAACACTGACATGGTCGACGGTGTGTTTGGCATGGATGGCGCCGGCTACCGCAGCAACGTCAAGCAGAAACACCGCATGTGGGCGCTGTTTGCCGAGGACAACTGGGCGCTGACCGACACCCTCACTGCCACCTTCGGCCTGCGCTACGACGACCACAACGTGTTCGGCAGCCACGTCAGCCCGCGTGGCTACCTGGTGTGGAACGCCAGCGATGCGTGGACCTTCAAGGGCGGCGTCAGCACCGGCTACAAGACCCCGCGACCGGACCAGCTGTTCCCGGGCATCACCGGCTTCGGTGGCCAGGGCGTGCTGCCATTGGTCGGTTCGCCGAACCTGAAGCCTGAAACCAGCACCAACTACGAGCTGGCCGCCTACTACGAGGGCCAGCGCTGGGGCTTCAACGTCACCGGCTTCTTCAACACGTTCGAAGACAAGATCGCCAGCGGCGGCACCTTCCCCAACTGCGAAGTGGCGCGCGCCGGCAGCGGCTACTGCGTGGACATCGGCCCGGGCTGGGCCGCACTGGGCTACAGCACCTTCACCCAGAGCGTGAACATCGACAAGGCTGAAACGCGGGGTGCCGAACTGGCCGCCCACGTCGACCTGCTCGACACCCTGCAGCTGCGCGGCAACTACACCTGGACCAGGAGCGAGCAGACCCGTGGCGCACAGAAGGGGCTGCCGATCAGCGGCACCATGCCGGCAAAACACATGGCCAACGCCAGCCTCAACTGGCAGGTCAACGAAGCGGTCAGCCTGTCGCTGATCGGCGAGGGCCGCTACGACCGCTACCGCGACACGCTGCTGGACGCCAACGGCGCCAGCCACACCCGCTACTACGAGGACTACACGATCTTCCATCTGGGTGGCAGCTGGAAGGCCACGCCCTGGCTGACGGTGAACGCACGGGTCAACAACCTGTTCGACAAGGATTTCGTCTCGCAGTCGTGCCTGTTGATCAGCCAGAGCGAATTCAACTGCGTGGACGACTATGCGACCAAGGACCAGCGGCGCAGCTACTGGATTTCGCTGAACGCGAAGTTCTGATCGCCGGGCCCTGCTCCTGCTCCACGCATGGCGTGGATCTACCGATCGGTAGTGCCGGCCGCTGGCCGGCACCCCGGAATGCCTGCTCCGGGATACAGAACGATACGCAATTGCGAGCTATTCTCATCAATGATGTAATGGGCAGTCCCCGTCCGCCTCGAACCGTGCCGTGAGCCGTCCCGCCCTTTCCACCGTGCAGCAGCAACAGAACCGTGGCTTCTGGCTGCGGACGCTGCACCAGTGGCACTGGATCAGCTCCGCGGTTTGCCTGATCGGCATGCTGCTGTTCGCGGTGACCGGCCTGACTCTCAACCATGCCGCGAAGATCGAGGCCAAACCCCAGGTGCAGAACCAGCATCTGGAACTGCCGGCCGATCTGCTTGGACAGCTCGGCACGCGCGAAGTCGGCAACGCGCCGATCCCGCGCCCGGCCCGGCAATGGCTGGACACGCAGCTGGGCATCGCCATCGGCGGCCGCCCGGCCGAATGGTCGGCCAAGGAGATCTACCTGTCGCTGCCGCGCCCCGGTGGCGACGCCTGGCTGAGCATCGACCGCGAAACCGGCGCGGTGGAGTACGAATCGACCTCGCGCGGCGTGGTCTCCTACCTCAACGACCTGCACAAGGGCCGCAACGCAGGCCCCACATGGGGCTGGTTCCTGGACCTGTTCGCCGTGGCCTGCCTGGTGTTCTGCATCACCGGCCTGTTCCTGCTGCACCTGCATGCGCGGCAACGGCGCATGACCTGGCCGCTGGTCGGCCTCGGCCTGATGATCCCGCTGTTGATCGCCCTGCTGCTGATCCACTGACTTCCACCGTGAATTCCATCCGTTCCTCCGGAGCCGCCCCATGCGCGTCACCCTGACCATCGCCCTCAGCGGCCTGCTGGCCACCTCGCCGGCCTATGCCACCACCCTCGACATCAACGTCGAAGTGCCCAAGCTCAACGTGGCCGAATACCACCGCCCGTATGTGGCGGTGTGGCTGGAAGGCGCCGACCAGAAGGTCGCGGCCAACCTGTCGGTCTGGTACCAGCAGACCAGCAACAGCGAAGGCCACGGCACCAAGTGGCTGCCCGACCTGCGCCAGTGGTGGCGCAAGAGCGGCCGCACCCTGCAGGTGCCGGTGGACGGCGTGACCGGCCCGACCCGCCCGGCCGGCAAGCACGCGCTGTCGTTCAACGACAGGCAACCGGCACTGAAGCAGCTGGCCCCCGGCAACTACACCCTGGTGGTGGAGGCGGTGCGCGAAGTCGGCGGCCGCGAACTGCTGAAGATCCCCTTCACCTGGCCGGCCACCGCCGCGCAGAGCGGCAAGGCGCAGGGCGCCACCGAACTGGGCCAGGTCACCCTGTCCGTCAAACCCTGAAAAGGGGACGGAGGGGATTAAGTCGTAATCCCCTTCTCCTTGCCGCATCACCCCGCATCCACTGGAGTCCTCCGCATGAAGCGCACGCTCGTCCTCGCCGCCGCCCTGGCCGCTGCCCTTCCCTTCTCCGCCCTGGCCCACAAGGCCTGGCTGCTGCCCTCGCAGACCGTGCTCGCCGGCAACGCACCGTGGGTCACCGTCGACGGTGCGGTCTCCAACGACCTGTTCTACTTCAACCACGTGCCGCTGCGACTGGAATCGCTGGTGATCACCGCGCCGGACGGCAGCACCCTGCAGCCGCAGAATGCCTCGACCGGCAAGTACCGCAGTGTGTTCGACATCGAATTGAAGCAGCCAGGCACCTACCGCATCGCGTCGGTCAATGACGGCCTGTTCGCCACCTATGAGCAGAATGGCGAGCGCAAGCGCTGGCGCGGCAGCGTGGCGACCCTTGGCGAACTGCCCAAGGACGCGAAGAAGCTGGAACTGAGCCAGTCGGTCGGCCGCGTGGAGACCTTCGTCACCAACGGTGCACCGAACGACACCGCGCTGAAGCCGACCAACCGGGGTATCGAGCTGGTCGCTGTTGGTCACCCGAACGACCTGTTCGCCGGCGAGGAAGCCACCTTCCGCGTGCTGGTCGATGGCAAGCCGACCGCTGGCCTGGAGTTCGAGATCGTGCGGGGCGCCACCCGCTACCGCAACGCACAGGACGAACTGAAGCTCACCAGCGACGCCAAGGGCGAGATCAAGGTGACCTGGCCGGAAGCCGGCATGTACTGGCTGGAAACCGGCACCGAAGACAACAAGACCTCGGTGAAGCAGGCCGCCAAGCGCCGCCTGAGCTACGTCGCCACGCTGGAAGTGCTGCCGCAGTGATGTGGACCACGATGCCGGGCACACCCCGGCATCGCCGCCACGACGCATCACCATGACTGATCCCCAGCTCGACATCGCCCGCCTCGGCGGCACCACCATGGGCACCACCTGGAGCGTGTCGCTGGTCGCGCAGCGCCAGCGCGACCTGCACCCACTGCATGCCGGCATCCAGGCGCGGCTGGATGCGGTGGTGGCGCAGATGAGCACATGGGAGCCCGGCTCGAACCTGAGCCGCTACAACCGCACCAACACTGGCCAATGGTGTGTACTGCCCGCCGAGACCCGCCACGTTCTGGCCTGCGCACAGGCCATCGCTGCCGCCAGTGACGGCGCCTTTGACCCCACCATCGGTCCGCTGGTTGCGCTGTGGGGCTTCGGTGCACACGCCGGCGAACGCCGCCCGCCCGACGACGCTACCCTGCAGGCCACGCGTGAGCGTTGCGGTTGGCGGCGCCTGCAGTGGCAGGGCGATGCGCTGCTGCAACCGGGTGGACTGGAACTGGATCTCTCTGCGATCGCCAAGGGCTTCGGCGTCGATCACGTGGCTGCCTGGCTGCATGGGCAAGGCATTGCGGCAGCGCTGATCGAAGTCGGCGGCGAGCTGGCCGGCTACGGCCGCAAACCGGATGGCCATCCCTGGCGCGTGCTGGTGGAATCCGCACCCGAAGAAGACGCGCACAGCGAAACACCACTGCGGGTGCTGGCGTTGGATGGCAAGGCGGTCGCCACCTCCGGCGATCGCTGGCATCAGTACCAGGCCGATGGCGAGGTCTACAGCCACAGCCTCGACCCGCGCAGCGGCACGCCGGTGCGCCAGGTCGCCGCAGCGGTCACCGTGGTGGCAGACGACGCGATGCATGCTGATGCCTGGGCCACCGCACTGACCGTCCTTGGTCGCGAACACGGCATGGCACTGGCCGAGCGCGAAGGCCTGGCTGCACGCTACCTGCAGCGTGCAGCGGACGGCGCGCGGGAGTTCCTCAGCAGCGCCTTCCAGCGCCTGCTCGACGAGCAGGATGCATGAGCACCCGGCCGTCACGCGCCTGGCTCGGCAACGGCCTGGTCCTGCTTCTGCTGGCGCTGATCGGTTGGGCGTTGCTGCGCCTGCATCTCGGCGAAGCGTGGTGGCACGGCGCGCCGCCAGCGCGGCAGTCGCAGATCGCGGTGCTCGCTACGGCGTTGTATGCGCTGGCCTGCGCCGCACTGTGGTGGCGTGGGCGCCCGCGCGACGATGCCGCCTCCGCTGACGCCGCACCGATCCTGCTGGTCTGGTCCAGCCAGACCGGTTTTGCCCGCGACCTGGCCGAACGCAGTGCCGAGGCATTGCGTGGTGCCGACGTGCCGGTGCGCGTGCGCGGTCTGCATGAGGTCGACGCCGCCTTGCTGGCCAGCAGCCAGCGTGCATTGTTCATCGCCAGCACCACCGGCGAAGGCGATCCGCCTGACCACGCGCTGCCGTTCCTGCGCCGGGTGATGGCTACGCCGCCGTCGCTGCAGCACCTGCAGTACGGCGTGCTCGCACTGGGCGACCGCAGCTATGGCCACTTCTGCGGATTCGGCCACCAGCTCGATCAATGGCTGCGCCAGCACGGTGCGCATCCGCTGTTCGACGCGATCGAAGTCGACAATGCTGATCCGGCAGCGCTTCGTCATTGGCAACAGCTGCTGGGACAACTCGGCGGCGGCGCCAGTGAACTGCCCGACTGGAGCCCGGCCGAATACCAGCCGTGGACGCTGCTGCAGCGCGAACATCTGAACCCGGGCAGCCCCGGCGGTCCAGTGTATTGGTTGCGCCTGCGGCCACCGGCCGGCGCAGATGTGCAGTGGCAGGCCGGCGACATCGCCGAGATCGGCCCGCAGCATGCGTCGCACACCGTGCGTGCCTGGCTGGACGCACAGCGCTTCGATGCGGACAGGGTGCTGGATGACGGGCAGACGTTGCTGGCACGCGTCGCGCGCTCGCACCTGCCTTCATTGGTTCCCCCGGGTGATCTGCCCGCATTGCTGGCGACCCTGCAGCCGCTGCCGCATCGCGAGTACTCCATCGCCTCGGTGATGGCCGACGGCGCGATGGAGCTGCTGCTGCGTCGCCAGCTGCGCGCGGACGGCACGCCTGGCATCGGCAGCGGCTGGCTGTGCGACCACGCGGTCATCGGCGAGCCGGTGCAGCTGCGCCTGCGCCGCAACGACAATTTCCACGGCGTCGCCGCCGAGGTGCCGCTGCTGCTGATCGGCAACGGCACCGGCATCGCCGGCCTGCGCGCGCACCTGCACGAACGCGTACGCAATGGCGCGCGCCGTACCTGGCTGCTGTTCGGTGAGCGCACTGCCGCGCATGACTTCCACTTCGGTGAAGAACTGCAGGCGATGCTGGAAGACGGCACGCTGGCGCGGCTGGATGCAGTGTTCAGCCGCGATGGCGGCGTGCATCGCTATGTGCAGGACCGCCTGCTGGCCGAAGCAGCAACACTGCGGCAGTGGGTGGACGAAGGCGCGACGATCCTGGTCTGCGGCAGCCTGCAGGGCATGGCCCCGGCGGTGGATGCGGTGATCGAGCAGGTGCTGGGGACTGCGGACAAGGAAGCGCTACTGCTGGCCGGTCGTTACCGGCGCGATGTGTATTGAGCTCACCGCGTCCACGCATGGCGTGGATAGCGCCCACCGGCGCCGAGGAATCATCCCGCCGCCGCACTGACCCGGATCGCCAGCAACTCGCCCCCGCCCTGCAACGCATGCCTTTGCCGTTCACCGGCCGCCAACCACGCGGTATCGCCAGCGTGCATCGGCGGCAGACCACTGTCAGCCCCAAATTCGGCATGACCGGCCAACAGGTAAAGCGCCCAGGCCACGCCTGGTTCGCAGAAAAAGAACATCGAGCCCACCAGCGGCCGATGCAGTAGTTCGGCCTGCAGCAGGTCGCGCTTCCACATCAGGTTGAAGTCGTGGGTGGTGCCGTCGACCAGTTCGCCGTGCAGCGTTTCCTCGCCCGCAAAGCGCACGCGCCCATGCGGCGGCAGGACTTCGGCCACGCGGCCATCCTCGAAGCGCAGGCGCACGCCATTGCCCTGCAGCAGCACCAGCTCACGCTCCACACCGGGAAACGCGGAGAACGCCGCGTCCAGCTCGATCTCGGCCACCGACAGGCGCAGCGCCCAGTCATTCCCCTGCGCAGGCAGGCGCAGGATCTCGCGGGTCCAGCCAAGTCCATTCCGCCAGCGTTCGCGGCGATAGTCCAGGCTGGAAATGACCTGGCTCGGAGTGTGCAGCAGGGAGTCGATGTTCATCGGCGCATTGCATCACGCCGCGCGCCATCGTGCATCACCGCGTGGCCAGCGTGCCCTGGCCGCCGCACCCGCCGGCCAGCAGCTGCGAGTGTTTCAACCAGTCCTGGTCGGGGTAATAGGCGAACACCATCGTGCCGCCACGCAACGCATCGATCAGTGGCTTGGCCACCGACAGGCGCACCGCCGGACAGCCCAGGCTGCGGCCCAGCCGCCCCTGCAGCTGCGCGGTGGCCGGGTTCACATATGGCGCGCCGTGGATGACGATCGCGCGTTCGCGCGCGCGGTCATTGAAGCCCGGTTCCAGCCCGGCCAGGCGCAGCGAATACCCGTTGCCGCCCATGTAGGTCTCCTGCGCGGTGAACGCGCCGAGGCTGGACATGAAACTGCCATCGCGGTTGGAGAAGTGCTCGGTGCGGTTCTCGCCGCTGTTGCGGCCATGCGCCACCCATTCCTCGAACAGCAGGCGCTGGTGGGCCAGGTCGAACACCCACAGGCGCGGCTCGGTGGACGGTCGCGAGTAATCGATAACGCTCAGTCGGTCACCGTTGATGCCAAGCTCCGGCCGCTGCAACGCACAGCGCATGGCGTGCGCCGCCAGCTGCAACACGTGGCGGTCGGCCTTGGGCGCACTGCGCGACAGCAAGGCAGCCAGATCTTCGGCACTGGTGGCGAGGGCGGGCGTCTGTGCCAGCGCCGGGGCGCTGGCCGAGGTCGCCAGCAGGCCGAACGCGGCCAGCCGGCACAGGCGGGATGCAGTCATGGGCACAACGAGGGAACTCAGTTGCCCTTGAGGGTGGACCCTGGCGGCTCGGATTCCAAGACCGGCTGCATTCCGGATTCAGCCAGGCTTGGACGGACCGCCGGCAGCGAGGTCACCAGCAGGGTCGTGCCTGGCACCAGCACCCGGTACAGCTGGCGGGCGAACTCGGCCGGCAGCGCCATCGGCAGCGAGGGCGTGGCCAGCAGGTCCGGCGTGGCCTGGGCGCGGTCCTGGCCCAGCAACGGGTAGGCCGTCCACTGGTGCAGGCGCTGGTTCGCGTCCAGCGGGCTGGGCGTATCGCTGTAACCCTGCCCCATCACGAACAGGGTGGTGCCCTGGAAGGCCGGCAGCGCGTCGGCCTTCAGCGGCGACTCGCCGATCATCACGCCATCGCGCAGCACGTACAGGCGCTGGTCGTGCAGGCTGACCAGGATGCCGACCTGCCCGGCCGGCGCCGCGCTGTCGTTCCACCAGGCCTGTGCCGACGCCCCACCCTCCGTCTCCGGCAGGGCCTGGCCGCGTGCATTGACCGGCGCCAGCACTGACGGATAGGCCAGGGTCATCGGCGAGCTCTTGGCATCGGCCACCACGACGGTATCGCCACGCTGGGTTTCGCTGAACAGCTTCTGCGCGAAGGCCTGCGGCAGGCGCACGCAGCCGTGCGAGGCCGGATGCCCGGGCAGGCTGCCGCCATGCAGGGCGATGCCATCCCAGGTCAGCCGCTGCATGTAAGGCATCGGCGCGCTGTTGTAGAGGTTGGACCTGTGGTCCTTGTCCTTCTGCAGGATGGTGAACACGCCGGTCGGTGTCTCGTGCCCGGCCTTGCCCGAGCTGATCGTGGTCAGGCCGATGGCAATACCGTTGCGGTAGACGTAGGCACGCTGCTCATCGAGGCTGACCACCAGCACGATCGGGCCGGTCGGCGAGATTTCCGGATGCCACAGGTATTCGCCCGGCTTCAGGTCGGTCGGCCCGCGTACCTCGGCGGTGCCGGCGGTGGCGGCTGCGGGCTTGGCAGCCGGTGTCGTCGCAGCGGCATGGGCCAGCAGCGGCAGGGCCAGTGCAAGGGCGAGCATCAGGGTCGTGGGGCGGTGCGGAAGCATCCAGCGCGGGTCCTTTCCATGCAGAGCGGCCACCGTACACCATCGGCCCGTGGTGGCCGCGGCAAAACCAGGCGCCGGAAATGAAACTGCCCGGCGACACAGCCATGTGTCGTACCGGGCAATCGTTACGTCCTTGTCGGCCTGCTGCCGCCCCCTCGCATCCTGCGCTGTGGGGGTAGCGTTGCATCCTGCACGCGGCCGCGTCTGTCCTGTTTGTATCTCAGCCCCTTCCACAGGTCTGTGATGCCACCATCCTGGTGATTGGTGCCGCGTCCTGCGGCGGTCGGTGGTCACGGCCTTCCTGTCCGCGACCGGTGAACCAGCCTCCTGCCGGTTCCGACGATTCCTGCTGTCAGCGCCTGGGTACGGTCCGCACCGGTACCGATCCGGGTACCGGATCCGCCGGCAACAACCTGTTGCCTACGGTGATCCGCTGTCGATTCCGTTCGACGATCGCTTTCCCTATCCCCTTCACCTGCGCCAGGTCCTCGACGCGATGAAACGGGCCGTGTCTGCGCCGGTGCTCGACGATCGCCTCGGCCTTGGCGGCCCCGACCATCGTCAATCCCTGCTGCAGCGCCTGGGCATCGGCGCGGTTGATGTCGATCGGTTCGGCGGCATGCGCCCCAGCGATCCCCACTACCAGCACCAGTGCCCTCAACACGACACTCCAAGGCACCACGTGTATCTCCCTGTGATTCTGGCCGCCCCGACCGGCAATCCCGTCGGCAGGAACAGTGTCCGTCACCACATGTGCACAGCCTATCGGTTTCCCGGATTTCCGTAAGCCAGCCAAATACCCGACGTGATGTAGGAAAAACCCTACCCGTGGCACAGGCGTAGAATGGCCGGATCAGCCCATGCAACCGGAGTTTCAGATGGACAGCGCCAAGCTCGGCCAATTCGTCAATGACAAGTGGGACAGCGAAATCGTCCCGCAGTTGGTCGACTACATCCGCATTCCCAACAAGTCGCCGATGTTCGACGCCAATTGGGTGCAGAACGGCTATATGGAACAGGCGGTCACCCTGATGGAGAACTGGGCCAGGGCCCAGCAGCTGCCCGGCCTGAAGGTTGAAGTGGTGCGCCTGGAAGGCCGTACGCCGCTGATCTTCCTGGAAATTCCCGCGACCGGCGCCGAAACCGGCGACGACACCATCCTGCTCTACGGCCATCTGGACAAGCAGCCGGAAATGACTGGCTGGGATGACGATCTCGGCCCGTGGACGCCGGTCCTTCGCGGCGACAAGCTGTACGGCCGCGGCGGTGCGGACGACGGCTACGCCATCTTCGGCTCGCTGGCCGCCGTGCTGGCGCTGCAGGCCCAGGGCCTGCCGCACGCCCGCTGCGTGGTGCTGATCGAGGCCTGCGAAGAGTCCGGCAGCTACGACCTGCCGGCCTACGTCGACCACCTGGCCGAGCGCATCGGCAAGCCCTCGCTGGTGGTCTGCCTGGATTCGGGCTGCGCCAACTACGACCAGCTGTGGTGCACCACCTCGCTGCGCGGCCTGACCGGCGGCAACTTCACTGTGAAGGTGCTCAACGAAGGCGTGCACTCCGGCGATGCCTCCGGCGTGGTGCCGTCCAGCTTCCGCCTGCTGCGCCAGCTGCTGTCGCGCATCGAGGACCAGGACACCGGCCGTATCCTGATCGACGGCATGAACGTGGAAATCCCGGCCGAACGCCTTGAACAGGCCAGGCGCGCGGCCGAAGTGGTGGATACCGAGATCTTCGAGAAGTTCCCCATGGTCGACGGCCTGCGTCCGATGAACGAGGACCTGACCGAGCTGGTGCTCAACCGCACCTGGCGCCCGGCGCTGTCGGTCACCGGCGTGGGCGGCATGCCGCCGCTGGAATCGGCCGGCAACGTGCTGCGCCCGCAGACCTCGGTGAAGCTGTCGCTGCGCCTGCCGCCGACCGCCGATGGCAAGACCTGCGGCGAGCTGCTGAAGGAAGCGCTGCTTCGCGACCCGCCGAACGGCGCGCAGGTCACCCTGGACCTGGAAAAAGCCTCCACCGGCTGGAACGCCCCGGCCATGGCGCCGTGGCTGACCCAGGCCATCGACGATGCCAGCCAGGCCTTCTTCGGCAAGCCGGCGATGTACATGGGCGAAGGCGGCTCGATCCCGTTCATGGGCATGCTCGGTGAGAAGTTCCCGGGTGCGCAGTTCATGATCACCGGCGTGCTCGGCCCGCACTCCAATGCGCACGGCCCGAATGAGTTCCTGCACATCCCGATGGGCAAGAAGGTCACCGCCTGCGTGTCCAAGGTGATCAGCGAGCACTACGCCGCCAGCCTGCGTGGCGAGACCAGCGGTTCGCCGGTGGCTGCCGACAGCGGCACCCGCCACGGCGACCACGGCTGCTGCTGATCCGGCACCGGTGACGGACGCAGCCTGGCCTTGCTAGGCTGCGTCCACACTCAAGCGGAATCCGCGCGCATGAATGGTCTGTTCGGCAGCAGCAGCTGGTTGTACATCCTGCTGGTCGGCTTCTTGGTCGGCCTGCTCGGGCGTTTCTTCATGCCCGGCAACAACCGCATGGGCTGCCTGCTGACCATCGTGCTGGGCATCCTCGGTGCACTGCTGGCCGGTTGGTTCGGCCAGTACATGGGCTGGTACGCCCCCGGCGAACCGGCCGGTTTCCTCGGTGCGGTAGTGGGCGCGGTGGCCGTGCTGGCCGTCCTGCGCCTGTTCAGCGGCCGCCGCTGACCCCGTCCCTCCTTCCCCTCCTGTTCCCGACGTTGGCGCGCCCAGCGCCCCCGGATATGCCCGCATGACCGAACCCGCCTCCGATCCCCAGCGCAGCGCGCGGCGCCTGCAGTGGGCCCGTACCCAGCTCGACGATGCCAGCGCGGTGGTCGAGCGCGCTTCGGTCGATGCCGGCATGCGCAGCTACTGGCGCACCACCAGCACCCGTGGCAGCCACATCGTGATGGACGCCCCACCGGGGCTGGAAGATCCGCGGCCGTGGCTGCGCATGCGCGGCCTGCTGCACGACCACGGCCTGCGCGTGCCTGCATTGCTGGCGCAGGACCTGGAGGCCGGCTTCCTGCTGCTGGAAGATCTCGGCGGCCCGACCCTGGCCAGGATCCTCGACGAGCGCAACGCCGATGAATGGTTCGGCCGCGCGATCGAACAGCTGCTGCGCCTGCAGGCGATTCCGGTGCCGGCCGACTTCGGCCAGTTCGGCGAAGCGCTGCTGCAGCGCGATGCCGGCCTGTTCGACGAATGGTTCCTGCAGCGTCACCTGAACCTGGAACTGGACTGCGGTGAGCTCGAGGGGCTGCAGCTGGTGCATCGCCGGTTGATGGACAACGCGCTGGGCCAGGCCCAGCTGATGACCCACCGCGATTACATGCCGCGCAACCTGATGCCGGTCGACGACGGCCCCGCGGTGCTGGATTTCCAGGACCTGGTGCGTGGCCCGATCGCCTACGACGCGGTGAGCCTGTTCAAGGACGCCTTCCTGAGCTGGCCGCTGCAGCGCGTTGACGAGTGGCTGGCGCAGTACCACGAACGCGCGCGCGACGCCGGCCTGCCGGTGCCCGACCGCGCCACCTTCCTGCGCGATGCCGACTGGATGGGCATCCAGCGCCACGTGAAGATCCTCGGCCTGTTCTGCCGCTTGCGCTACCGCGACAACAAGGGCCATTACCTGGACGACGCACCGCGCTTCATCGGCTATCTGGATGAAGTGCTGCCACGCTATCGCGAGCTGGCCCCCCTGCAGCAGCTGCTGGAAAACCGCATCAAGCCGGCGCTGGCAGACCTGGGCGCACCGATGCGCGTGGCCCGATGAAGGCGCTGGTCTTTGCCGCCGGGCTCGGCGAGCGCATGCGCCCGCTGACCCTGCACACACCCAAGCCGCTGTTGGAAGTGGCCGGCAAGCCACTGATCGTCTGGCACCTGGAGCGCCTGGCGGCGCTCGGCGTACGCGAGGTAGTGGTCAACACCGCGTGGCTGGCCGAGCAGTTCCCGGCGACGCTGGGTGATGGCAGCCAGTGGGGCCTGCGCCTGCATTTCCTTTACGAAGGGCAGACCCCACTGGAAACCGGCGGCGGCATCCTCAATGCACTGCCGGTGCTGGGCGATGCCCCGTTCCTGGTGGTGAACGGCGATATCTGGACCGATTTCAATTTCGCCACGCTGCCGCGCGAGCCGCAGGGCCAGGCACACCTGGTGCTGGTCGACAATCCGGTTCAGCACCCGAACGGTGACTATCGGCTGGATGCACAGGGCCTGCTGCACCACGACCGCGCAGGGCCATGCCTGACCTATGCCGGCATCGGCGTGTACCGCCCCTCGATCGTGGCCGACTGGCGCGCGGTGATCGGCGATGCGCCGGGCAGCGAGCGGCTGCCGCCGAGGTTCTCGGTGGTGCCGCTGCAGAAGCATTTCATGGCGCAGGGGTTGATGACGGGGCAGCACCATCGGGGGCGTTGGACCGATGTCGGGACCGTGGATCGCCTGCGCGCGCTGGATGTGGAGCTGGCGGCGAACGGCTGAGCCCCTCGTGGCTGGACTCATTGAAAGCAGAAGCCGTGCTTGGCCGGTCGGGGTGGGCTGCGCAGGGGACGCTGCAAGTCCCCCTCCGGGGCCCGGCCCAGCCGCTGGCGGCTGTGCGTTCGGGCGCTTGCGAAGCAGTGCTTCGCAAGCAAAGCGCCCTCACCCCTGTAAGCTCGGTCGCCGCATCCATGCGGCTCACGCCCCTGCGCAGCCCACCCCGACCGGCCTCTGACAGTTTCCATGCGCGTCCAGCCACGGAAGAAAGAAAGAAAAGCAAGAGCGGGTCGCTTCGCTGCGCTTGCTCTGGTGTCGACCAAGGTCGACACCCACCAACAGCAGTGCAGTACGCAGTCCCGGCAGATCGCGGGAATCTGTCGAAGGCGGGGTGGCTCAGGTTGCGGGGGCGTGAGCGCCATGGATGGCGCGATCGAGGCTACAGGGACGTACTTGCGCCGTCCCCCGCAACCTGAGCCACCCCGCCTCCCCTCAGGAAGCCAGCCTTTGACGTTGACGTTGACGTTGACGTTGACGTTGACGTTGCTTCGGCTTCGGCGGGTGCAGGGCGCAGCCCTGCCAACAAACCCCACCCTCAGTAACGAGGCCGGCCTTCTTCCAGCACCTGGCGCAGGAACGGCACGGTGATCCGCCGCTTCGCCGCCAGCGATTCGCGGTCCAGCCAGTCCAGCAGGGTGATCAATCCACCCAGCTCACGGCCGGTGTGCGACAGCAGCCATTCGATGGCCGCTTCGTCGATGGCCAGGCCGCGTCGCAGTGCACGCTCGCGCAGCACCGCAGCACGACCTTCCTCATCCAGCGGCTGCAGCAGCACGCGCACGCACTGGCCCAGGCGCGAACGCAGGTCCGGCAGCACCAGGCCCAGCTCGCCCGGCGCCTTCTGCGCCGTGTACAGCACGGTTACACCTGCAGCGCGCGCGCGGTTGTGGAAATCAAACAGCGCGATCTCGTCCTCGCGATTGCCGGCAACCTCGTCCAGCCCGTCCAGCGCCACCAGTTCGCGTGCGTCCAGCCCATCCAGCGCTGCACGAACGCGGCCGGCGGCGCTGGCCAGTGGCACGTACGTCGGCAGGCGCCCGGCCTGCTCGGCGCTGGAGCACATCGCCAGCGCCTGGTGGGTCTTGCCGGTGCCCGCCGCACCTTCCAGGTAGACCCAGTCGTGGCTGGCGCCAACCGCGATCGCGCGCAGCTGCGCCAGCGCGCCATCCGGCGCGCCGATGAAGGTCTCCAGGCGCTGGTCCCGCGGGTAATGCAGGGCCAGCGGCAGTTGCGGCACACCCATCACTTCAGGTCGGGGCCCTTGTCGTTCGGAACGATGATATGGGGGGCGTCCACTACGCCATCAAGCACGATCGCCGGCTTCTCGCCCACGTACAGCTCGCTCTGTCGGTAGCGCTGATGCGCATAGCGCAGCAGAACATTGGTCACCGCCGCCACCGGCAGCGCCAGCAGCATGCCGAGGAAGCCGAACAGCTGGCCGCCGGCCATCACCGCAAAGATCACTGCCACCGGGTGCAGGCCGATCTTGTCGCCGACGATACGCGGGGTCAGCACGTAGCTTTCCAGCAGCTGGCCCACGGTGAACACCACGCCCACCAGGATCAGCAGCTTCAGGTCGAAGCCCTGCGCCTGCACCAGCGCCGCGATCACCGCCATCAGCACGCCAGTGGTCGCGCCCAGGTACGGTATGAAGCTGATCAGGCCGGCAATCAGGCCGATCAGCAAGCCCAGCTTGAGGCCGACCAGCGACAGGCCGCCGGCATAGATCACGCCCAATGCCAGCATCACCAGGAACTGTCCGCGGATGAACGCGCCCAGCACCTCGTTGGACTCGCGCGCCAACGCGCTGATGGTGCCGATCTGGTTACGCGGAATGACCGACGCCACCCGCTCGACCAGCTTGTCCCAGTCGCGCAGGAAATAGAACGCCAGGATCGGCAGCAGCAGGATGTTGACCACCCAGGTCACCATCGCAAAGCCCGAACGCGAGACGTAGCCCATGAATGTGGTGGCGAAGCCGCCGGCCTGCTGCCAGTGGCTGCGCACCCATTCGATCAGGCGGTCCGGATCCAGCCACTGCATCACTTCCAGGCCGGTCTTCTGCTCGAACCAGGGGATCCCCTTCTCCATCAGCCATGCCTGTGCCTGCGGCGCGACCGCGATCAGGGTGGTGATCTGGCGCTCGATCATCGGCACCAGCACCAGCAGCAGCGCCACGATCACCAGCACCATCGCCGCGAACACCAGCACAACGCCGGTCATGCGCGAACGGCCGGTGGCCTCGATGCGGTCCACCAGCGGGTCGCCCAGCCACGCCAGCGCCAGCGCCAGCACGAACGGGGTCAGGATCGGTGCCAGCAGCCACACCACCCAGCCGACCAGGCCGGCGAACAGGATGTACTTCAGGCGGCGCAGGAACTGCGCGATTTCGGCTTCCGGGGTCAGGGTCATCGCAAGCGGTACTCGTTGCTGACCGGCGCGGCCACCGGGGCACCGGTGGTGTCATCGATCGGGGTCGGCAGGGCCGGCAGCGTCGCGCTGGGCACCAGCACGCCGTTGTCGCCCAGCATGCGGTTGAAGCCGGCCAGGCCGGTGGTCATCTCCAGGCTCAGCTCCAGCTGGCCGGCCGAAGCGTGCAGCGGGGTGACATTGCGCACCACCGGCACCTCGCGCAGCCCGGCGGCAAGGCGCAGGTAGTCGTCGGCACTGTTGATGCCGGTGACCACCACGCGGTAGGTCCCGGCCTGGCCGACGGCGGCACCCGCCTTGGCATAGCGCCTGACCAGCGCGTCGGCGGCGCCGTCGGCACCGGCGGCCATCGCGCGCATGGCGTTGGCGTCCTTGCTGGTCCACTTGTTCAGCTCACGGCCGTTGTCGACGAACACCCAGTCCGCTTGCCAGCCGCCGTTGGCGCGGTAGAGCTTGCCGATCAGCTGCATCGGCGGCGAGTAGCGCGACGAGGCGCGGGCCACGGCGGCACTGTCCTGGCGCCAGATGGCACCGGCCAGCGCCTGTTCGGCGGCACCGCCGCTGGGCAGGCCCAGCTTGTAACCCCGCTCGATGGCGCGGTTCAGCAGCGGGCGGGCGGCGTTGGCCTGCTGCACGCTGACCAGGCGCGGGCCACTGCCGTCGTCGACGGCCAACCACACCACCGGCTTCGGCCGCGGCTGCGGCCACAGCGGCAGGCCCAGCGCCGAGACCAGCGAGTCGACGTCATCCTCGCGGAAGCGGGCCACCAGCAGGGTCCTGAAGCTCGGCGCGCCGCTGGCGCCCACGCTCTGGTCCTGCTTGTAGTCGTAGCTGGCCACGTAGTCCTTGGCGTTGCGCAGCGCCTGCACCACGCCGGGGCGGGACATCACGTTGCGGTCGCCCGACAGTTTGCCCAGCACCACGCTCAGGGCACGGGCCAGGGCGCCGTTGCGATCGGCTTCGGCCTGGCTGTTGACGGGCACTTCGGCCTCGTACGCACCCGAGGCGGTGGCAACATCTCCCTCGGTGCGCAGGCCGCTCTGGGCCATCGTGGCCACCGGCAGGCTCAGTGCAAGGAGCAGGGTCAGAATCAGGCTGCGGCGCATCAGGACATCCATTGGCTCGACGAATCCGGGGGAATTGTTGCCCGAATACGGCCTTTGCGCCAATGCGGCCTGTTAAAATCGCTCGTTCAATCCCTGCCAGCGCCGACGCCCGTGACCAACACCCCGTCTTCCGCCCCCTCCCCCCTCACCTACCGTGACGCGGGTGTCGACATCGACGCCGGCAACGCGCTGGTCGAGCGGATCAAGCCCCTGGTCAAGCGCAGCTTCCGCCCGGAAGTGATGGGCGGCCTGGGCGGCTTCGGCGCCCTGTTCGACCTGTCCAACAAATACCGCGAGCCGGTGCTGGTGTCGGGTACCGACGGCGTGGGCACCAAGCTGAAGCTGGCCCACCAGCTGAACCGCCACGATACGATCGGCATCGACCTGGTCGCGATGTGCGTGAACGACGTGCTGGTGCAGGGCGCCGAGCCGCTGTTCTTCCTGGACTACTTCGCCACCGGCAAGCTGGACATCGACACCGCCGCAGCGGTGGTGGGCGGCATCGCCAACGGCTGCACCGAGGCCGGCTGCGCGCTGATCGGCGGTGAAACCGCTGAAATGCCCGACATGTACGCCCCGGGCGAGTACGACCTGGCCGGCTTCACGGTGGCTGCGGTCGAGAAGAGCGAGCTGAAGGACGGCGCCAGCGTGGCCGCCGGCGATGTGCTGATCGGCATCGCCTCGTCCGGCCCGCATTCCAATGGCTACTCGCTGGTGCGCCGCATCTACGACCGCGCCGGCCGCCCGGCCGACCTGGAACTGGAAGGTGGCGTGAAGCTGGTTGATGCGCTGATGGCACCGACCCGCCTGTACGTGAAGCCGATCCTGTCGCTGCTGAAGTCGCACGGCGACGCCATCCACGGCATGGCCCACATCACCGGTGGCGGCCTGACCGAGAACATCATCCGTGTGGTGCCCGACGGCCTCGGCCTGGACATCCAGGCCTCGTCCTGGACCCTGCCGCCGGTATTCCAGTGGCTGCAGAAGGAAGGCGCGGTGGCCGACAGCGAGATGTGGCGCACCTTCAACTGCGGCATCGGCTTCGTGCTGATCGTCGCGCCGGACCAGGTGGCTGCGGTGTCCGAGGCGGTCAAGGCGCAGGGCCTGGAGCGCTGGACCATCGGCCAGGTGGTCACCGCCGAAGGCGCCGAACGCGTCCGCATCGGCTGAACCCGACCCCGAGGAGCCCGCATGGACGCAACGCCCCCCTTGGCACCCACCCCGGTACCGCCGCCGTTGGCGGCCGTGCCGGTCTTCAGCAGGCAGGACGCTGACCACCTGCGCGCGCTGTCCATCGCGCACTACGTGTTCGGTGGCCTGATCGCGCTGCTCTCGCTGTTTTTCATTCTGTACATCGTGCTCGGCATCAGTGCGCTGAGCGGCCATCTGCCGATGAACTCCGGGGGCCAGCCCTCGTCGCCGGCCGAACAGCGCCTGTTCGGCTGGGTGTTCACGGTGCTGGGGACCGTGTTCGTCGCCGGTGGCCTGGGCATGGCCGCATTCGTCATCCAGGCCGGACGCTGCCTGGCCCAGCGTCGTCGCCACCTGCTGTGCCTGATCGTGGCCGGCCTGCTCTGCCTGTGCGCGCCGCTGGGCACCGTTCTGGGAGTATTCACCCTGGTTACGTTGCTGCGCCCGCAGGTCAAGGCCGCCTTCGATGCAAGTGGTGCAACGACATGACGACACCCGTCGCACCACCGCCGCTGCCGCAGCAGACCCTGGCGCAGCTGCAGCTGGCCAGCCATCTGCAGACGCTGAAGGTGCTGTTCTACGCGCTGGCGGTTTTCCACTGGATGGCCGCGCTGGCGTTTCTCGGTTTCATCGGCCTGGTCGCCAGCTCACGCGGGCTGGCCGATGGCGCGGTACTGGCCACGGTGTACGGGGTCATTTCGCTGCTGGCTGCCGCGCTTGGCGTCGTGCAGCTGCACACCGCACGCCTGCTGTCGCGCCGCACCGGGCTGGCCTGGTGCCAGCGCGCGGCCTGGCTGGCGGTACTGGCTGGCCCGCTGGGCATGGCCCTGACCGCCTATGCCTGGGTGTTCCTGTCCAAGCCTGACATGGCCGCACTCTTCGACCGCGGCGACCATCTCAGCGTCTGAGCTTGCCGGCAGACGCCCCCTTCCCTGATCGACTCCCCATGTCCGCGCCTGCCCTCCCGACGACCGCCTCGCCTGCCGCTTCCCGTTTCACGGGCCCCAAGAAGCTGGCCTTCGCCGCCGTGCTGGCGGTATTCGCGATCAGCTGGCTCCACCCGCTGTGGCCCATCGAGCAGGCCCTGCACAGCACCCTGACCGTGATCGGGCTGGCCGCACTGCTATGGGTCGACCGCCGGGGTGGCTGGCTGGGCAATGGCGCCTTCATCGCGATCTGTGGCTTCATCGCACTGCATTGCGTGGGCGCGCGCTGGCTGTACTCCAACGTGCCCTACGACGCCTGGGCGCAGGCGCTGACCGGCTGGTCGCCAAATGCGGCGTTTGGCTGGCAGCGTAATCATTTCGACCGGCTTATCCACTTCCTGTTCGGCGTCTGCTTCACGCCTGCGCTGCTGCAGCTGGCACGCCATGCCTGGCCGGCGCTGCGCCGCGGCCAGGCTTTCACCCTGGCGGTGATGGCAGTGATGTGCGCCAGCCTGGTCTACGAGTGGTTCGAGTGGGCCATCGCGCTGGCCCTTTCGCCCGACGCCGCCGAGGCCTACAACGGGCAGCAGGGCGACATGTGGGACGCGCATGCCGACATGCTGCTGGCGACCGTGGGCAGCCTGCTGACCTGGCCGTTGATCCGACGGAGTGCCCGGCAATGACCACGCCCACCCGCATTGCCGTGCTCGCCTCCGGCCGCGGCAGCAACCTGCAGGCCATCCTTGATGCAATTGCCGACGGCCGCCTGCCCGCCGAGGTTGTCGGCGTGTTCTCCGACCGCCCAGCCGCCGCCGCGCTGCAACGGGTCGGTGCACGCCTGCGCTGGGCGCATGCACCGAAGGAGTTCGATGATCGCGCCGCCTACGAGCAGGCCCTGGGCGATGCACTGGCCGCGGTCGCGCCGGACTGGATCGTCTGCGCCGGTTACATGCGCATTCTCGGCGCCGCCTTCGTGCAGCGCTTCAATGGCCGCCTGGTCAACATCCACCCCTCCCTGCTGCCACTGCACAAGGGGTTGGATACGCATGCGCGGGCTTTGGACGCTGGCGATGCCGAGCACGGGGCCAGCGTGCATCTGGTCGTTCCCGAACTGGATGCCGGCGCCGTGCTGGCCCAGGCGCGGGTGCCGGTGATGCCCGGCGATGACGCCGACAGCCTGGCCGCGCGCGTGCTGGAGGTGGAGCACCCCCTGCTGATCGCCACCCTCCAGCTGCTGTGCGCCGGCCGCCTGACTGAACGGGAGGGGCAGCCGCACCTGGACGGTCACCCCCTGTTTAGCCCACTGGCCCTAGATTCCGCCGGGAACCTGAACCGGTAACGCCCACGCACACGCCCCGCTGACTGCGGGGCTGGCATCCTGCCCCCCTCCTGCAGCTCCTGTCCTCCATGAAGACCACGACCCTGCTGTCCACTTCATTGCTGCTGTCGCTTGTCGTGCTTCCCGGCGTGGGTTGGGGCCAGGTGCAAGCGCCTGCGGCCCCTGCGCAGCCGGCGCCCGTAGTACAGCCGCCCGCAGAACCGGCCGTGCCGATGCCCCCCGCGCTGGCCTGGGAGCCGCCGCCGCTGCAGCCGTTCACCGCGACCTACCAAGCCTTCTACAAAGGCAAGGAGGCCGGCGACGCCAGCATGCAGGTCACCCACACCGGCGGCAACCAGTGGCGGGTGGACATGCAGGTGGTCGGCCGCCGCGGCTTCGCCAGCGTGCTGGGCCTGAACATCGAGCAGAGCACGGTGTTCGAAGAGCGCAGCGGCGTCTATGCGCCGCTCAGCCAGAGCACGGTGCGCAAGGGCCTGTTCCTGGGCAAGAAAGCGGTCGGCACGTACAACTGGCAGGCCGGCACCGCGCAGTGGAGCGGCGACGTCAAGAAGGAACGTGCGCAACCGATCGCGCTGCAGCCGGGCGACCAGAGCGCGCTGCTGATCAATCTGGCGATCATGCGTGATGCCCGCCCGGGCGCCACCATGCACTATCGCTACGTGGACATGGGCAAGGTCCGCCAGCACGACTACCAGGCCGCGCCGCAGACCGAGAATGTCGAGGTCGGCGACCTGTCCTACAACGCGCTGCGGGTCTACCGGACCAACGGCGGCAACAACGAAACCATCCTCTGGATCGCCAACGGTGTCCCCACCCCGGTGCGCATCCTGCAACGCGAAGACGGCGAAGACCGCGTCGATCTGCGCCTGATCGAATACCAAGGAGTCTGAGCATGAGCACCCTGACCCGCCCCCTCACCTGGATCGCTGCAGCGGCACTGTCGGTGGCCAGCCTGCCGGCCATGGCCCTGCAGCCATTCAAGGCCGATTACCTGGCCAGCTACATGGGCATGCAGGCCAATGGCAGCATGACGCTGAGCAGCGAGGGAGCCAACAAGTGGCGCTACACGCTGCAGGTGAAGAACCAGCTGGCCGACCTGAGCCAGAGCACCGTGTTCGAAGAGGTGCGCGGCCAGCTGCGCCCGCTCAGCAGCCAGGACCGTTCGGCACTGCTGGTGAAGAAGCGCAATGTGCAGGCCAACTACAACTGGACCAGCAACCAGGCCACCTGGACCGGCGACATCAAGCCGGACCGTGCGGGCCCCATCGCGTTGAAGACGGGCGACATGGACGCGCTGCTGATCAACCTGGCGATCGCCCGCGACCTGGCCGCCGGCAAGCCGCTGACCTATCGCATGGTCGACGAAGGCCGCATCAAGAACATGACCTACCGCGTGATCGGCAAGGAATCGATCACCGTGGGCGGCAAGAGCTACGAGGCCACCAAGGTCTCGCGTGCCGACGGCAACAAGGAGCTGATCGCCTGGATCGTGCCGGAATTCCCGGTGCCGGCGCGCATGCTGCAGCGTGAGAGCGGCCGCGATGCGCTGGACCTGACCATCAAGGCGATGAACTGACCGGAGATCCACGTCATCCACGCATGGCGTGGATCTACTGGAAACCTGAAGTAGATCCACGCCATGCGTGGATGGACGCCCCGGGAAAAACGCCCGCTTTCGCGGGCGTTGTTCTTACTTCTTTTCCTCGGCCGCGGCCGGCTTGAACTCGGTGCGGCAGTCCACGCGGATCTGCTCGCCGGTGCTGCGCCAGACGAAGGTGCGGCAATGGCGGTTGCCGTCCTGGCTGTCGTTCACCGCGACCGCGTAGAACGATTCGATGATCTCGTCACGCGAGACCGTGCCGTCGCCGTTCCAGTCCATGTCCTTCTGCTCGATGCCCTGGGTGATGGCGATGTTGGCGTACCAGGCATAGCCCAACCACGCCAGCACGATCAGCACCAGGGCCAGCAGCGCCTTGCGGCGCGGGCTGAACTTGCCGCGCAGGATCATGGCACGCGCCGGATGGTGGCGCCGAGCGAAGACAGCTTCTCTTCAATGTTCTCGTAGCCACGATCAAGGTGGTAGATGCGGTCAATGGTGGTCTCGCCGCTGGCCATCAGGCCGGCCAGGATCAGCGAGGCCGAGGCACGCAGATCGGTGGCCATTACCGGCGCACCGCTCAGGGTCTCGCTGCCACGCACGATGGCGGTGTGGCCTTCGACCTGGATGTCCGCACCCAGGCGCAGCAGTTCGTTGACGTGCATGAAACGGTTCTCGAAGATCGTCTCGTTGATCACGCCGACGCCGTCGGCCACGCAGTTGAGCGCCATGAACTGCGCCTGCATGTCGGTCGGGAATGCGGGGTACGGCGCGGTGGTCAGGTTGACCGCCTTCGGCCGCTTGCCCTGCATGTCCAGGGTGATGGTGTCGTCGGTGGTCTCGATCTTCGCGCCGGCCTCGACCAGCTTGGACAGCACCGCGTCCATGGTATTCGGGCGCGCACGGTTGACCGTGACCTTGCCGCCGGTCATCGCCGCAGCGACCAGGAAGGTACCGGTTTCGATGCGGTCGGGCAGCACTTCGTGGCGACCGCCGGACAGGCGCTCGACGCCTTCGATGACCAGGCGGGCAGTGCCCAGGCCTTCGATCTTCGCGCCCAGCGCGATCAGGCAATGTGCCAGATCGGTCACTTCCGGTTCCATCGCGCAGTTGTCGAGGACGGTGGTTCCTTCGGCCAGCACCGCGCCCATCAGCACATTCTCGGTCCCGGTGACGCTGACCATGTCGAACGTGAAATGGCCGCCCTTCAGACGCTTGGCGCTGGCCTTGATGAAGCCGTTCTCGACCACGATCTCGGCACCCAGCGCCTGCAGGCCCTTGATGTGCTGGTCGACCGGACGCGAACCGATCGCGCAGCCGCCGGGCAGCGACACTTCGGCCGCACCGAAGCGGGCCAGCAGCGGGCCCAGCACCAGGATCGAGGCGCGCATGGTCTTGACCAGCTCGTACGGCGCAACGTGCTGGTTGACCGAACGCGGGTCGACCACGATCGCACTGCCACGCGACAGCGTGCCCTGGTCGATGGTGACCTTGGCACCCAGCTCGCCCAGCAGCTTCACCGTGGTGACCACGTCGTGCAGGTGCGGCACGTTGGTGATCTCCACCGGCTCGTCGGCCAGCAGGGTCGCGCAGAGGATGGGGAGGACGGCGTTCTTGGCGCCGGAGATGCTCACTTCACCGTGCAGCGCAGCGCCGCCGGTCACAACGATCTTGGCCATGTATTCGGGATCTTCTGCGGTTCAGCCGGCTTCGGCCGGGGTCACGGTTTTCAGTGCCAGCGCGTGGATCGCGCCGCCCATCAGGTCGCCCAGCGTGGCATAGACCATGCGGTGGCGGGCCAGCGGCATCTTGCCGGCGAAGGCCTCGCAGACCACGGTCGCTTCGAAATGCACGCCATCATCGCCCTGCACATCGGCGCGGGCGCCAGGCAGGCCGGTTTCGATCAGATTGCGGATGGTGTCGGCGTCCAACGGGCTTTCCTAATAAAATGTGCCTCCATTCTACTTCCGCTGCGTGGCGTCCGCATGGCCGAATCCCTGTTGCCCCCCCGTTCCGTCGACCCTGCCGGCCTGGTCGCCAGTGGCCGCCGCGTGTTCGAGATCGAGCGGCAGGCGCTGGATGCCGTCGCCGACCGCCTTGGCGAGGCCTTCCAGCAGGCCTGCGAGGCGATCCTGGCCAGCCGCGGCCGGGTGGTCGCCACCGGCATGGGCAAGTCCGGCCACATTGCCCGCAAGATCGCCGCCACCCTGGCCTCCACCGGCACACCGGCGTTCTACGTGCATCCCGGCGAAGCCGGCCACGGCGACCTGGGCATGATCACCGAAGCCGACGTGGTGCTGGCCCTGTCCTATTCGGGCGAGTCCGATGAGGTGCTGATGCTGCTGCCGGTGCTCAAGCGCCAGGGCAACGTGCTGATTTCCATGACCGGCCGCCCGCAGTCGAGCCTGGCCACCGCCGCCGACATCCACCTGGATGTAAGCGTGCCGGCCGAGGCCTGCCCGCTGGCGCTGGCGCCGACCTCCAGCACCACCGCCTCGCTGGCGATGGGCGATGCGCTGGCCGTAGCCCTGCTTGACGCACGCGGCTTCACCGCCGACGACTTCGCCCGCTCGCACCCGGCCGGCAGCCTCGGCCGTCGCCTGCTGCTGCACATCACCGATGTCATGCACACCGGCGAGGACCTGCCCAGCGTGAGCGCCGATGCCAGCCTCAGCGAGGCACTGGTGGAAATGAGCCGCAAGCGGCTCGGCATGACCGCCGTGGTCGACGCCGATGGCGTGCTGATCGGCCTGTTCACCGACGGCGACCTGCGCCGGGCGCTGGACAGCGCGCTGGACGTGCGCACCGCGAAGATCGCCGATGTGATGACCCGCAACCCGCGCACCATCGGTGCCGACCAGCTGGCCGTAGAGGCCGCGCGGCAGATGGAGACCCAGAAAATCAACGGCCTGATCGTGGTCGATGGCCAGGGCCGTGCGGTCGGCGCCCTGAACATTCATGACCTGTTGCGGGCCCGGGTGGTTTAACCGACAGTCCGTAGACCCCATTCAGTCTGTAATGCCCCACACGCCCCCACCGAGCCTGATCGCCTGATGCCCTGGTCCCCGCTGCCCGCGTTCCCCGCCCACCTGCATGCCGCTGCGGCCCGCGTCCGCCTGGCCTGCTTCGACGTGGACGGTACCCTCACCGACGGTCGGCTGTACTACGACAAGGACGGCAACGAGAGCAAGGCGTACTTCGTGCAGGACGGTCTGGGCCTGAAACTGCTGCAGCAGCACGGCATCCACCCCGTGCTGATCACCGCGCGCAACAGCCAGTCCGCGCTCAAGCGCGGCGCCGACCTCGGCATCGACACCCAGATCGCCGTGGGCGACAAGCTGGCCAGCGTGCAGGCGCTGTGTGCGCAGCATGGCATCGGCCTGGAGCAGGTGGCCTTCATGGGCGACGACCTGCCGGACCTGGCGCCGCTGGGCGCGGTCGGGCTGGCGGTGGCGCCAGCCAACGCCCACCCGTGGATCGCCGAGCGCGTGCACTGGCAGACCCGCGCCGATGGCGGACGTGGCGCCGCCCGTGAACTGTGCGACATCCTGCTGGCCGCCCAGGGCCATGTGGACGCGGTCCTGGCGAGGTTCGGCGCATGAACCTGCCCACCCTGAACTGGCGCACCGTGCTCGGCATCGGCCTGCTGCTGGCGGCCCTGCTCAGCAGCTGGGCCGCCCTGCGCAACCGTGACAAGGGCCCGGCCACTGCCGGCCAGGACGCCGGCGTGGACTACATCCTGCACGACTTCCAGATCGTCGCACTGGATGAGCAGGGCAAGGAATCAACCACCCTGCGCGCACCGCGGCTGGAACGGCAGCGCGGCGACCAGACCATCAACATCGCCACCCCACTGTTCGAGATGCCGGACAAGGATGGCAAGCACTGGACCCTGCGCGCCGAGACCGGCTGGCTCAGTGCCAAGGGCGACGAGATGAAGCTGCGCGGCAATGTCGCTGGCGACAGTCCGGCCGATCCGGGCGTGGTGCCGACCACGTTCCGCACCGACCACCTGGATGTGTTCCCGAAGGAAAACCGTGCCCGCACCGATGCGCGGGTCACCATGACCCGTCCCGGCATGGAACAGTCCGGCGTCGGCTTCGAGGTGGATTCGAAGAACAACACGTATCATTTCCTCAGCCAGTCCAAGGGCCGTTACACGCCCCGACGCTGATTCCGCCACCCTCCTGCGACGTCCCCGGACCGGCGCAAGGATGGCAGCCCCCCCACCCGCCCCCGGTTTCCCGGCGGCCCCACCGGTAGAACGGACCCCGATGAAGATCCCCTTTGCAGCCGTACTCGCGCTCGGTCTCCTTGTTCCCAGCGCTGGCTTTGCCAAGTCCACCGACCGCAACGAGAACATGAACATCGACTCGGGCGCCCAGTCGGGCGTGCTCACCGGCGATGGCAAGACCGTGCTCTCGCAGGGCGTGACCGTTACCCAGGGCACGCTGGACATCCGCGCGTCCGAAGCGGAGATCTACCTCAAGGACGGCGAGGCCGTGCGTGCGGTATTCACCGGCAAGCAGGCCACGATGAAGCAGCAGCTCGACGACGGCACCTGGATGGACGCGGTGGCTGATCGCATCGACTACGACATCAAGACCGAGATCATCACCCTGACCGGCAACTACAAGGTCACCAGCGCGCGCGGCACCAATGCCGGCCAGCGCATGGTCTACAACACCCGCACCGGGGAGATGAACTCCGGTGGCGATGGCAGCCGCGTGCGCACCGTCATTCCGCCGAAGAACAAGAACGCGGCGGCACAGCCGGCCGCCGCACCCAAGGCGGCGGCTCCTGCCAGCGCGCCGGCCAGGCCGGCGGGGAGCAAGAAGTAATGCTCGTCGCCAAGGGCCTGCGCAAGCGCTACAAGCAGCGCGAAGTCGTCAAGGACTTCGGGCTGACCCTCGACGCCGGTGAAGTGGTCGGCCTGCTCGGCCCCAACGGTGCCGGCAAGACCACCTGCTTCTACATGATCGTCGGCCTGGTCGCCGCCGATGCAGGCAGCATCGTGCTCGACGGCAAGGACATCACCAGCGACCCGATGTACACCCGTGCCAAGCAGGGCGTGGGCTACCTGCCGCAGGAGCCGTCGGTGTTCCGCAAGCTGACCGTGGCCGACAACCTCCGCCTGGTGCTTGAACTGCGCGAAGACCTGGATTCGGCCGGCCGCGAGCGCGAATTGAACAGCCTGCTCGACGAGCTGCAGCTGGGCCATGTCGCCGACCAGCTCGGTGCCAGCCTGTCCGGTGGCGAACGTCGTCGCTGCGAGATCGCCCGCGCACTGGCCGCGCAGCCGCGCCTGATCCTGCTCGACGAACCGTTTGCCGGTGTCGACCCGATCTCGGTGGGCGAAATCCAGCGCATCGTCACCCATCTCAAGCAGCGTGGCATCGGCGTGCTGATCACCGACCACAACGTGCGCGAGACCTTGGGAATCTGCGACCGCGCGTATATCCTCGCCGAGGGCACCGTGCTGGCCCAGGGCTCGCCGGAGGCGATCCTGGACAACGCTGACGTACGTCGCGTCTACCTTGGGGATTCCTTCAAGCTGTGACCGCAGGTGCTGGGTCCCTTTCCTTCCATTCGGCACAGGCATGAAGACTCGGCTGCAGACATCGTTGGGACAGCAGCTGGTGCTCACCCCCCAGCTGCAGCAGGCGATCAAGCTGCTGCAGATGTCCACGACCGAGCTGGAGCTTGAAATCGCCCAGGCCGTGGAAAGCAATCCGCTGCTGGACTGGGCCGACAGCAACGACAGCAGTGCCGCCAATGAAGGCGGCGACAACACGGACGCCGGCACGCCGGCCGAACGCACCGACAATGGCGACGACTGGGCACCGGCCGAGCTCGACTGGAGCGCTGCCGGCAGTGGCGGCAGCTTCGACGATGATGATGACGCCGGCAGCGCCGCCGAGCGCGTGGCCGAAACCGAGACGCTGGCCGACCACCTGCTGTGGCAGCTGCACCTGTCGCATCTTTCCATGCATGACCGCAGCATCGGCGCTGCGCTGATCGATGCGTTGGACGACGACGGTTACCTGCGCGAACCGCTGGCCACCATCGCCGAAACCCTGCTGCCGTCGGTCCATGCCGATGAGGATGAAATCCTTGCGGTGCTGCATCGCATCCAGCGCTTCGACCCGGTCGGCGTTGCCGCGCGCACGCTCGGCGAATGCCTGCAGCTGCAGCTGGATGTGTTGCCTGGCGACACCGCGGGTCTGGCGCTGGCGCGGCAGATTGCCGCAGGCCCGCTGGAACGGCTGCCACGCAGTGGCGTCGCCGGTCTGGCCCATGAACTGAAACAGCCGCTGGATGAGGTCGAGACGGCGGTCGCCCTGCTGCGCTCGCTGGACCCGCGTCCAGGGACCCAGATCGCGCCGCTTTCGCAGGATACCTACGTGGTGCCCGACGTGGTGGTGTGGCGGCAGAACGGCATCTGGCGCGCGGCGCTGGCCGCCCATGCCGGGCCGAAGGTGGTGATCCACCGTGGCTACGAACAGCTGATCCGCCGCTGTGGCGAGGCCGACGCCGGCTACCTGCGTGGCCAGCTGCAGGAGGCGCGCTGGCTGCTGAAGGGCCTGCAGCAGCGCGGCGAAACCCTGCTGCGGGTGGTGCGCAGCCTGATCCTGCAGCAGGCCGGTTTCCTCGAGTTCGGCGAACAGGCGCTGCGTCCGCTGACCCTGCGCGAGATCGCCACCGAACTGGGCCTGCACGAGTCGACGGTGTCGCGCGCGATCGCCCGCAAGCATGTGCGCACGCCGCGCGGCACGCTGCCGCTGCGTGCCTTCTTCGCCTCGGGCATCGATACCGAAGGCGGTGGCGAGGCGTCCAGCACCGCCATCCAGGCGATGATCCGGCGCCTGATCGACGACGAAAATCCGCGCAAGCCGCTTTCTGACGCCAAGCTGGCTGACCTGCTCAAATCGTCGGGAATTCCAGTAGCGCGACGCACCGTGGCGAAGTATCGTGAAGCCATGAACATCTCCGCCTCGCACGAAAGGGTCAGAATCGCTTGACGCACCGCCGCGCCCGGCGGAGAGGTTCATTGGCACATCCGAACACAGGAGAAACCCGATGCGCATCGAAACGTTTGGCAAAGACGTCGAAGTCACCCCGGCCCTGCAGTCCTATGTGGAGGAGAAGCTGGCCCGGATCGGAAAACACTTCGACCAGCACTGCGAAGCGCGGGTGACCCTCAAGCTGCAGAAGACCGAACACCACGTCGACGCCAGCCTCAACATCCCGGGGCAGACCCTGCACGCCGAGGCCGGCGGCCAGACCATGTATGCCGCGATCGACCTGCTTGCGGACAAGCTTGACCGCCTGGTCATCAAGCACAAGGAGAAAAAACAGCAGCACGCACCGCTGCCGGTGGGCGACAATGGTGGCTGATCGCCACCGTTCCCCGCAGACATGCCCCTGACTGACCTCCTGGCGGCCGTGCAGACCCAGCTCTGCGCGGCCACCGACCGCGACAGCGTCCTGCAGGCCGCCGCCGGGTTGCTGGCCTGCCGCCAGGCCAATGCCGAACAGATCTATCTGAACCTGTGCCAGCGCGAAGCCCTGGGCAGCACCGCGATCGGCCACGGTATCGCCATCCCCCACGGCCGCGCGCCGACCCTGGACCGCCCCCGTGGCGCCCTGCTGCGCCTGGCGGCCCCGGTCGACTTCGGCGGCGATGAGCCGGTGGACCTGGTGTTCGCCATGGCCGTCCCGGCCCACTACACCCACCAGCACCTGATGCTGCTGTCCGAGCTGGCCGAGCTGTTTTCCGCGCCGGATATCCGCCAGGCCCTGCGTGAGGCCGGCGATGCCCGGGCCCTGCGCGAGGCGCTGGACATGACCCCACCTGCGAGCGCCGCATGAATACCAGCATCACCGCCCGTGAACTGTTCGAACAGCAGCGCGAGCGGCTGGGGCTGCGCTGGGCCGCAGGCAAATCCGGTGAGAAGCGCGAGCTGGAGGCCGGCAATACCGTCTCGCGGCGTCCCTCGCTGGCCGGCTACCTCAACGCCATCTATCCCAACAAGGTGCAGATCCTGGGCACCGAGGAACTGTCCTGGCTGGATGCGCTGGAACCGCGCCAGCGCTGGGAGACCATCGAAAAGATCATGCAGTCGCACCCGCTTGCGCTGGTGCTGACCCGCAACCAGGCCTGCCCGGAAGACCTGCGCGCCGCCGCCGATGAATCCGGCACGCCGCTGTGGTTGTCGCCCAAGCGCGGCCACGAACTGCTCAACCACCTGTCCTACCACCTGGCGCGCACGCTCGCACCGAGGGTGATCCTGCACGGCGTGTTCATGGAGATCTATTCCATTGGCGTGCTGATCACCGGCGAGGCCGGGTCGGGCAAGAGCGAGCTGGCGCTGGAGCTGCTCAGCCGTGGTCACCGCCTGGTCGCCGACGACGCCCCCGAGTTCACCCAGATCGCCCCGGATGTACTCGACGGCACCTGCCCCGAACTGCTGCAGGACCTGCTGGAAGTGCGCGGCCTGGGCGTGCTGAACGTGCGCGAGATGTTCGGCGACACGGCTGTAAAGAAGAACAAGTACCTTCGGCTGATCGTCCACCTGACCAAGCCGATGACCGAACCCACCCCGCATGGCTACGAGCGTCTGACCGGCGACTCGGGCACCCGCCATGTGCTGGACCTGGACGTTCCGCTGATCACCCTGCCGGTGATGCCCGGCCGCAACCTGGCCGTGCTGACCGAAGCCGCCACCCGCCTGCACATCCTGCGCACCAAGGGCATTGACCCGGCGGCCATGTTCATCGCCCGCCACAGCAACCTGCTGGAACGGCGAACACCCTGATCCTCCTGCCCCTCGAAGAGCCTGTCCATGAGCACCGCAATCCCCACCGCCCCGACCCTGATCATCGTCAGCGGCCTGTCCGGCTCGGGTAAATCCGTCGCCCTGAAGACCTTCGAGGACCAGGACTACTACTGCTCGGACAACCTGCCGATCCACCTGCTGCCGGACTTCGTGCGCAGCCTGCTGGCCAACCACGACGGCAGCGCACCGCGCCGCCTGGCCGTAGGCATCGATGTCCGCGGCCAGGCCGACCTGAGCCAGCTGGGCGACTGGCGGCAGCTGGCCACCGACGCCGGCGTGGAAGTGAAGGTACTGTTCTTCGAGGCCAGCGACGAAACGGTGCTCAAGCGCTACGCCGACACCCGCCGTCGCCATCCGCTGAGCCAGCTGGGCCTGTCGCTGCCCGAAGCGATCGCCCGCGAGCGCGAACTGACCGCACCGTTGCGCCGCGAGGCCGATGCGGTGATCGATACCAGTACCCTCAACGTGCACCAGCTGCGGCGGCGGATCATCACCGAGTTCGCGATGGACCATGCCACCGGCCTGTCGCTGCTGTTCGAATCATTCGCCTACAAGCGCGGCGTACCGGCCGAGGCGGACTTCGTGTTCGATGCGCGGGTGCTGCCCAATCCACACTGGGACCCGGACCTGCGCGCGCTGAGCGGCCGCGAGCCGGGCGTGCGCGACTATCTGGAAGCACAGCCCGACGTGCAGCGTTACCTGGCCCAGCTGATGGATTTCCTGGATACCTGGCTGCCGAAACTGGGGGATGGCACCCGCAGCTACGTGACCGTGGCGTTCGGCTGCACCGGAGGCAAGCACCGCTCGGTGTTCCTGGCCGAGCGCATGGCCCGGCACGCCCGCGAGATGGGCTGGCAGGACGTGGCCACCTACCACCGCGAACAGGATTGAGGGTGGTCGGCCGGGCTGCGCCCGGCACCCGCCGGTCGTGCCGGCTGCTGGCCGGCAACAGCAACAGCAACAGCGGCATTTCGGGGGATTGCGGGGCGGTGTGGGCTGCAGGACACGCCGTGGATGAATCTCGGTCAGGCATCGAAAAAACGGAAAGGGGCGGCCCCCTTTTCAACAGGAAAGGGCCCGGACCCGAGCAACACTGAATACGGGACACAGTACCCCTCATCTGCTGCTATCGCCGATTCACCTTGACCTGTTAACGTGCAGTAATGACCTGTGGCATTCTCCTCGTAACACATCCGGGGGTCGGGCCCGCCCTGCTTGAGGTGGCGACCCGGCTCCTGCGGCAGTTGCCGCTGAAAACCGAAGCTTTCGAAGTACCGTTCGACGCAGACCTGGACGCCCTGCTCCCGCTCGCCTCGGCCGCCCTGCGGCGGGTCGATGCAGGGGATGGCGTGCTGATCCTGACCGACCTGTACGGCGCCAGCCCCGCCAACCTTGCCGGGCAGCTGGCCCGGCTGGGGACCCCGGTTCGCCGAGTGTCAGCGCTGAGCCTGCCGATGTTGCTGCGGGTGATGAATTATCCGGAACAGGGACTGGATCAACTGCCCGCCACAGCCGCGGCGGGTACCCGTAATGGAGCGATAGTCGACGATGCTTGAACGAGAACTCACCGTCAGCAACCGCCTGGGCCTGCATGCCCGGGCCACCGCCAAGCTGGTGCAGACCCTGGCGCCGTTCCGCTGCAACGTGACCATGGCCGCCAAGGGCCGTGAGATCAACGCCAAGAGCATCATGGGCGTGATGCTGCTGGCCGCCGGCCAGGGCACCCCGGTCACCGTGCGCATCAACGGCGAGGACGAAGCCGCCGCGATGGAAGCGGTGGTCGGCCTGTTCGAACGCCGCTTCGACGAGGACAGCTGAGCGTGCCGCGCGCACGCGCCAGCCAGGTCCTTTCCGGCCAACGGCCGGTACAGCTGCTGGCCGGCCACGGCGCCGCGCGCGGAACGGCGATGGGCCGGGCACGCGTGCGGCTGCCGCATGCGCTGGAGGTGGCCGAGCAGCGCGTGGCCGCCCACCAGGTCGAGGCCGAACTGGCGCGCCTGCACCGGGCGCTGGATGCCGCGCGTACGGAAATGCACGAGCTGCGCCAGCGCCTGCATGGCGCCCTGAACCAGGAAGTGGGCGAGTTCCTCGACCTGCACGCGCTGCTGCTGGACGACCCCGAGCTGCTGCACGGCCTGGACGAGCTGATCCGCAGCGGCCCGTACAGCGCCGGCTATGCCTTGCGCCTGCAGCGCGACCGCCTGGCCAAGGTCTTCGATGGCATGGACGATGCCTATCTGAAGAGCCGCATGGACGATCTCGACCATGTGATCGGGCGCATCCACGCCTTCCTGCAACCCGAACGGCCGTCGGCGGTGAAAGGCCTGGCCGGCGAGATCCTGGTCTGCGACAACATCGCCCCCTCCGAGCTGGCGCAGCTGCAGGCACAGGGCGTGGTCGGCATCGTCACTGCCGCCGGCAGCGCGCTGTCGCACAGCGCGATCCTGGCGCGCAGCCTGCACCTGCCCCTGATCGTCAACGTGCCGCAGCTGCTCAGCCGCATCGCCGATGGCGATGTGCTGATCATCGATGGCGCCGACGGCAGCATCACCGTCAACCCGCAGGCCGACAACCTGCGGGACTACCGCGTCCGGCTGAAGGAGCACGCGCGCGAGCAGCGCGAGCTCGGCCGCCTGCGCAGCAAGCCCAGTCGTACCCGCGACCAGGTCGACATTGCCCTGCTGGCCAATGCCGAATCGCTGGAAGACGTGACCCAGGCGCATGCACTGGGCGCACAGGGGCTCGGCCTGTACCGCACCGAATTCCTGTTCCTGCAGCGCAATGAGCTGCCGGACGAAGAAGAGCAGTTCCAGACCTACCGCGATGCCGCGCTGGGCATGAGCGGGCGGCCGGTCACCATACGCACGCTGGACCTGGGCGCGGACAAGGCCGACCGTACCGGCCTGACCCTGAGCAACGAAGAGAACCCTGCACTCGGCCTGCGCGGGGTGCGCCTGTCGCTGGCACGGCCGAAGGTGGCCGACACCCAGCTGCGCGCGATCCTGCGCGCGTCTGCGTACGGCAAGCTGCGCGTGCTGGTGCCAATGGTCAGCACCCGCGAGGAGCTGCTGGCCGTGCGCCGGCGCATGCTCAAACTGACCGAACAGCTGCGCGACGAAGGCCACATGGTGTCCGACCATGTACCGCTGGGCGCGATGATCGAAGTCCCCGCCGCTGCGCTGGCGCTGGAGAGCTTCATCGACCTGGTCGATTTCCTGTCGATCGGCACCAACGATCTGGTGCAGTACCTGCTGGCTGCCGACCGCAACAACGAGGCGCTGGGCGAGTTGTATTCACCGCTGCACCCGGCCGTGCTGCGGCTGCTGCAGATGGTGATCGAGACCGGCGCGCGCCACCGCGTCCCGGTGGCGGTCTGCGGCGAGATGGCCGGTGATGCCCGGATGACCCCGCTGCTGCTGGCGCTGGGCCTGAGCGAGTTCAGCCTGCACCCCGGTACGTTGCTGGAGGTACGCCGTGCGATACGCGAAGCCGACCTGTCCGTGCTGCGCGCGCGCGCGCCGAAGCTGCTGGCCGCGCGCGACCGCCGCGCCATCGAACGCTGGCTGGCGCTGGTGGCGGAAACGGCCTGAGCGCCTAGGGTGGTGCCATCCGGCGGCTATGCGCTGAAACATCGCCTTGCGATAATGACGCGCTGAACACCCCTGTTGCCGCATCCTTGCCGGGATCGCGGCTTTTCTTATCCCGCGGGAGCTGCGATGGCTGAAGCTGTACGCCACGACAAGACTGCGCGCCAACTGCGGATGCTGTCCGATGCACTGGACAGCGGCCGGCTGGGCCCGGTACGTCGCCTGGTCAACACCCTGGCCCCGGCCGAGATCGGCAACCTGCTTGAATCGCTGCCGCCGGGCAAGCGCGAGGTGGTGTGGGGCCTGGTCGATCCTGAAGACGACGGCGAGGTGCTGGTCCACGTCGGCGAGGACGTGCGCGAAAGCCTGCTCGCGGACATGGACCCGGACGAGATCATCGCCGCGGTCGAAGACCTGGACATCGACGATCTGGCCGACCTGGTCGAAGACCTGCCGGATACGGTCATCGATGAAGTCCTCAAGTCGATGGACCGCGAGAACCGCGAGCGGCTGGAACAGGTGCTGTCCTATCCCGAGGACAGCGCCGGCCGCCTGATGAACCCGGACGTGGTGACCGTGCGCGCCGACGTCAACGTCGACGTCGTGCTGCGCTACCTGCGCCTGCGCGGCGAATTGCCGGACCACACCGACCACCTGTTCGTGGTCAGCCGGCGGCACCAATATCTCGGCCGGGTGTCGCTGGCGGCACTGGTGACCCACGAGGACACCACCCCGATCAACCGCCTGATCGACGACGAGCAGCCGGCCATCGACGTCGGCGAGAGCGACCAGGAAGTGGCACGGCAGTTCTCCGACCATGACTGGATCTCCGCACCGGTAGTGGACGAGAACAACATCCTCGTTGGCCGCATCACCATCGATGACGTGGTCGACATCATCCGCGGCCAGGCCGAGCACCAGGCGCTGGGCGCCGCCGGCCTGGACGAGGACGAGGACCTGTTCAGCCCGGTCTGGCGCGCCATGCGCCGCCGCCTGATGTGGCTGTCGATCAACCTGTGCACGGCCTTCCTGGCCTCCAGCGTGGTCGGCCACTTCGAGGGCACGATCGACAAGCTGGTGGCGCTGGCGGTGCTGATGCCGATCGTGGCCGGGCTGGGCGGCAATGCCGGCACCCAGGTGCTGGCGCTGATGGTGCGTGGCCTGGCGTTGGGCCAGGTGGGCGCCTCCAACGCGCGCACGCTGCTGTGGAAGGAAGTGCGGGTGGCCGCGCTCAACGGCCTGCTGCTCGGCTCGATACTGGGGCTGATCGTGCTGCTCTGGTTCCACTCGCCCGGACTGTCGGCGGTGATCGCCATCGCGCTGACCTGCAATCTGCTGTTCGCGGCACTGGCCGGCGTGCTGGTGCCGCTGACCCTGAAACGCTTCGGCTTCGACCCGGCGCTGGCCAGTGGCATCTTCCTGACTGCCGTGACCGACTCGATGGGCTTCTTCACCTTCCTCGGCCTGGCCACGCTGGTGCTGCTGCACTGATCCCTGCCGGGCCGGATCCCCGCAACGCGGAGCTCCGACCCACACCAAGACCCAGGGTCGGATCCCCGCAGCGCGGGGCTCTGACCCGATTCCAACTGGACCCTCATGGCCACCACGATCGAAAACTATTTCCAGCCCGGCTGGCGCGACCAGCAGCACACCTGCCCAGCTTGCGAATGGAAGGGCAGCTCGCGTGCCATGGAGATGGAGCTGGACGAGGACGCCACCGAGTACGACTGCCCGGTCTGCGAAAACCCGTTGCTGGTGGTGCTGCACCCGGACATGGCGCAGGTGCAGGCCGCCGCCGCCAGCGGCAATGCCGAAGCCCAGGAACAGCTGGACATCATCGCCAGCTTCCCACGCCCGCAGTGATGCGGCGCATGATGCCGCGTTGACCTGCGGCGGACTAGGATGCGACTGAACCCACCGCTCCGGGAACGTCGATGGTCCGTACGATGATGCGCTGGCTGCCGATGCTGGCGATCCTGATGATGGCCGGCTGCGCCTCGCACCCGGACAGCGCACGTGGCCGCTTCGAATCGCGTGCGGTGAAAGTGGATGGCCGTACCGCCTATTACCAGGTGTTCATTCCGGCAACCGCGGCGCGCACGCCTGGCGCGCTGCCGGTGGTGCTGTTCCTGCATGGATCCGGCGAGCGTGGCGGCGACGGCGTCAAGCAGACCCATGCCGGGCTGGGGCCGCACCTGCGCAGGCACGCGGCCGACTTCCCCGCGTTGGCCGTATTCCCGCAGGTGCCGGGCCGCCAGGAATGGAGCGGGCGCAACAACCGCGTTGCGCTGGCCGCCCTGGACGCCACCATCGCCGAGTTCGGTGCCGATCCCTCGCGGCAGTACCTGACCGGGATGTCGATGGGCGGCTATGGCAGCTGGAACATCGCGCTGGATCAACCCGGGCGCTTCGCCGCGATCGTGCCGGTATGCGGCGCAGTGCTGGCGCCGCGTGCGGTGCGTCCGACCCTGTTCGTCGAACAGGTGGCCCAGGAATCCGATCCGTATGCCGCGATCGCCAAGCGGCTTCGGCACACACCGATCTGGATCTTCCATGGTGCGCTGGATGACGTGGTGCCGCCGGATGACGACCGCCGGTTGCACGCCGCATTCCAGAACGCCAACGCGCGTGACGTGCGCTACACCGAATACCCCGAAGGCAACCACAATGCCTGGGACGCCACCTACGCCGACCCGGCAATGTGGGCATGGCTGTTCGCGCAGAAGCGCTGAGCCATGGCTTCTGCTGGGAAACACCTGTGGGTGGATGCCAACCGTTGATCGGCTTGGGTATTGGTGGGTGCCGACCGTTGGTCGGCTCGGGTATTGGTGGGTGCCGACCGTTGGTCGGCACTATCTCTCCGCTTCGGGGTAATCCATTGCTTGGTACCTCCCATCGATCTCCCATCGGCACCAGGCATACGGATACTCTGCCACGCAGCTCGCCAAGTTCGCCCTGACCGGGTTGGCGACGATGTACATCGCATGGCGAAACAGTGATTCTTCAGAACGAATGGCGTGATCGTGATAGCTCGATTGCCAAAATGGTCCTGTCTTGCCCAGCGTGCGGTTGATCCGCAATGCACTGCTCGATTTGAAGCGTTGCATGATGTAGTCCAGCGAGAACGCACGGATCTCCACAAGCCAATGGATGTGGTCCGGCATGACCACATAGGCAAGTGAGTGCGTCAGGCCATCATCATCAATGCGACGGAACACATCCATCACCTCCTGTGCCGCAGTGGCATCATCGAAGTAGCGTCGACGTTCCTGGGTGACGGTGGTCAGGATGTAGGATTGCCCGATCCGGGAATGGCGGCCAAGGCGTAGGCGTGCGCGGTTCATGGGCCCAAGCGTGCGCCTGCCGGTATCCCTCTTCTATCGGGCAACCACGTCAGTACAGGTAGGCCCGAAACCATTCAATGGCCAGGCCCGCACTTCACCGCACTGATGGTTCAGTGCCGACCAACGGTCGGCACCCACCGGATCGGCTGAGAACAGATCAGCCGTGCCGACCAACGGTCCGCACCCACCGGGTCGGATAAGGACAGATCAGCCGTGCCGACCAACGGTCGGTACCCACCGGGTCGGATGAGGACAGATCAGCCGTGCCGACCAACGGTCGGCACCCACCAAAGTGGTCAGCCCAGCAAGGTTTCCAGCACGGCCATGCGCACGGCGACCCCGTTGGCGACCTGGCGCAGCACCCACGATTGCGGGCCATCGGCCACGTCGTCGGTCACTTCCACGCCGCGGTTGATCGGACCCGGGTGCAGTACCGCAGCGTCCTTGCCGGCACGCGCCAGGCGCGCGCGGGTCAGGCCGTACTGCGCGTGGTACTGCTCCAGCGACGGCACCAGGCCTTCTTCCATGCGCTCGCGCTGCAGGCGCAGCATCATCAGCGCGTCGACGCCTTCCAGCATCGCGTCGAAATCATCGCCGACCACGCAGCCCTTCAGGGTCTCGTCGTCCGGCAGCAGCGACTGCGGGCCGCACACGCGGATCTCGCCCACGCCCAGCGTGCGCAGCGCATGCAGGTCGGTGCGCGCCACGCGCGAATGCTTCACGTCGCCGACGATCACCACCTTCAGCTTCGAGAAATCCGGGCCCTTGGCCTGGCGCAGGGTCAGCATGTCGAGCAGACCCTGGGTCGGGTGCGCGCTGCGGCCGTCGCCGGCATTGATCAGCGCGGTGCCCTCGCCCGCGGCGTCGGCCAGCGCGGCCACGGCGCCGTCATCGGGGTGTCGCACCACGAAGCCGCGCACGCCCATCGCTTCCAGGTTGCGCAGCGTGTCGCAGGCGGTTTCGCCCTTGCGCGTGGACGAGGTCGAGGCATCGAAGTTCAGCACATCGGCCCCGAGGCGCTGCGCGGCCAGCTGGAACGAGCTGCGGGTGCGCGTGGACGGCTCGAAGAACAGCGTGCACACCGCCGAACCAGCCAGCACGTGGCGCTTGTTGCCGACACGGCCGACCGCGGCGTCGCGGATCTGCCCTGCCCGATCGAGCAACTGCAGCAGGGTTTCGCGCGGCAGGCCCTCCAGGGTCAGCAGGTGGCGCAGGCGTCCGGAGGCATCGATTTGCTGGGCAGTCATGGCGGGAGTCGTGCAGTCAGGGAATGGGGGTGGCGTCGTCGGGGGACGACAGCCAGCGGTCGATGATCACCGCTGCGGCAACGGCGTCGAGAGCGGCCGCATCACGGCGGCGCTTGCGCCCTTCGGCGCGCTCGACGGCGAAGCGGCGTGCGGCCTCGACCGAGCTGGAACGCTCGTCGATCATCACCACCGGCAGCTTGAAGCGTTCCCGCAGCTGGCGGGCAAAGCCCTGCGCACGCTTGCGGTTGGGCTGGTCCTGGCCGTCCAGGGTCAGCGGGTCGCCGACCACCAGGCCGTCGGGCTTCCATTCCTTGAGCAGGCGTTCAATCGCGGTCCAGTCCGGGCCGTTGCCGTGCACATCGACCACCGCCACCGCGCGCGCATGCGCGGCGAAGGCACTGCCGATGGCCACGCCGATCCGCCGCGAGCCGACATCAAAACCCAGAACGGTGCCGTCACGGCGAATCGCCGGCGCAGCAGGAACCGGGGCGGGCGTGATGGGCTCAGACATGGCCGCTGTAGTCGGTCAGCCGGAACAGGTCCACGCCGATGCGCGAAGCCGCCCCCTGCCAGCGCTGCTCCAGCGGCAGCTGGAACACCAGCTCGGCATCGGCCGGCACGGTCAGCCAGCTGTTCTCGGACAGCTCGCTTTCCAGCTGCCCTGCGCCCCAACCGGCACAGCCGAGGGTGACCACCGCATTGGCCGGGCCTTCGCCACGCGCCATCGCTTCGAGGATGTCGCGCGAGGTGGTCAGGTACAGGCCGTCGCCCACGGTCAGGCTGGAATCCCACGCGCGCGCGTCGTCGTGGATGACGAAGCCGCGTTCGGGATGCACCGGACCGCCATTGAGCACCATGCGCGCCTGCAGCTCGCCATCACCGGTGGTGATGTCCATCTGCGCAAGCACTTCACCCAGCGTGTATTCGGAAGGCTGGTTGACCAGTACGCCCATCGCCCCGTTCTCGTCGTGCTGGCAGATAAGCGCGACGCTGCGGGCAAAGGTCGCGTCGAGCAGCGACGGCAGCGCGACGAGCAGGTGATCGGCAAGGGAGGTCGGCATTACAGGCATGGGCCCATTCTACCTGCTGGGGGCGGGATGGTCGCGCGATGGCGCCGAACCGCGATGGGCTAGGATGGTGCTTTGCCACGGAAGGTCATTGATGCCATCTTCATCGCCCCTGACCCTGCCGGCACGCAGCGCCATCGTCCTGATCGCCCTGCTGCAGGGCCTGATGCTGTACGCCGCGCAGGAGCTGTCCGATGCCTGGCCCTTCCGCGATATCGGCTGGCGCTATTGCTGGTACGCCTGGGTGCTGGCCATTCCCAGCGCAGTGGCGCTGAGCCTGGTCGAGCTGGGCCAGCGCCGCCTGTGGCTGCAGGCCGTGCTTGGCTCGACGGTGGTGCTGGCGCTGGCCGGCTGGATCGGCTGGAACCTCAATGGCGAAACCGCACTGGAATCGGGCGCGCTGCAGTTTCCGTTGACCCTGGGCATGGGCGTGGCGGTGTTCGTGGCCCTGCCCTGGTGGCAGTTCCAGCTGCAGCATGGGCACTGGCGCGCCAGCTACCCCGAGTTGTTCGAGCGCGCCTGGCAGAACGGTTTGACCCTCGCTTTGGCGGCGCTGTTCACCGGGCTGACCTGGCTGCTGCTGTGGCTGTGGGCAGCGCTGTTCCAGCTGCTGGACGTGAATGTCTTCCGCGACCTGTTCCGGCAGGACGCTTTCATCGCACTGGCCACCGGCAGCCTGGCCGGGTTCGGCGTGCTGATCGGGCGCACCCAGCACCGTGCGATCCAGATCACCCGCCAGGTGCTGTTCGCGATCTGCCGCGGGCTGCTGCCGCTGCTGTCGTTCATCGCCGTATTGTTCGTGCTGAGCCTGCCGCTTACCGGGCTGGAACCGCTGTGGAAGACCCGTTCGGCCGCCAGCCTGCTGGTGGTGGTGTCGCTGCTGCTGGTGACGTTCACCAATGCGGTCTACCAGCAGGGGGAAGACAGTGTCTCCTACCCTCTGGTGCTGCGCAGGCTGGTCGAAGCCAGCCTGCTGACACTGCCGGTTTACGCCGCGCTGGCACTGTATGCATTGGGCCTGCGCGTGGCGCAGTACGGCTGGACCCTGGATCGCTTCTGGGCGGTACTCGTCGCATTGGCCACGGCCGGCTATGCCGTGGGCTACGCGCTGGCGGTGCTGCGCCGGCAGCGCCGCTGGCTGCAGATGCTGGAGCCGGTCAACCGCTGGATGTGCTGGGCGGTGCTGGCACTGGCCCTGCTGGGCAACTCGCCCCTGCTGGACCCGGTGCGGCTGACCCTGTCCAGCCAACTGGAGCGGCTGCGCGCGGACCCGCCGGCGATCACCAGCAGCGACGTCAACGTGCTGCGCTTCGATCTGGGGCGCCGTGGCGTGCAGGCGCTGCGCGAACTGCAGCGCGATCCGGCCATCACCGCTGATGCCAACGCGCCACAGGTGATCGCTGCAGCACTGGCACGCACCTCACGCTGGGACGACGGCCATCGCCTCGACAAGGGGCCGCAGGACGTCGCCGCGCTTCAGCGCGCGCTGAAGCTGGCCAAGGGATCCAGTTCGCCACCGGACGACTGGTGGAAAGCTCTGGCCACCCGATCGATCAATGGCGAATCCTGCGCCCAGAGCGAGCGCGACTGCCTGATCGTGCATCGCGACCTGGACGGCGATGGTACCGGCGAGGTGCTGCTGTGCGAGCTGAACACCCACCGTGGACCGGACTGCGTACTGTACGCACGTGGCAAGGATTCGCAGTGGCGCCGGGCCGGTGCGCTGTTCGGCACCGTCAGCGGCCAGGCCGAGACGATCAACCAGGCCCTGCGTGACGGCAGACTCACGCTCATTCCACCGCGCTGGCCGATGCTGTCCATCGGCGGGCACCCTGCGGTGGCCATCGATCCCGAATCCGAACCCGATTCCAACGAGCCTTCCCCATGAGCGGCTACTGCCTCATCGCCCCGGGCCATCCGGTGCACGACTATTACCACGCCAACGAGTACGGCTTCCCGCAGCGTGACGAGCGCGAGCTGTTCGAGCGACTGGTGCTGGAAATCAACCAGGCCGGCCTGAGCTGGGAAACGATCCTGAAGAAGCGCGAGGGCTTCCGCGCGGCCTACGACGGCTTCGATGTCGACCGCGTGGCGGCGTATGCCGAGCAGGACATCGAGCGCCTGCTGTCGGACGCGGGCATCATCCGCAACCGGCTGAAGGTGCTGGCGGCGATCCACAACGCGCAGGTGATCCAGCAGCTGCGGGCCAGCCATGGCAGCTTCGCGGCGTGGCTGGATGCGCACCACCCGCGCAGCAAGGCCGACTGGGTGAAGCTGTTCAAGAAGACGTTCCGCTTCACCGGCGGCGAGATCACCGGCGAATTCCTGATGAGCCTGGGCTACCTGCCCGGTGCGCACGCCGAGGATTGCCCGGTGCATTCGCGGCTGCTGATGCTGTCACCGCCGTGGTTGAAGGCCGCCGCCCGCTGATGGATATCCGCCGGGCATGGCCCGGCGCTACCGGAACCGCCACGTAGTAGCGCCGGGCCATGCCCGGCGAACGCGGAGAGCGCGATCACACGCCCATGTAGCGGCCGGGGCGGTGGTTGAACATCAGCACCAGGCTGAGCACCACCGCGCCGATGGCCGAGTACAGCACCTTCGATGGCGACAACACGAAGAACGCGGCCACCATCAGGCAGGCGTCGTAGGACATCTGCACCTTGCCCGCGCTCCAGCCACGGGTGCGCTGCAGGTACACCGCCAGGATGCCGATGCCACCAAGGCTTGCACGGTGGCGGATGAAGAACAGGATGCCCAGGCCGGACAACGCACCGCCGACGATCGCCGAGTAAAGCGGGTTGATGTGCGAGAAGTCGATCCAGCGCGGCAGCAGGTCGGTCAGCACGCCACAGGCGGTGACCGCAGCGAAGGTCTTCAGGGTGAATTCCCAGCCCATGCGCCGCAGCGCCACCCAGTAGAACGGCAGGTTGACCAGCACGAACACCAGGCCGAAGTTCCAGCCCATCGCGTAGTGCAGCAGGAACGCCATGCCCGCCATGCCGCCGATCATCAGCCCGCCCTTGGCGAAGATGGCCAGGCCCAGCGAGGCCACCATCGTGGCCAGCACCATGCCCTGCACGTCCTCGGCGATCGAGTGACGCAGCGCTTTGTCGTCGGCGGTGGTGCCGGCACTGTCGGGCGGCGGGGTCAGCGGACCGGCGGTGACCAGGTGGCCGTCAGCGTCGTCGCACGGCGCGGGGCCATGGGAGGGAAGGGACATGCGGGTGGGGGAACAGCGGGTGGGGAGCGGTATTAGACACGATCTGCATGACAGTTGCAGATGAAATCGTTCAGCCACCCTCGCCCATTCAGGTTATTCCGGGACTGCGACGGGCAGCACGGCCAGCATGTCCTCGCCATCGTCGTCCATCCCGGTCTCGACGAATCCGAAGCTGCCATAGAAGGCGCCGGCCACCGGATTGCGCGGGTTGTAGCAGATCTCGATCTCGGCCAGCCCGGGCGTGGCCCGGATCTGCGCCAGCGCCAGTTCCAGCGCACGTCGACCGATGCCACGGCCCTGCCAGCGTTGATCGACCATGAAGCGCCAGATCGACATCCGCTGCGGCGTCTCCGGCACCCACATGAAGAACCCGACCCACTCGCCATCGGCACGGATGGCGCGGGTCTGGTAGCCGGGATGGAATGCCGCCTGCACCAGCGACCAGGTATTGCTGGCCACGAAACCCTGCTGCGCCTCGCTGACCTCGAGATCGCACACCGCCTCGTAGTTGTCGGGAGTGATCGCTTCCAGCGTGACCTGCATGCGAGCGTCCTGCCTGGGGATGGACGCCCAGTCTGCCCGCCCCCTGCATCCCTTGGGACGATGCTGCCGACAACCGTTCAGCGCAGGGTTGCCTGCTCAACCCTTGCCGGCCAGGTGATGCGCCACCAGCGCGTTGGCATGGCCATGGCCCAGCCCATGCTCACTTTTCAGGAAGCTGACCAGTTCCATGTGTTTCAGGCCCTTCTTCCCCGCCAGCAGCCCGAACCAGTGCGTCACCCGCTGCCCGTAGGTCTTCTCGATGGAGGGGAAGTACGAGGCCGGGCCTTTCGGCTTGGTGTCAGTGCTCATGTGCAGCTCCCGTTGAAGTCATTCATTCGACGAACCACAGACCCTGAAATCGACATACCCACACGTTTGACCCGGTGCCGACCAACGGTCGGCACCCACCAAGGCAGAATGCCGTTCCAACAGCTCGCGGGAAACTGTCGAAGGCGGGGTGGCTCAGGTTGCGGGGCGTGAGCGCCATGGGCCCGAGGCATGCCTCGGGCGGGTTGGGCAGGACGCCCAACCCCGGTCTTGCCGTGTGCGCAGGACAGCGCACACGAGCAAGCGCGACCGAGCCACACGGACGGCGTCCCCCTCAACCGGACCCACCCCGCCATCCCACGGAATGCACGCATTTGACGTTGACGTTGCCTTGGCTTGAAGCAGGTGCCGGGCGCAGCCCGGCCGTATCATTCCCGCATGCCCCGCGAAAATCTCAACGACCTGCAGGCCTTCGTCCACGTTGCCCGCGAGGGCAGCTTCACCAAGGCTGCCGCCCAGCTGGGCGTGTCCCAGTCCGCGCTCAGCCATGCCATGCGCGGACTGGAGCAGCGCCTGGGCGTGCGCCTGCTGACCCGCACCACCCGCAGCGTCTCGACCACCGAAGCCGGTGCCCGCCTGCTCGATACCCTGGCCCCGCGCCTGGCCGAGATCGAGGACGGGCTGGCCGCGCTGGCCGAGTACCGTGAACGCCCGGCCGGCACCATCCGTATCAATGCCACCGGCCACGCCGCCGAGTACATCGCCTGGCCCAGGCTGGCGCCGCTGCTGCAGCAGTATCCGGATTTGAAGGTGGAACTGGCGGCCGACTACGGGTTGGCCGACATCGTGGCCGAGCGCTACGACATCGGCATCCGCCTGGGTGAGCGGCTGGCGCGCGACATGATCGCCGTACCGATCAGCCCGCCGCTGCGCATGCGCGTGGTCGGGGCGCCCAGCTACTTCCGCCAGCACGTGGTGCCGCGGCATCCAGACGACCTGGCCGGGCACAACTGCGTGACCCTGCGGCTGCCCACGCATGGTGGGCTGATGCCGTGGGATTTCGGCCAGGACGGCAATGAACTGAGCGTGCGCGTGAGCGGCCAGTGGACGTTCAACACCATGGGCATGACCCGCACCGCTGCGCTGGCAGGCAGCGGATTGGCCTGGCTGCCGGAAGACCAGGTGCAGCCGATGCTGGACGATGGCCGGCTGCAATCAGTGCTGGACGACTGGTGCCCGCACTTCGATGGCTACTACGCGTACTACCCTTCGCGCCGCCACGTGACCGTGGCGATGCGGACGGTGCTTGATGCGCTGCGCGGGCCGATGGGGTGAGGGTCAAGGAGTGCGGACCCACTGTCCGCACTCACCGGCTGGTCAGCCCTTGGCCTGTGCCGCACGCTGCGCGTTGTAGCGCTCGCCAACGATCGACACTTCGTCCAGCGCCTGCGCGATGCGTTGCAGTTCTTCCGGCGCCAGCTGCAGGTCGGCCGCGCCCAGGTTTTCTTCCAGGCGATGAACCTTGGTGGTGCCCGGAATCGGCACGATCCACGATGCCTGCGCGAGCAGCCAGGCCAGTGCGACCTGCGCAGGCGTCGCACCGCGCGCTGCCGCAATCGTGCTGATGCGATCCACCAGCGCCTGATTGGCGCGGCGCGCCTCCACTTCGAAACGCGGCACGCTGTTACGGAAGTCGTTGGCGTCGAAGGTGGTATCGGCGTTGATCGCACCGGTCAGGAAGCCGCGGCCCAGCGGGCTGAACGGCACGAAGCCGATGCCCAGCTCCTGCAGCGTCGGCAGCAGCTCACGCTCCGGTTCGCGCCACCACAGCGAGTACTCGCTCTGCACGGCGGTGACCGGCTGCACCGCATGCGCGCGACGCACGGTGGCAGCGCTCGCCTCGGACAGGCCGAAGTGGCCGACCTTGCCCTCGGCGATCAGGTCGCGCACGGTACCGGCCACATCCTCGATCGGCACGTTCGGGTCGACGCGGTGCTGGTAGAACAGATCGATATGGTCGGTACGCAGGCGCTTGAGGCTGGCTTCGGCCACGGCACGGATGTTCTCCGGGCGGCTGTCCAGGCCGGCATCGGTGCGCGCATCCTTGAAGCCAAACTTGGTGGCGATCACCAGCCTGTCGCGGTAGGGGGCCAAGGCCTGGCCGAGCAGGTCTTCGTTGGTGTACGGGCCGTACACCTCGGCGGTGTCGAAGAAGGTCACGCCGCGCTCGACGGCGGCGTGCAGCAGGGCAATGCCCTGGCTCGGTTCGACCGGCTGGCCGTAGGCATGGGTCAGGCCCATGCAACCCAGGCCCAGGGCGGAAACCTTCAGGCCGCTGCGGCCGAGTTCACGTGTCTGCATCGTCGTACTCCAGAGGGGGAATGCTGACGATACGCCTGCGGTGGCGATGGATTGAGCCGGCTGGACCGCAGTCGGTCATGACTGGAATTCATCAATCCGGTCATGACCGTTGCCGGTCAGGTCAGCGGATTTCGGAGATCTCCACCCCATCCAGCCCCTGCGACAGGGTGCGCGCGTCGCCGCCCTGGCTGAGCTTGATGCGCAGGCGCACCTCGTTCTGCGAATCGGCGTAACGCAGCGCGTCCTCGTAGCTGATCTCGCCGGCCTGGTACAGCTCGAACAGGCTCTGGTCGAAGGTCTTCATGCCCAGCTGGACCGAGTCCTTCATCACTTCCTTCAGCTTGTGGATCTCGCCGTCGCGGATGTAGTCCTGTACCAGTGGCGTGCCCAGCAGGATCTCCATCGCGACCTTGCGCGAGCGGCCATCGGGAGACGGTACCAGCTGCTGCGCGACCACGCCCTTGAGGTTCAGCGACAGGTCCATCAACAGCTGGTTGCGGCGGTCTTCCGGGAAGAAGTTGACGATGCGGTCCATCGCCTGGTTGGCATTGTTGGCATGCAGCGTGGCCAGCACCAGGTGGCCGGTTTCGGCGAACGCGATGGCGTGGTCCATGCCTTCGCGGGTACGCACCTCGCCGATCATGATCACGTCCGGCGCCTGGCGCAGGGTGTTCTTCAGCGCCGCTTCCCAGCTGTCGGTATCGATGCCGACTTCGCGCTGGGTGATGATGCAGCCCTCGTGCTTGTGCACGAATTCGATCGGGTCTTCGATGGTGATGATGTGGCCGGTTGAGTTCTGGTTGCGGTAACCGATCATCGCCGCCAGCGAAGTCGATTTACCGGTACCGGTGGCACCGACGAACAGGATGATGCCGCGCTTGGTCATCGCCAGCGTCTTGATGATCGGCGGCAGGCTCAGCTCTTCCACGGTCGGAATGCGCGTCTCGATGCGACGCAGCACCATGCCGACCTGGTTGCGCTGGTAGAAGCAGCTCACGCGGAAACGGCCGACACCGGACAGGCCGATGGCGAAGTTGCATTCGTGGGTCTTCTCGAATTCCTCGCGCTGCGCCGGGGTCATCACGTTGAGGACCAGGTCGCGGCTCTGCTGCGGCGTCAGTGGGGTCTGGGTGATCGGCGAGATCTTGCCGTTGACCTTCATCGCCGGTGGCATGCCGGCCGTGATGAACAGGTCCGAGGCGCGCTGGTGCGCCATCAGCTTGAGGAACGAAGTGAAATCGATGGTGGTCGCGGTGCTGTTCACGGCGGGCTCCCAAGAGGGCATGTACCAGGAAACGATCGGTGGAGGAAACGGCACGGGGACGGCGCCGCACTGGTGCACGCCGCCCGTCGCTGTCCCGCCTTACTCGAACAGGCGCTTGTCCTTGGCGTACTCGCGGGCCTGGTTGCGGGTGATCAGGCTGCGCTTGACCAGGTCCTGCAGGTGCTGGTCCAGGGTCATCATGCCGTACTGCTGGCCGGTCTGGATGGCCGAGTACATCTGCGCCACCTTGTCCTCGCGGATCAGGTTGCGGATGGCCGGGGTGCCGACCATGATTTCCCACGCCGCGGTCCGGCCGCCGCCGACCTTCTTCAGCAGTGCCTGCGAGATCACCGCACGCAGCGACTCGGACAACATCGAACGCACCATCGGCTTTTCGCCGGCCGGGAACACGTCGATGATACGGTCGATGGTCTTGGCCGCCGAACTGGTGTGCAGGGTGCCGAACACCAGGTGGCCGGTTTCCGCGGCGGTCAGTGCCAGGCGGATGGTTTCCAGGTCGCGGAGTTCGCCGACCAGGATGATGTCCGGGTCCTCACGCAGTGCCGAGCGCAGTGCTTCGTTGAAGCCATGCGTGTCACGGTGCACTTCGCGCTGGTTGATCAGGCACTTCTGCGAGGTGTGCACGAATTCGATCGGATCCTCGACGGTGAGGATGTGGCCGTATTCGTTCTTGTTGATGTAGTCGATCATCGCCGCGAGCGTGGTCGACTTGCCCGAGCCGGTCGGGCCGGTCACCAGGATCAGGCCCTGCGGTTGCTGGATCACCTCGCGGAACAGCGGCGGGCAGGCCAGGTCCTCAAGGGTGAGCACCTCGGACGGAATGGTACGGAACACCGCACCGGCGCCACGGTTCTGGTTGAACGCGTTCACACGGAAGCGCGCCAGCGACGGGATCTCGAAGGAGAAGTCCACTTCGAGGAATTCCTCGTAATCGCGGCGCTGCTTGTCGGACATGATGTCGTACACCAGCGCGTGGACCTGCTTGTGGTCCAGGGCCGGGATGTTGATCCGGCGAACGTCGCCGTCCACGCGGATCATCGGCGGCAGGCCTGCAGACAGGTGCAGGTCGGACGCTTTGTTCTTTACGGAAAACGCCAGCAGTTCGGCGATATCCATGAGCGGCTACTCCCCAATAACGGCTTCGACTGGAAGGATCTTTCCCCGGGCGGCAGTATAGCCTCCTGATTCAACGGAACGCGTTACGTGGCCACTCCCCTGCCCCAGATCCTGAGCAACCTGCATGCCGCCGCCGAGGCGGCCGGCCGGCCCGATCCGCGCCTGCTGGCCGTGTCCAAGACCCAACCGGCCGAGGCCGTGGCCGCGCTGGCCGCACAGGGCCAGCAGGCCTTCGGCGAGAACTATGTGCAGGAAGCGCTGGCCAAGATGCAGGCGTTGCAGCACCTGGCGCTGGAGTGGCACCTGATCGGCCACCTGCAGTCGAACAAGGCCGAGGCCGTGGCCACCCACTTCGACTGGGTGCAGAGCGTGGACCGGCCCAAGCTGGTAACGGCGCTGGCGCGCCATCGCCCGGCCGCACGCGGCCCGCTGAATGTGCTGATCCAGGTCAACATCGACGATGAATCCAGCAAGCACGGCTGTGCTCCGGAAGAAGTGGACGCACTAGCCGCGGCGATTGCCGCCGAGCCCACCCTGCGCCTGCGTGGCCTGATGGCGATTCCTGCGCCGTGGCCCGAGGTGGAGCGCCGTCGGGATGCGTTCGTGCGCATGCGCACACTCTTCCAGTCGCTGGCCGCCCAGCATGCACAGGTCGACACGCTGTCGATGGGCATGAGCAGCGACTACGCCGACGCCATCGCCGAGGGCGCCACCCTGGTGCGCATCGGCACCGCCCTGTTCGGCGCGCGCCCGCGCCCGGCCTGATTTTCCAAGGAGACATCCATGGCAGCTGATTCCATCACCTTCATCGGCGGCGGCAACATGGCGCGCAGCCTGATCGCCGGTCTGATCCGCCAGGGCGTGCCCGCCGCGCACATCCATGTGGCCGAACCGGTTGCAGCGCTGCGCGAGTCGCTGGCTGCCGACTTCGGCGTGCAGGTACACGACAACGCCACCGATGCCGCCGCACAGGGCAGCACCTGGCTGCTGGCGGTGAAGCCGCAGGTGCTGCGTGAGGTCTGCCAATCGCTGCAGGCACTGGCCCAGGCAAACCGGCCACTGGTGGTGTCGATCGCTGCCGGCATCACCAGCGCACAGCTGGAGCGCTGGCTGGGTGGCAACCTGCCGGTGGTGCGCGCAATGCCCAATACCCCCGCTCTGCTCGGCGCCGGCGTGACCGGCCTGTATGCCACGCCCTCGGTGGATGCACAGCAGCACGCGCAGGCCGAACAGGTGCTGGCCAGTGCCGGGCGCACCGTGTGGATCGAACGCGAGGCACTGATGGATTCGGTCACCGCCGTGTCTGGCAGCGGGCCGGCCTATGTGTTCCTGCTGGCCGAAGCGATGGAAGCAGCGGGCATTGCCCAGGGCCTGCCGGCCGACGCCGCGCGCACGCTGGTGGTACAGACCCTGCTGGGCGCCTCGCGCATGCTGGATGAGGCCGGTGAGAGCCCCGCAGAGCTGCGCCGCCGCGTGACGTCACCCAACGGCACTACCCAGGCCGCGATCGAGAGCTTCCAGGCTGGCGGCTTCGAGGCACTGGTGGACAATGCACTGCGCGCCGCGCAGGTGCGTGGACAGGAATTGTCTGCGGCGAATGATTGATCCCGATGTGTGCCGACCAACGGTCGGCACCTACCATCATCCACGCATGGCGTGGATGATCATTGCCCCAACGTGGCCATGACGAAATCCACGAAGCACTGCAAACGCGGGCGCGGACGTCGATCGGGCAGGTAGATCAGGTGCATCGGCCGCGGTTCGGGCAGGTAGTCGCGCAGCAGCGGCTTCAACCGCCCCGCTGCGATCTCCGCCGCCAGCAGTGCGGTGGGCTGCAGTACCAGCCCGGCCCCGGCCACGGCGGCTTCGCGCAACGCGAAGCCATCGTTGCTGCTCAGCCGTGCCTCCCAGTCGACCTGTTCGCCGTTGGCCAACTGCCAACCATGCCCGCCGCGCCAGGCCAGGTGGCTCAGGCAGTCGTGCCCCTGCAGGTCATCCGGTGTTCGCGGCGTGCCGCGCCTGCGCAGGTAAGACGGCGCCGCGCACAGGCTCATCGCATACGGCGGCAGCGGCCGCGCCACCACTTCCTGCGATGGCAACGGCCCGACCCGGATCGCCGCGTCGAAGCCATCTTCGATCAGGTCCACGCGGCGGTTGCTCAGGTCAAGCTCGATATTCAACTGCGGCTGCGCGCGCAGCAGGCCGGCCAGCTGCGGCGCCAGCACGCAGCTGCCCCAGGTGGTGGGCGCGCTGACCCGCAACAGGCCACGCGGCTGTACCTGCAGGCCGGCCACATCGGCCTCGGCCTGCTGCACCTGCTCCAGCACCTGCCGGCACCCGGCCAGGTAGGCGCTGCCGGCTTCGGTCAAGCGCTGGCGGCGGGTGTTCCGTTGCAGCAACGCGGTGCCCAGATGTGCTTCCAACTGCTGGATGTACTTGCCCACCATCACCGCCGACACCTGCAGCTGTTCGGCGGCCCCTGCAAAGCTGCCGCGCTCGGCCACGGCGACGAAGGCCTGCATGCAGCGAAGGGTATCCATTGCTAATCCAGAGTTAGGAATCTGCGAATCATACGCCGCTTACCTAACCCCGCTGTGACGGCGCAGACTGCGCTCACTCCCACACGCAAGGAACGGCCATGAAGATCCTCCTCGTCGGTGCCAGTGGCACCCTCGGCCAGGCAGTCGCCCGTCAGCTCGGCCAACAGCATCAGATTCTCGCCGCCGGCCGCCACAGTGGCGAACTGCGCGTGGACCTGACCGACGACGCCAGCGTCGCCGCGCTGTTTGCGCGTACCGGTGCAGTCGATGCGGTGATCTCCACCGCCGGCAAGTTGCACTTCGGTCCGCTGCAGGACATGACGCCCGAGCAGTTCAACCTGGGCCTGCAGGACAAGCTGCTGGGCCAGGTGCGGCTGGCACTGGCCGCCCAGCACCATCTCAACAGTGGCGGCTCGATCACCCTGACCAGCGGCATCGTCAGCGCACAACCGATCCGCGACGGCGTCAACGCCACCGCAGTGAATGCCGCACTGGAAGGCTTCGTGCGCGCCGCCGCACTGGAACTGCTCCCGCGCGGCCTGCGCATCAACGTGGTCAGCCCGAACGTACTGATCGAATCGATGGCGGCCTACGGCCCCTACTTCCCGGGCTTCGAAGCGGTAAGCGCGCAACGCGCCGCACTGGCCTTCCAGCGTGCAGTGGAAGGCATCCAGAGCGGCGAGACGATCACGGCCTGGTAAGAAAAAGGGGACGGAGGGGATTAAGTCGTTTTCGTCCGCCGGGCATGGCCCGGCGCTACCGGGAGCGCGTCCCCTTTTTCATTCCCAGCGCATCGGGCCGTCGCCGCGTTCGCCGAGGACGTCGCCGGGGTTGGCCAGGCGGCAACGCTGCAGCGACAGGCAGCCACAGCCGATGCAGCCGGTCAGTTCATCGCGCAGCAGCTGCAGCATGTGGATGCGCTCTTCCAGCTCGGTGCGCCAGCGCGCGGACAGCTTGGCCCAGTCAGCCTTGGTCGGTGCACGGCCTTCAGGCAGGCTCTCGAAGGCGCGGCCGACCGCTTCCAGTGGCATGCCCACCCGCTGCGCAACGCGGATCACTGCCAGCCGGCGCAGCACGTCGCGGCTGTAACGGCGTTGGTTGCCCGAGGTGCGCAGGCTGCTGATCAGCCCCTTGCGCTCGTAGAAATGCAGTGCGGAAACGGCCACGCCACTGCGCTGGGAGACCTCGCCAACGCTGAGTTCCTGGGATGCCATTGCTTGACCTCAACTATAGTTGAGGTGGCATGCTGCTATCTTCGCCGCCCGTTGACAAGCGCGGCCCGCACCTGACAGGTATGACCCCGACCCTCTCTCCCGCCGACACCCGCCTGCCGGCTGACACATCGATCCTGTCCGCGCGCTACCGCGCCACCACCCTCGGCATGGTCGCGCTGGTCGCGCTGCACGCCTTCGAAGCATTGGCCGTCGCGGCCGCGATGCCCACGGTGGCCGAAGCACTCAGCGGCCTGCGCCTGTATGCGCTGGCCTTCGGTGGCACCCTGGCCACCAGCGTGATCGGCATGACCCTGGCCGGACGCTGGGCCGACCGCCAGGGCCCGGCACGGCCGCTGTGGTACGGCCTGGCCTGCTTCGTGCTGGGCCTGCTGCTGGCCGGCTTCGCCGTGCGCATGGGCATGCTGGTGGCCGGGCGCCTGCTGCAGGGCCTGGGTGCGGGCGCGATTTCGGTCTCGCTGTACGTGATGGTCGGCCGCAGCTACCCCGAGCACCTGCGGCCGAAGGTGTTCGCGGCATTCTCGGCGGGCTGGGTGGTGCCCTCGATGGTCGGCCCGGCGCTGAGCGGCCTGATCGTCCAGCATCTCGGCTGGCGCTGGGTGTTCCTGGCAGTGCCGCTGCTGGCAGTCCCTGCTGCCCTGTTGCTGCGGCCTGCGCTGGCGCGCATGCAGGCCTCCGCCGACAGCAACGACGACGAGGGGCGCGGCAACGTCGTACGTTGGGCCAGTGGTGCATCGCTGGCGGCGCTGCTGCTGTACTTCGGCGGCCAGCAGCACGGTCCGACCGCCCTGCTCTGCATCGGCGTGGCGATGCTGGCGCTGCTGCTATGCGTGCATCGCCTGCTGCCGGCCGGAACGCTGATCCTGCGCAGGGGCCTGCCCAGCGTGATTGCACTGCGCGGCATCGCCGCTGCCGCATTCTTCGCCTGCGAAGCCTACCTGCCGCTGCTGCTGCAGCGCGAACGCGGACTCCCGCCCAGCTGGGCCGGCGCGGTGCTCAGCCTCGGCGCACTCGGTTGGTTCGCCGGCTCCTGGCTGCAGGGTCACCAGCAGCGCGGCTGGTCACGCCAGCAACTGCTGCGCGTCGGCACGGCGATGATGACGGTCGGCATCGCCGCAACGCTTGCGGTGTTGTTCAATGCAGTGCCATTGCCGGTGGCCCTGGTGGGCTGGACGGTCACCGGTTTCGGCATGGGCATGATCTACGCCAGCCTCTCGGTACTCACGCTATCGCTGTCAGCAGCGCATGAGCAGGGTGCCAACACGTCGGCCCTGCAGCTGAGCGAGGCCCTGTCGGTGACCACCGCGCTGGCGGTCTCCGGTGCGTTGTTCGCGCTGTTCGTGGAAAGCGCGCCGCACACCGGCTACCTGCTGTGCCTGGCGATCACCTTCGGCCTGGCGGTGCTGGCTGCGGTGATCGCGCGGCGGGTGTAGCGCCGTCGGGTTTCGGCAGTGCCGGTCGCTGGCCGGCACCATCACGGGATTCCCGCGTGCGCGGAGAGTGCCGGCCAGCGGCTGGCACTACCGGGTCCCCGTCCCCACGTCATCGATATCCCGGTGCAGGATGCGCCGCACTTCCAGCACCGCTTGCGGGGTCTCCTGCACGCTGTGGCCGGAAATGATCACCTTCTCCGACTGTGCACCCGGCAGGTGCGCACTCCAGTACGGCACCAGTCCGTCATCGGACTTGTCCACCGGCAGCTCCGGCTTGCGCTGGGCGATGATCGAGTGGTACTTCAGTCCCGCTTCGATCGGCAGCTGCGCTGCGGCCTTGACGAACGGATCGCTGGCCTTGAGATTGTCGATGCTGTTGGGAATCTTCGGCTTGGCCGTGCCATCGACCTGCTGCTCGGCCTGCGCCAGCGCCATGAACACATCCTCGAACTTGCCGAGAATGGTCAGCGGCAGGCGCACCAGCCGGCCCAGCAGGCGCCCGACCTTGTTGCCGGCAATATCGGTGCCCTGGTGGGGAGCGGCGATGAAGATCGCGCGCTCCACGTTCGGCTGTGCCTTGAAATGCAGCAACGGCCCCAGCTTGTTCTGCACGCGCTTCAGACGCTCGCCCTTCAGGTCATAGTTGGCCAGCAGGTCGTTCCACAGCACGTCACCGGAATCGCTCACCAGCAGCCGCGCGAGCACGCCGCCCATGCTGTGGCCGATGTAGACCATGTCCTTCGATGCACGCGTGCTGCCATTGGGATCGAAGTGCTTCAGCGTGTCATTGAACGCGTTGGCGATCTCGTAGCGGTTCAGCGCGATCGGTGCGTTGGTCGGGTAATAGACCTGCCACACCTGGAACTGCTGGCGCAGCTCCGGGTCGCCCATGATCTCGTTGGCCAGGTTCACCCAGGCTTCCGGGCTGCTGGCCAGGCCGTGCAGCATGAAGATGATGCGGCGGTTCGGGTCCCACGGCTGCATCAGGTAGATGTGTGGCTCGCCGATGCCCTCGCTCATGCCGAACAGGGTGCGCAGTGACTGCCGGGCGAAGCCGCTCTGGGCAAGCCACAGGCCGTAAGCCGCGGTGAAATTGCCGGCCAGCGGCACCTGCTCGCCGTGCAGGGTGATGCGCTCGGTGGCTTCCGGCGAATAGGCATCCAGTTCAACCCGGCGCGTCCGCATCACATCGTCCAGGCTGCTGCCTTCGAAGCGCAGCAACGCGGTGACGTTGATCGAGGACATCTCGCTGAACTCAGGCACCGAATCGTCATGCCGGTGGCGACGGCCACGGCGCTCGTCACCGCCTTCATCCGCTGCCGTTTCGGCCTTCGGGCCATCCGCTGCGACTACGGGTGCGACCAGCTTCGGCGGGTCCATCACCATCACCAGCTCGGCACCGAAGCCATCACGGCGATAAGTACTGCGCAGCCCGACGAAGCTGACCGTGCCGGCCGGCACCAGCTGCGCGGGAATGCTTTTCAGGTTCAGCTGCTGGTAGTTGGAGGCCAGCGACCAGCTGCCAACCGAGATCGGCTTCGTGTAGTCCTCGCCAGCCAACGCAGCGGCGCGCGCACGCACGAACAGCACCACCGCTGCCTTCTCGGCGGCGTAGTTGTAGTAGTCTCGCACCTGTGTCTGCCGGTCCTCGAAGGCACGGTCGGACGGCGAGCGGCCGCTGTAGAACAGGTAGGCATAGGCGTAGCGCGCGGCTTCCAGCCAGGCGTCCAGCGCTGCGTCGCTCATCGGCGGATCACCGGCTGCGGTCTTCTTCGGCGTCAGCGCCAGCGCGGCCTTCACCCACAGTTCGGACAGCGCCGACAGCCGCTGCTCGACATTGAGATCGTCGGTCATCAGCAGCGTGCTGCGGCAGACCAGGAAGTCCTTCTCGCACTGCGATTCGTCCAGGCCTGCCGCGCTGAGCGTCTCGCGCGCGGCGGGGCTGAGCTTGCCGGTATTGAGCACGTCGGCACGCTTGTTGACCAGCGAATCGCTGGACTTGACCTGCTTGACGGTGACCATCGCACAACCGCTGCTGCCCAGCAGCAGGAAGGCGGCGAACAACACCGGCAGCGCACGCTGCCAGCGGATCAGGAGGAGTCGAGTCATTACTGCGGGTCCTGCTCGGTGCCAGGTACGCCCTGGCGGATCACGGTGGAGAAGTGTTCGCCGCTGCCCAGGTCCAACGCGCGCTGGGTGATGCGGCCCTTGTCGTGCAGCTCGGCGTACGGCACACCCGGGGTCAACGCACCCACTTCCTGTGCGTACTCGGCCAGGTAGCCGGACAGCAGCAGGCGGTAGTCCAGCGGCAGGCGCGGCGCGATGTGGCGGGCCAGGTCGAAGACGATGGTGGTGCAGTTGCTGGTGAGCGTGTTGTAGAAGCCCGGCTTCGCATCCAGTTCGCGTGCCTGTGCGATGTACGCGGCAAACAGCTCCTTCAGCTGCGCCCGGTCCATGCCATGCAGGCGGTACAGGTAGACGTCCTCACCGCGCGCATTGGTGCGGGTGCGGATGATGTCGGTCTCCTCCGCGGCTACCAGGGTCATCTCGAACTTGCGGAAGAAGCCGCCCAGTGCCGAGAACGATTCGCCGCGCTCCTTGCGGATCTCCAGCGAGAACACCACGTGGCGCCCATCCTCGAAGCCAAACGAGATGAGGGTGTGGGCGATCGCCGGGCCCATCCAGTACGACAGCACCAGGTCGGCCGAGCGGAGTTGGTCCAGGTCGTACGCGCGGCGCACCCAGTGCGCGTCGTAGTCGGTTTCACTGCGCCAGGTGAAATCACGCACGTTGTCGAACACCACGTGGCGCCCATCGAAGGACACCACATGCAGGCGCTGGGCCACGTCGTCGGCCCATACGCGGTCCTGGCGCGGGGTCAGCAGCAGCCACCAGAGGCCAGCCAGCGCCAGCGAAGCGCCGAACGCCAGGCCCAGGCGACGGCTGCTGCGGCCACGCGCGACCCGCCATGAGGCCCACAGCGCAGCCAGCAGCCACAGCACGGCAATACCGTTCACCAGCCAGCCCGGCCCGGGCATCTGGTAAGCCAGCAGCCCGGTCACCCACAACGCTGCCAGCGCCATGGCACTTCCTGTCATCCAACGTCCTGCGGCTCTCACTGGCATCCTGTCGCGGTCCCGAAGCCGCATAGTTAGCCACAAGCGGGTTCACCGTGGCATCTACGGCCCGTTCAGGCACGCCGGCGCACCGTCTGCGGCGGCCCCGCGGCCAGATGAATCACACAGGAGCAACGATGGGCATCACTTCCGTGGCCGGCGTTCCGGTCCAACCCCGGCACCGCGCAACCTGCCACTGCGGCACGGTCGAGCTGCTGCTGGACCTGCCGGACGGGATCGTCGATCCCCGCCGCTGCGACTGCTCGATGTGTCGGCGCCGGGGTGCCATCGCCGCCAGCGTCCCCCGCCAGGGCCTGCAAGTGGTGCGCGGGCAGCATCACCTGCAGAAGTACCAGTTCAACACCCATGTGGCCGAGCACTACTTCTGCGGCGTGTGCGGCATCTACACCCATCACCGGCGCCGCTCCAACCCCGACCAGTACGGCTACAACGTGGCCTGCCTGGAAGGCATCGACCCGTTTGCGCTGGGGGTCATTCCGGTCAGCGACGGGATCAATCACCCGTCAGACCGCAGCGACTAGTGGCGCGTGCGCCGCGGCGGCGTGGCGATCTTCTGCCAGGGCGCCATGCCGCTGCGCCCCGCCCGCGCGGGTCGTTTCAGCCAAGGCCGGCGCGGCGGTGCCTGCGGCGCATCCGCGGCCGGGGGAGGAAGCGGTCGACGGCCAGGCCAGAGATGATCGAGCAGCCACATGGCGGGTCTCCGTGGGGGACGGGGACGATCAACATTAGACCTGGATGGGCATGGGTGGCGTGAGCGGAAGACGACAACGGGATGACGGCGGAGGGGGCGATGAGCCTGCTACGCCGTATGCTCGGCCAACGTGCCTTTGCGTTTCCGCAGCAACAGGTGCAACAACACAGCACACACAGCCGTCAGCAGTGCCAGTACACGCAGCAGTGTTGCCAGCGCCTTGGCGCTGACCTGCTGCAGCTGCTCACCGCTCATCGCCGGCAGCAGTGCCGCCGCCTGGTCGCGGGACCCGCTCGCCAGATAGGCACCGGCGCGTGCCAACGACGAGGGCGATGCCCCATGCAGCTGCTGGTCGGCCAGCATCGCCAGCAGCGCCGTCACTGCGGCCAGGGCGATGCCTTCGCCCGCTACCCGCACGGTTCCGAAGATGCCGGCGGCCATGCCCGCACGCTGTACAGGCACCACGCTCACCGACAGCCCATCCATCAGGCCCCATGGCAAGGCCGTCCCTGCACCGACCAGCATCAGCAACGGCACCCACTGCGAGGGCGACGGCTGCGATGCGTGGCGCGACAACAGGTACAGGCCAGAGGCACAGACCAGCAGTCCCAGCGTGCACAGCCGCGCACTTCCAACGCGCTCCGCCCAGCGCGCAGCCAGCATCGGCAGCACCAGCATCGGCGCGGACAGCGCCAGCATCTGCAGTCCCACCAGCGTCGTGCTCTGGCCATGCACGCCCAGCAGTTGCAGAGGCAACACGACCAGCAGCACCACGTAGCCCAGGCAGGTCGCCACCGGCAGCAGCTGGACGCCGAGAAACGCCGGTTGCCAGAACAGTGAGAGGTCCAGCAACGGGGAAGGATGCAGCCGTTCGGTACAGACGAACGCGCCGCCCAACAGCAGCGTCGCCAACAGCGCCAGCTGCACGCGACCGGCGTGCAGGCCGTACTCGCCCAGCCACAGCAGGGCCAGGGTCAATGCCGCCAGCATCAGGCTGAAGCCCAGCATGCCGGCGATGTCCAGCCGTCCGCGCTCGCCCCGGCTTTCGGGCAACGCGCGCGCGGCCAGTGCGAACGCCGCCAACGTCAGCACACCGCCCGCAGCGAACACGCTGCGCCAGCCCAGCGCCTGCAGCAGCAGGCCCGCGAGCAGCGGCCCCAGCGCCAGGCCCGCACCGAATGTCGTGCCCAGCAGGGCGAAGACACGGGCACGCCTCGGTCCCTGCCAGCCCTGCGCCAGCGCAGCGGTGCCCGAGGCCAGCGCTGCGGCAGCGGCAACGCCCTGCAGAGCGCGCGCCAGATCCAGCCACAGCAGCGTAGGCGACAGGCATACAGCGGCCGTCGCGACGGTGAAGCCGGCCGTGCCCAGCAGGAACATCCGCCGTCGGCCATGGCGATCAGCCAAGCCACCGGCAGCGAGCAGCAGGCTGCCGAAGGTGAGCATGAAGGCGTTGGTCACCCAGGCCAGCGCAGTGGGCGATGCCACTGAGGAGCGGGACAGCACCGGCACCGCGACGGCGCCGGCGGTGAAGGACAACGGCAGCGCCAGCGCGGCCAGGCAAACCGCAAGCAGCGTCCAGCGTTGCGGCGTCTGGGCAGGTACAGGGAGCATCGAAACCGGGGCCATGCGGGCCTCCATCCATCAGGGGCACTGATGATGGGCGGGCCGTTATTCCTGAAAAACAGGCTCTATGGACGTTGATTGCGGCCATATGTTCCGCAATCATGTCGGTCATGGACTCCATCTCTGCCCTGCTCGCCTTCGTCCGAACCGCAGAGGCGGGCAGCATCGTCGGCGCTGCCCGCGTACTCGGCCTGTCCGCCTCGGCGGTAGGCAAGCGCATCGCCCGCCTTGAACAGAACCTGGGCACCCGTTTGTTCCAGCGCACCACCCGCCGCGTGCACCTCACCGACGAAGGCGAACTGCTGCTGCAGCGCTGCCGCCGCGCACTGGATGAACTTTCCGAAGCGCAGGCGGACCTGGCGCAACGACAGCACGCTCCCAGTGGGCTGCTGCGCATCGGCCTGCCCACCATCGGCTACCGCTTCCTGCTGCCGGTGTTGCCCGGATTCCAGCGACGCTACCCCCAGGTGCAGCTGGAACTGGAGTTCAATGACCGCATCGTCGACGTGGTCAGCGAAGGGCTGGACGCGGTGATACGCAGCGGCGAACTGGCCGATTCCAGCCTGACCGCACGGCGACTGGGCGGCTTTCGTTTCATCCTCTGCGCGGCACCGGGGTATCTGAAGGCGCACGGCATTCCCGGCGATGTAGGCGACCTGCGCCTGCACACCGCGCTGCGCTTCCGTTACCCCACCACCGGAAAACTGCATCCGTGGCAGCTGCCGGGCATCGAAGGCGACGCCGGGGCGCGCCTTTCCACGGCGATGACCTGCAACAACATGGAAGCCGTGCTGGCCGCTGCGATCGGTTGCATGGGCCTGGCCTGGATGCCTGACTTCCTCGCCGCCGACGCGCTGGCCGACGGCCGCCTGCAACAGGTGTTGCCCACACTACCTACGCACCAGGGGCAGTTCTCGCTGCTATGGGCCGGTGGGCGCCATCCCAGTGCACGCCTGCGGGTGTTCATCGACTATGCCGTCACGAACCTGTTCCAGGACGCCTCATAAAAAGGGGACGGAGGGGATTAAGTCGTAATCGGCCCTACTGTGCCCGAAACGACCTAATCCCCTCCGTCGCCTTTTTCCCTGGGCGCTGGCGCTGCGTTGAGCTGGTAATGCGCGACCAGCGCATCCACCACCGCGCGCACACCCGGCAACTGTCCACGACGATGCGGCAGCAGCACGCTGGTGGTCACTTCGCCGGCATGCCACGCCGGCAGGACCTGCTGCAGGCGGCCGGCCGCAATCGCTGTGGCACACAGGCTGTGCGGCAACACCGTGATGCCAAGGCCCGCTTCGGCCGCCGCGATCAGCAGCTGCGATTCATTGCCGACCAGCGCAACCTGCGGTTCCACCTGCACGGTGCGGGCGTCGGTGCCGTGCAGTGTCCAGCGCGTTGCGTGGCGCGCCGTCAGCAGGCCGGCATGCGCGCGTAGCTGCTCGGGCGTATCCACTGCTGGCGCGGCTGCCAGATAGCCAGGCGACGCCACCAGCACGATGCGTTCTCTACTCAGCGAGCGCTGCACCAGACCGGAATCCGGTAGCGGACCGAAGTGGCTGCGCAAGGCAATGTCGATGCCTTCCTGCGCCAGGTCGACGAAACGATCACTCACTTCAACTTCGATGCGCAGCCGCGGATAGCGGCGGGCCAACGGGGGCAGGCACACGGCGAGCTCGCCCTGCACCACCGGAATCGAAGCGCTGATGCGCACGGTGCCACTCGGTTCGGCCTGGCGGTCACGGACAATGGCCTCGGCGGACTCCACCTCGGACAACGCCGCGCGTGCGCGATCAAAGAACGCCTGGCCGACTTCGGTCAGCGCGAAGCGCCGCGAACTGCGTTGCAGCAGCCGTACCCCGAGGTGTTCTTCCAGCAGCGCCACGCGCTTGCTCAACGTCGAGCGCGGCAGGCCCAGATGGCGTCCGCCTGCTGCAAAACCGCCCTGCTCCACTGCGGCCACGAACAGGGCCAGATCGTTGAGGTTGAGCATGCGCAACGTCCACAGGTGTGGACTTCAGGATGCCATTCGAACCGCTTCCGGGGCAATGTCCACGCAGGCACGCTTTCCTCACCCGCCGCATCGCGGCTTGAACCGGAAACCTGCCATGACCCCGATCCTCTTCTACGGCGTGCCCTCGGGCTGCTCGTTCGGCTCCATCGTCGCGCTGGAATGGCTGCGCCAGCCGTATCACCTGTGCCGTATCGACATGCCCGGCCAGGTGCAGGGCGAAGACTATCGCCGCCTCAATCCACTGGGCGAAACCCCCACTCTGTGCACCGCGCAGGGCGAACTGCTCAGCGAGAGCCTGGCCATCCTCAACCACCTGGCCGCCAAGGGCGTTGCGCAGGGGCTGGGCTTCGCACAGGGCACCTCCGGCTTCGACCGCCTCAACCACCGGCTGGCCTATCTCAACACCAGCTTCTTCGGTGCCTACGCCCCGCTCTGGCACGCGCTGGAACACGCCGAGGGCGATGACGGCAAGGCGCTGCGTGCCTATGGCACCACCAAGGTGCGCCAGGCCCACCAGGCGCTGGAGCAGATGCTCAGCACAGGCCCGTGGCTGCTGGGCGAGCAGCGCAGCTTCGCCGACGCCTACTTCGCCGGCATCGCCCGCTGGAACGATTACCACCAGGTGGTCGACCGCCGCGAGTTCCCCAGGGTGCAGCAGCTGTTCGAGCGCCTGCAGGACGACGCCGGCGTGCAGTTCGCCCACGCCATCGAAGCACAGCGGCCGGCTACCAGCAGCGGTGGCTTCCTCGGCGAGGTGCGGCTGGAAGACGTGCTTGAGGCCGCGGCGGCCTGAGTCCTGCCCTGCCTGTGCGGCAGCGGCGCGCAATGCCTCTTGCGCGCCGCGCTACAGTGGTATGTCCCCTGCTGCAGGAATCCGCGCATGTCCTCGTTCTCCGACCCGCAGGCCGTTGCCCGCTATGCCGAGGGCCCGCTGCGCCAGGTGCCGGGCTTCCTCGCGCTGCAGCAGATGAGTCGCCTGCTGCTGGCCGAACACGTTCCCGCGCAGGGCCGCGTGCTGGTGCTGGGCGCCGGTGGCGGGCTGGAGCTGAAGGCTTTTGCCGAGGCGCAGCCGGGCTGGCAGCTGCTGGGCGTGGACCCGGCCGCACCGATGCTGGCCCTGGCCGAGCAGACACTGGGCCCGCTGATGTCGCGCGTGCAGTTGCTGGAAGGCTACATCGACGATGCCCCCGACGTGCGCTTCGAAGGTGCCAGCTGCCTGCTGACCCTGCACTTCCTCGACGCCGCGCAGCGCCTGCACACGCTGCGCGAGCTGCACAGGCGCCTGCAGCCCGGCGCGCCGCTGGTGGTGGCCCACCACAGCGTGCCGCAGGATCCGGACGGCAAGCTGCGCTGGTTGCAGCGCTACGCCGCGTTCGCCGAAGCCTCGGGTGTTGCCCACGCCGATGCACAGCGCGCGATCGACGCCATTGCCGAGCGACTGCCACTGCTGGCGCCCGAACAGGAAGTGGCGCTGCTGCAGGAGGCCGGCTTCGACGGCGTGGAGCTGTTCTATGCGGGCTTCAGCTTCAAGGGCTGGGTGGCGTACGCCGGCTGATGCCTACGGCACCACCGTGATGCCGATGCGCTGCATCAACAGCGCCACCTGCTGCACACCCAGCGTGGCGCCACGCAGGTTGGTGCTGCGCAGGTCCAGCTCGCCCAGATCGGAATTGGTCAGGTCGCAGTCGGTGAAGTTGGCGCTGTTCCAGTCGACACCCTCGAACTGGCCACCGGACAGGTCCGAGCCAGCGAAGCTGGCGCCGCTCACGTTTGCACCGTCCCAGCGGTTTTCCCATAGCTCGCACTTTTCCAGCGTGACCCGCGAGAAATTGGCATAGCGCAGGTTCGACTTCTTGATGAAGGCGCTGCAGAACCCGCTGCGCGTGGTGATCTGGTTCATGAAGCTGGCGTTGCTGAAATCCGCACCCTGCGCGCGGCACTCGCTGATCTCCAGGCCCAGCGCCTTGATGAAGTTGAAGTGGCACATGCTGATGTCGCAGCTGCGGAAGCTGGCCTCCTTCAATGTGGCGCCATTGAAGCGGCAGCCGCTGCGGCTGTCGGCATCGTAGAAGCTGCAGTCGATGAACTCGGTGGCGGTCAGGTCGGCACCGGAAAAATCGCACTCATGGAACTGCTGGTCGACCACCTTCTGGCCGGTGTACTGGTCCGCGCCGATGCGCAGCTTGCGGTGAACGGTGCGGGACATCAGGGATTCCATGCCAGGAGTCCCGCCATCATGCCGGGCCGCGAGGGTGATCCATAGACGTGGGCGCGGGCGGATTCACCGGCAGTCCAGCCGCCCCGTGCCCCCCAATACCGGATGCACGGTGTTGCACGTTAATGCACGAACGTGCAGACTTGTGGCATGAGCTCCGATCCCAGCCCCCTCCCCGCCCAGCGCACCCGACAGATCCTGGAGGAACTGCGCCAGCAGGGCCGCGTGGTCGCCGCCGAGCTGGCGCGCCGCTATGCCGTCTCCGAAGATTCGATCCGCCGCGACCTGCGCGAACTGGCCGCACAGGGCCTGTGCCAGCGTGTCTACGGCGGCGCCGTGCTGCCGCCGCCAAAGGAGCGCCCGCTGCGCGAGCGCCTGACCCGCGACCGCGGCGACAAGGCCGAGCTGGCCGCACGCGTGTGCGCGCTTCTGCAACCCGGGCAGGTCGTACTGCTCGACGCCGGTTCAACCAACCTGGCGATCGCCCAGCAGCTGCCGCCCGCGCTCGGGCTGATGGTGATCACCAATGCGCCACAGATCGCCACGGCCGCCAGCATGCTTGAAGGCACCTCGGTGCAGCTGATCGGCGGCCGCCTGGCCAGCGGTGGCGGTGCGGTCGGCGCAGAAGCACTGGCCCAGGTGCAGCGCCTGCGCGCCGACGTGTACCTGCCCGGCCCCTGCGCGGTGGACGGCGATACTGGTGTGTGGGCAATGGATGCAGAAGAGGCCACGCTGAAGCGCGCGATGGTCGCGTGCAGCAGCCGCGTCATCGTCGCCGCCACTACTGAGAAGCTCGGTGCACGCGGCAACTGGCAGATTGCCAGCCTCGACGAGATCGACGACCTGGTGCTCACCACCTCGGCCCCGCCGGCGCTGGCGGCACGCTTCCGCGCCGCAGGCATCGCGGTACACCCCACTCCGCCCTGACCGTACCGCTCATGTCCGTTGCCAACCGCGCGCGTGCCGAACAGCACGCGACCCGCGCTGCGTTCTTCATTCCCGGCTTCGCCACCGCGCTGTGGGCCACCCTGGTGCCGTTCGCCAAGGCGCGCACCGGGATCAACGACGCCACGCTGGGGCTGGTGCTGCTCTGCCTCGGTGCCGGTTCGCTGCTGGCGATGCCGTTGTCCGGCGTGCTCGCCGCGCGCCTCGGTTGCCGGCGGGTGATGGTGGCCAGCAGCCTGCTGATCTGCCTGACCGTGCCCGGCCTGGCGCTGGCCGGTTCGGCCTGGACGCTGGGCCTCGTGCTGTTCGTGTTCGGTGCCGCCGTGGGCGCGATGGACTGCACGATGAACGTACAGGCCGTCATCGTCGAGCGCGACGCACGCCGCGTGATGATGTCCGGCTTCCATGCCTTCTTCAGCATCGGCGGCTTCCTCGGCGCGGCCACCATGACCGTGCTGCTGTCCGCACAGCTGTCGCCCTTGGCATCCGTGCTGGTCGGCGTCGGCGCCATGTTTCTGGTGATGCTGTTGTCGGCGTCGTACTGGCACAGCGAACGCATGCCGCATGACACGCCGATGCTGGCCCTGCCACACGGCATCGTGCTGTTCATCGGCGTGCTGGCGTTCGTCGCCTTCCTCGGTGAAGGCGCGATGCTGGACTGGAGCGCAGTGTTTCTCAGCGACGTGCGTCGCGTCGATGCCAGCCTCGCCGGCATCGGCTATGTGACCTTCACCCTGACGATGACCGTCGCGCGCCTGTTCGGCGACGCACTGGTGGCACGCGTGGGCCGCCAGCGCGCGATCGTGTTCGGCGCGTTGCTTGCCGCCGCGGGCGTGCTGGTGCTGACCCTGGTCACGCCGTGGCAGGCATCACTGCTCGGCTATGTGCTGGTCGGCCTCGGCTGCGCCAACATCGCACCCGCACTGTTCTCGCTGGCCGGCCACCAGACCCGCATGCCCGGCGCGCTGGCCATCACTGCCGTGTCCACGCTGGGGTTTGCCGGCATCCTTGCCGGACCGGCGCTGATCGGCTTTGCTGCCAACCACTTCGGCCTGATCGCCGCGTTCATCGGCGTGGCCACGGCCTTGTTGCTGGTGGCGATGTCCACGCGTTGGCTGCGGGTGTAGCCCGCGGCATCAACGCCGTCTGCGCCGCAGCTTCATCCGCAATCGCCGATAGCCGATCACCGTCGCCGTGGCACACAACGCGGTGCCGGCAGCGCTCAGCAGCAGCAACACCGCCAGCCGGGCACCTTCCTGGCGCAGCATCGCTGGCAGATCCCAGCTGTGCAGGAAGTAGAACAACCAGCGCCCCACCCGCTCGCGATGCCCCATCGTCAGCAACGGATCGCCCGTAGCCAGATCGAGATAGACGCGCGTCGCTTCGGCATCACCGAAGTCCACCACGGCCACCGGGAAGCGGCGCACTGCTGCGCCGTTCATGGCTTCCGGTGCACGCGGATAGAAGTAGGCATCCGCTGTCTGCTGCACCACGAAGCCCTGCATGGGCGCAGCGGACAGCGCCCGCGCCTTCTGCTGCAGCCACGCGGCTGGCAGCAAGTGCGCAACCTGCAGATGCTCGTCGCTGCCGGACACGATGCGGGTCTCGCCCTGCCCGTCCAGCAGCACCGCGAACAGCTCACCACCGATCCGTCGCCACTGGATCTCAACTGGCCGGAAGCACTCAGCATCGGCCACCGCCAGAAGCTTTGCCGGCTCACCCAACACGCCATCCACCGCCACCGCGCCGCCACGATAGCGCCCACCGTCGATCGCAGCATGCGTGCTGCTGAAGACGCCCAATGGATTCATCGACATCAGGCCGCTGAAAATCCAGGTGAACACGAAGGCCGCGGCACACAATCCGATCAGATGGTGCCAGCGCATCCACGACTCCACGTATGGCGTCTTCGCACCGGAACGATAGTGCCCACGGAAACGCCAGCGCCACACTCCCACCACGATGCCGCTGATCGCCGCCACGGTGCACAGCGCGGACAGCACGATCACCACCCACGTCCACACAGGGTCCACCGACTGCATGCGCAGGAAGTACAGCCAGTGCAGCCAGGCGCCCACATAGTTCCAGCGCTGCTGCACATGCGGGGCGTCCAGCACCACTTCACCGGTACGCGAGGACACGTACAGGTCGCCCGGCTGCGCGCCGCCCACCTCGACGCGATACAGCGGTCGATGCACATCCAATGCGCGCGAATGCGTCCAGCGGTCCTCCTCCACGCGCATCGCACCCACGAAGGCCTGGCCGACCGCGAACTGCGCGGCGGATGCTTCGGCGCGCTGTGCCGACACCGGCAGCAGGGCCTGGCCGGTCACGGCAGACCAGGCGCCCACGTTGCTGCCACTTCGCACCACATACGCCGGCTCGCCACGCAGCGTGGTCAATGCCACAGCCTCCGGCTCGGCCTGCACGGCGGCAGGCAGTACAGACAGCCCCTGCAGGTCGCGGGCCTCACCCAGCACCGGCAACGCCGCCAGCCGCTCGCCGGGCGTCAGCTTCGGGTAACCAATGAACAGCATCACCATGCCGCTGACGAGCCACAGCAGCATCAGCAGGCATCCGCCGATGCCCAGCCAGCGATGCACCAGGTAGGTCCAGCGCTTGGCGGTGGAACGCAACGTCATCGCCAGCGCCCTCAGAAGCGATGGTCGACGGTGAATTCGACGCGCCGGTCCGCCCCCAGCAGCCACTGGGTGCTGGTGTAGTACGCGGTGGCGTAGTACGCCTTGTCGAACACGTTGAACAACCGCGCGGACAGCCGCGTGCGCGGTGCCGCCTGCCAGGTCAGTGCCAGATCGGTGGTGCTGTAACCGGGCAGCTCCAGTGTATTGGCGTTGTCAGCGTAGCGCTTGCCGACGTAGCGAACGCCACCCGCCGCATTCCAGTCCGGTGCGAACTGCCAGCCCAGCCACACACTGGCCAGGCGCTCGGCTACGTTCGGCGGCACGTTGCCATCACGCGATACCAGCACCGCCGGCGAACCCGTGGTTTCCAGGAAGTCCTCGAATTCGGCCGTCAGCACCGTCGCGTTGGCATCCAGCGTCCAGTGCGGCGCGACATTCCAGGTCAACGACGCTTCAATACCGCGCGAGGTCTGCGCGCCCACCTGCACGCGGCGATCCGGCACCAGCGGATCGCGGCTGAGCAGCCCGGTCTTGCGGATGCGGTACGCCGCCAGCGTCCACTCGCCACCGTCGAAGGCCTGCTTCAGGCCCACCTCGATCTGCCGCCCCTTGGCCAGGTCGAAGGCTCCGTTGGCCGGGCTGATCATCAGCAGCCCGCTGACCGGATCTGCCGCCTGCGAGTACTGCGCATACAGGCTCAGCGTCGGCTGCAGCGCAAATACCGTGCCTGCGCGCCAGCCGGTGCTACTGTAGGTTTTCGAGAACGCGTTCTGGCCCCTGATCAGATCGGTACGATCAATGCGCGCGCGGTCGTGGCGCAGCCCACCCAGCACCGACCAGCGCTCGCTCAGCGCCAGCCGGTCCTCCACGAACAGCGCGTACTGCTCGGCACGGTTGCGGTAGCGCGGCAGGTTCGGCGCATCGCTGGCGAACTGCCCCGGCACCGGATGGAACGGATCGACCGGGCCGGAGCTGCCGGTGTAGGTGTTGTTGGTGTGCTTGAAGTGCGCGCGGTTGGCATCCAGGCCCACGGCAAAACTGTTCTGCAGGTCACCCACGCTGCCCTGCACGCGCAGCGTCGAGGTCAGCCCCGTCTGGTCCTGGTTGTGGGTGATCTGGGTGTTGCCCGAGCGGTCGACCAACCCGGTTCGCGGGTTGTAGACATAGGCCTCGGCGTTGCGCCAATCGCGCTGGCTGTCGATCTGGTAGACGCGCGTGCGCCATTCCACATTCGCGGTTGGCGTCCACAGTGCATCGAGCTGGGTCCAGCGGTCGCGGAAGCGGATCTCGCTGTCGTCCACGTTGTAGTTGCGGTGGCGCAGCGCCTCCAGCTGGCGGCCCTCGACCAGCGGCGTGCCGAAGTAGCGCATCGGCTGCTGGTAGCCCTGCGCATGGGTGAGCGTCAGCTGCAGGTCCGGGCGAGCCTGCCACAGCAACGCACCGGAGAACGTCGCATCGTTGTTGCGGCCACGGTCGACCCAGCCACCGCTGTAGTTGCCACTCACATCCAGCCGGTAGGCCAGCCCGGGCGTCAGCGCGCCACCACTGCCGAAGCCCAGCCGCGCGGTGTCCTCGCTGCCCACGGTCATGCTGATCTCGTTTTCGATGGCACCGCGCGAGGGCTTCTTCGGCACGATACTGATCACGCCGCCAATCGCACCGTCGCCATGGATCACTGAGGCCGGGCCGCGCAGCACTTCGATGCGCTCGATCGGCCAGGTATCGAACGGGAAGGTGATGCCCACGCCGCCGTACTGGCGCAGCCCGTCGTACAGCCGCATCACCGAGGCACCGTCCGTGAAGCCGCGACTGGACAGCGCACTCAGGCCATTGCCCGGGTGCGGCATGGCACTGATCGCACCCGCCCGGCTGATCGCATCGTTGAGGTTGCTGTCGCCGCGCTGCTCCAGGTGCTCGCGCGAAATCACCGTCAGGCTGGCCGGTGTCTGCAGCACGCTCAGGCCCAACGCAGAGCCGGCGCTGGCGGTGGAGGACAGCTCGCCGCTGCGGGTATCGACCACGCGCACGGTATCCAGCGTGGTCGGGGGTGCCGCGTCGGCCGCAAGGGCAGAAGCGGAGTGCAGCAGCAACGCGCAAGCGACAGGCAGCGTCGCCCGGCGCAGGTACGCGGGGTTGGGGTTCGTTTTCATTTTTTCACGGCATGCAAGGCCACCCCGCAATGGCAGGGCAGCAATCAGAAAGGGACAGACACGCGCGTGCGGGCAGCGGCCGTGGCCGGCAACCTCATGGAAAAACGTTCAATGCAACGCGCGTGCGGCTCAGGCGGCCATGAAGGCCGGTGGCCCGCGCGCTCCCAATGTGCCGCTGATCCGTTGCGGCAACGTCCGTACCGCACCGCGCAGCGCGCGGCACACCTGTGCCATCGGCGCCAACAGCAGCACTGCCGCCACCAGCAGGGTGATCAGCCGCGCAGCGATCAGGCAGTAATCGCAGTCCACACCCATCTCATGGTCGGCGTGTGGATCGGCAGCCGGCTTCGCTTTCGATTCCCCGTGCTGCATTGCCATCGCGTGATGGTCGTGGTGCCCTTCCATCGCGTGCTGCGCATGCTCTGCGTGCATCGCGTGATTCATGGCTGCCACCGGTGCGGTGGTCGCAACGTGGCCATGCGCCAGCCAGCGGCTCACCAGTGGGGCGAGCAGCACCAGCAGCATGGCAAGCCATGCCAGGACCTGGAACCGGCGGTGGAGGACAGAACGACGCACACCCCCATTCTACGGGGGGATGACCAACCTTGGACCATGTTCAGGGTTTCCAGAAAGATGGTGCGACGTTATGACGCAGCCTCGGACGCAGGCGCTCTCCATGGCCCCAGGGGGGACGGAAGGCGACCTTACGGCCCCTTCCGTCCCCGCATCGCATTGCTAGAACCGCGCGGGCTGCTGCACCGCACGTTCCAGGAACATGACGCCCGCCTGCAGGCTGTTGCGGGCGTTCTCCAACCAGCGTTCCGGATCGGCCACCGCGAATCGCTCCTGTGCATCCACATCACCCGAATCGGCCAGGTCGGCCAACTGCAGATGGATGTGGTTCTCCACCAGGCTCACCAGCACGGCGAGCTCGGCCGACAATCCGGCGATGCGTTCGGTGAAGCCAGCGTCGTTGCTGTTCAGAGACATGTCCCCTGTTCCTATACGTTGCGGTGTTGATGGATGGCTTCGAAACGCTCGGCACAGGCAGGCCCACAGAACAGCCTGGCCGGATCGTTGTCGAAGTCTTCGCTGCAGTCCGGGTTGTGGCATTCCCCAATGGGTGAGAGAGGAGCAACGTTGCTGGCCCGCGTTGCGTGCCGGGCCAATGCGCGTTGCAGATGGCGCGCTTCAAATTCCTGCGCTTCGTCGATGGTGTCCGTCATGCCAGCTGTATTTTATCGGGGGGTGGTCGCACCGATTGAGAACGCCGCGACGACAGTGGAAAACGCGGGCTCGGCATCGGATCGGCGTTCGCAGTTGCAATGGATTTCAGGCATGCAGGCTCCTTGTGCATGGGTGCCCCGAGGGGCGGTGGATTGAAACGAAGGGCCGTCTCTGACGGCGATCGCATCATCGGAAAAGCGGTTCTCGCCAACTGCGACGCAACGTCGCGCAGGCGACGATCTGCGCACGTCATCGCAGATCCATCGCCCGCTGACAGTTTTCATCCGGACCAGGGATGCAAGGTACTGGAAGGTGTTGCAAATGGTGTCACTTTCCGACACCATGATCACGTCATCTCCCTCCACCTTGCCCTGGCCACGTCGCGTTGGTCCGCCGTCGCGTGGCCGGCACACGGCAGGCATTGCACAGCGCATTGGCCACTACCCGCTGCGGTGGACCGATCCACGTTCCAAGGGGCCCCGTCGAATGCACACACCGCACCCAGCGCAGGACATCGTTCCGGCGTTCCTGCAGGCCATGCACGCGCATGGCATCGTGCCGGATGCACGTGGCCGCGACGCACTCAACGCCGATGGCACGCTGGTGCGCTTCCATGTGGAAGGCGACCGCCATGGCACCCGCAATGGCTGGGCCGTGTTGTTCGGAGACCACGTGCCGGCCGGTGAGTTCGGCAGCTGGCGCACTGGCAGCCGCCATGCCTGGTGTGCGAAGCCGGAAACCACACTGAGTGCTGCCGAACAGCGCACGATCCGGCAACGCCAGGAAGTCGCCCGTACCGAACGGGAACGGCAGCAGCGCGAACGAGAGGAGGCCGCAGCCAAGGCCGCCAACGTATTGTGGAACCGCGCCCTGCCCGCAGACGTGCACCATCCCTACCTGATGCGCAAGGGTATCCACGCGCATGCGCTGCGTGTGGCGGCATGGCCCGTGCGCAACAGCGACGGCCTGGTCTTCCGCTACATCGACAATGCCCTGCTGGTGCCGGTGATGAACGCCACGGGCCGGATCGTCTCGCTGCAGGCGATCTTTCCGCGCACGGATCCGGCACTCGGCCGCGACAAGGACTTTCTCAGCGGAGGCCGCAAACAGGGCTGCTTCCACGTCATTGGCAAGCCGCTGCCTGGACAGCCGATCGCCATCGCCGAGGGCTACGCCACGGCGGCGTCAATCCACCAGGCCACGGGCGGGTGCGTGGTGGTGGCCTGGGACGCAGGCAATCTCGCTGCGGTCGCCCGTGCCTGGCGCAGCGCGGTTCCCGATGCCGACTTCGTCATCTGTGCCGACAACGACCGATGGACCCGGCAACCGCTGGACAATCCCGGTGTCACCCACGCCACTCGCGCTGCCGCAGAGATCGACGCGCGCGTGGTGTGGCCCGAGTTCGCCGCGCTGCACGACGACGATGACCGCCCGACCGACTTCAACGATCTGCACCTGCGCGAAGGGCTGGAGGCAGTGCGCACCCAACTGCTCCCTCGGCCGCCTGCCATTACCGAGGAAGACACTGCGGAAGAGGATGCGCCATCGTCGTCCAACGCACGCTACCAGGTACCCGGCAACCTGTCCGCATTCGATGCCTTTACTCCGTTCCCCGACACCGGCGCGCGCGGACGCCCGCTGCCGACCGCGCGCAATCTGGCCGAGCTGTGCCGGCGCACCGGCGTCACCGTGCGCTACAACGTCATCCGCAAGGATCTGGAGATCCTGGTCCCGGGGCTTCAGAGCACGGTCGACAATGCCAAGGAGGTGGCTGCCGGTGAAGTGATGGACTGCATGCACCGCGCCGGCATGGCCATCGCCAGCTTCGAGACCAACCTGTGCCAGGTCGCCGAGGCCAATCCGTACAATCCCGTCGCCAGCTGGATCACCTCACGGCCCTGGGATGGCCAGTCCCGCCTGCAGGCGTTCTTCGACACCGTGCAGGAAGCTCAACCCACGCGCATGGCCGACGGCCGCATCCTGAAGGAAGTGCTGATGCGTCGCTGGCTGATCTCCGGCGTGGCCGCGGCGTTTGAGCCGGACGGCGTGGTGGCGCGTGGTGTGCTGACCTTCGTTTCGAAGCAGAACCTGGGCAAGACGCGCTGGGCACGGCAACTGGCACCGGCCGAGCTGCAGTTGATCGCCGATGGCGTGGTGCTCGATCCGGCCAACAAGGACAGCATCAAACAAGTCATCTCCAAGTGGATCGTGGAACTGGGCGAAGTCGACGCCACGTTCCGTCGCACCGATATCGCTGCGCTGAAGTCGTTCATCTCACGCAGCCACGACGAGATCCGCCGCCCGTATGCGCGCACGGAATCCCGCTATGCGCGGCGCACCATCCTGTTCGCCAGCGTGAATGACGAGCGCTTCCTGCGCGACGCCACCGGCAACACCCGCTGGTGGACTGTGCATGCCGTGGGCCTGGGCGAACCGGCACGGATCGACATGCAGCAGGTGTGGGCCGAAGCCCATGCGCTCTACTGCGACGGCGAGACCTGGCACCTGTCCAGCGAGGAACTGGATGCGCTGAACGCCACCAACAGCGAGCACGAACCGATCTCTCCGATCGCCGAGCTGATCGACCGCTACTTCGACTGGTCCGTCCCTGCCGTGCAGTGGAGCGCACAGTACCGTGCCACCGAGATTGTCATCGCGGTCGGCATCGACAAGCCGAACCGCCGCGAGGTCAACGAGGCCGCCGCCTATGTGGTCAAGCGCCATGATGTGCGCACGAAGGTGGTCGGCAAGGAACGGGCCAAGGTCTGGTTGATGCCACCGCGAAAGCTCAACCTCGCCGGGCACGCAGCCGGTCCGTTCTGATGCCATGAATCCATGACGGCCATCAGATCGACCGCAGCAGCGCTGAGTGTCACCTCGCCCAATTGGGATGCCAGTAGATGAAAGGTGTTGACGAGGACGGTCCACAGAGGCAAGATATCCGTATCGGCTTCGCCACCTTCCAGGAGCGCTTCCGCCATGCCTCGTCCCCGACTGCATGCCTTCGAAGGTGAGCAGCTGACCGTGCAGCAGATCCACCAGCGGGTACCGGTGCTTTCCGAACGCACCATCCGCGACCACCTTGCTGCCGGCCGCCGTACACGTTCCGCCATGCTGAGCTTCGACCCGATCGCGGCGGCTGCCCGAGGTGGTCGCATCACCCAGCGCATCCTGCGCGCACGCAGCACGGCCGGTCGCGATTCCTGACCCGCCCGCACTGCCGAATTTTCCCAGGAGTAGATTCCGCATGATTCCCGCCTCCCTCGACAGCGGCCATCGCATGATTGCCGACACGCTGGCTGCGTTCCGTACCGGCCCCGCTCTGGGCAGCATCGCGCTGAGAGCGGCTCCGCAAGCGCGTCCTCCGCTCTATATCGGCATCGCCGGCGGCAGGCGGGCCGGCAAGGACACCCTCGCCAACGGACTGGCCTCGGCACTGGCACTACCCTGCGACAGCTTCGCCGCCCCGCTACGGCAGTTCGTCGCCTCCCTCCTCGGGTTGTCGCTGCGTGAACTGGACAACCGCAAGGAGGACGCCATCGACTGGCTGGCTGAATTCACTCCACGCCACCTGATGCAGGCCGCCGGCATCGAATGGGGGCGTGATCGCGTCCATCCCGAGCTGTGGGTACGTTCGCTGTTCGCACGCCTGCCAGCGGGCGGCCTGGTACCTGATGTCCGCTTCGCCAATGAAGCACATGCGATCCGCCGCCGCGGCGGTGTCGTGATCCGCGTCAACCGCCCGGGCCATGGTATCCATCAGACCCACACCAGCGAGCAGCCACTGCCCGATGAACTGATCGACATCGAGGTGAGCAACGACGGTAGCCAGGCCGATCTGGTACGCAGGACGCTGGACCAGCTGCTGTCGCGCGGCGTGATCTGAGCCTGGAGCAAGGCCGCGTTGCCCTGCCGCGTGCCCTGTCCCGCCCGCAGGTTCCGACCCATCGTCGGCGAAAATGATGTAAGGTCGTCCCCCATCACCGACGACACCTGTCGTCACCCCGCATCCCCAACCCCGTTCGCAAAGAGGAAATGCCATGGAGGTCGAACAGTTCACGTCGACGCGCCTGAAGGCCATCGAGTTGTTCAAGTCCCAGCCCAAGGGCGGCAAGGACACCGTGAGCCTGGACGCGATCTTCATCTCGCTGTGCTCGCAGGCCAACGCCCAGAGCGACGCCGGCAGCGCCAGGCAGGCACGGACCGCCGCACGCCCCGGCAGCCAGCAGCCGCCCGCGCCGTGGTTCACCGAAACCCTCGCTGCCTTGAAGGGCAAGGGCGAGTCGATCACCGTGGCGCGTTTCCTGATGTTCGCCAACCGCTTCCCGGTCAAGCGCATGGACCAGGTCAATGCCGCCCGCTGGCTGCGCGACGCGGGCTACATCCCGCGCAAGACCGGCGGCAACCTGGTGTTCGACCTTTGATCCAGCTCCACCTGCAGTTCTGAAGCCCCGGCATCGTCCGGGGCTTTTTCGTTTCAGGGCCCGCTCGCCTGCATGAGGACGGCCCACGGGGCGTCGTCCTCACCCTGTACCTGCCGCATCTCCTTGATCTGCTCTTCCTTCCGCCTTGTGAGGACCACGAGTACGAAAGGAGGGGAAAACATCGGTGGCAACAGCCAGCGGTTGCAAGGCATCACACCGCGCCCAGCAGCACTCCTCACCCGTCCTCGCGGCGCCGATGAATGTCTTCAGCACACACGGCCGAAAGTAGATGAAAGGTGTTGACTGAAGGGGCGGGGTGGCAACAGTGGAGATCAATGCCACTGACGACATCCTTCATGAACGCCCTGCCCGACAGCATCCAGACCCTGGCCGAGGTCATCGGCGAATCCGCAGCCCTCACGCTGGTGCGTGCATGGCCGCCGACCACCTCCAGCACCACCGGCCGCCACCGCGTCATCGTCTACGTTCCATCCACCCTGCCTGATCAGCATCGCCTGATCGACATCCTCGGCCACGACGTCGCCCAGCGGCTGGTCGCGCATTTCGGTGGCGAGCTGCTATTCCTGGCCTCCTGCTTTGCCGCCGGGGCGCACGAACGCCGCGATCAGATCGCGCGTGCCGTGGCCAGCGGCATGCCGCGCGAACATGTTGCACGTGAGTTCGGTGTCTCGCAGACCACCATCAAGCGCGCCCTGCGCGGTGCCCGCTCCGCGCCACCGCCGGCGGTCCACCCGGCCCTGCTCAAGGGATACGCGCGCGCATGAACGAAAGCGACCTGCTGGCCGGTGTACCGGACTGGGCCAAGTACCTGGGGGGAACCTCGGGCGTGCTGATCGCGGTATCGCTGTGGCTGCGCCAATGGTTGTCGTCGGCCAAGGTCGACCGTACCGCCGACGAAGCCACCAGCAACACGCTGCGCACCCTGCAGGAGCAGCTTGCCGCCGAACGCACCCGCGCCGACGGCCTGATGCACGAACGCGAGGCAATGGCACAGGAGATCGGCCAGCTGCGCGGCGAGGTCAGCGCCCTGCGCGCACAGATCGTCCAGCAGAGCGTGCAGATAGATGCGCTGCTCGCGCTGGTGCGCAAGCAGCCGGGAGCCGCCGCATGACGGCCGCCGCAGCCAGCGCCCTCGGCGGCGCCAATGTGGTCGCATTCCTGGACATGCTGGCCGTGTCCGAAGGCACCGACATCCCCAGCCAGCGCTCGCGTGACCGTGGCTACGACGTGATCGTCGGAGGCCAACTGTTCAACGACTACCGCGACCATCCCCGCGTGCTGGTGTCGCTGCCACGCTGTGGCATCAAATCCAGCGCCGCCGGCCGCTACCAGTTTCTTCGCAGCACCTGGGACGACCTGCGCGCGCGCCTCGGCCTGCCCGATTTCGGCCCGGTCTCGCAGGATCGCGCGGCGGTCGCCCTGCTTAGGCAGTGCGGGGCCTACGAGCTGATCCGGCTGGGACGTTTCGATGCCGCCATCACCGCGGCCCGGCGCATCTGGGCGTCGCTGCCCGGTGCCGGCTATGGGCAGAAGGAACATGCGCTGGAAACACTGCGCGTGGCCTACCACGCCGCCGGCGGAGCCCTGCAATGACGCCCCTCGCCCTGCGGTTCCGAATCGGCCTGCTGGTCCTAGCCGGAAGCCACGCAGGCTGCGCCTGGCTGGGGTGGACGCTACGGGACCGCAGCGCAGACCTCGCCGTTACCAGCACCCAGGCCGCACAGCAGGCATCGCGCGCTGATACGGCGCAGGCCGCCCATCAGCGGGACCTCGCCAACGCCCGCGCCGGTGCTCGGGCCGAATCGCAGCGCTTGGCCATGCAGACCCAGCGCACCCGGCAGTTCAACACCCTGCAACAGGACATCGAGACCCATGCCAAGACGCCTGGCCGTGATCGCGGCGACGCTGATGCTGAGTTCGTGCGCATCTGGCGCGAAGCCAACGCCGGCCGCGCCCTGCCTCGTTGATCTCAGCATCGCACCGGCGCAGTTGCGTGCGCCGGACGAGCTGCCAGACCTGCGGGCAGCTACTGATGATGCACTGCTGCGCAATCACGTTGCGGTCGCGCGGCAGTACCACGCGCTGGCCGATCAACTGCGAGCGCTGCTGTGCAGCCTCGGCAGTCAGCGCGGCATCACCCTCAACGGCTCGGCACCGGTAGCGCCTCCAGGCTGCGGCGTCGCCGCCGGCAACAACCACGGCGCCGCGCCGGCCTTCTGACCCCGCCGCGGGCGGCCACGCCTGCAATGCCGTGCCCATCCGGTGATGGCAACACTGGCTGCAGACCGCGCGTGCCACGCGGCCACGCCCTTCCACCATTCACTACATGAGCTGATATGGCGACTGACTCCCCCTCTCCGACGCTCGACACACTGCACGGCGCCATCGAAACCGCCATCCGCGCACGCTTTCCGGACTTCGCAACCGTCGAGTTCTATCGCGAGGCCAGCACCGAAGGCATGCCCACACCGGCCTGCCTGCTGGCACTGACCCGCTGTGACCGCAGCCGGGAAGGCAATGACGGCAGCGGACTGCTTCAGGCGGTACTGCGTTTCGAGGCACGCATCGTCGTGGCGGCCGGTAGCACCGCCGGCGCGCTGCAACTGCGCAATGCCGCGATTGCATTGGCCACCTGGCTGCACCAGCTCGGCCGCTTCCACGGTGCCTCCAGCGGTGCGATCGACGTAATCGCGGCCCTGCCCGAAGACGCCGCAACCGCACAGGCCGGCCTGCGCAGCTGGGTCGTCGAATGGTCACTGCCGGTCGCGCTGGGCGACAACGCCTGGGACGATGAAGGAGGCGTAGTGCCACAGGCGTCCTACAGCTTCGCGCCAGAGATCGGCCGTGCCCATGTAGCGCGCTACCAGCCCCTGCCGGAACGCGCACCATGAGCGCCGAACACGCACGTTTGATCGGCAACCTGCTGATGATCGGTGTGATACGCGAGCTGGACGAGGCGAATGGGCGTGTTCGCGTCGATGCCGACGGCATGCTCACCGACTGGATTCCCTGGCTGGAACGCCGGGCCGGACCCGGCGTGCGCAGCTGGTGTGCCCCCGAACCCGGCGAGCAGGTGGTACTCGCCTGTCCCTATGGCGACCCCGGCCAGGCACTCGTGCTCGGCAGCCTGTACCAGGACCGGTTCCCGGCGCCCGCCGACTCGCGACTGCGGCAGCGCACCGAGTACGCCGACGGCAGCATCGTCGAGTATGACCAGGAAACCGGCACGCTCAACGTCCATGTTGGCAGCGGCAAGGTCACTGTCACCTGTGCAAGTGCGCAGGTGATCGCCAGCGAATCGATCGTGCTCGATACGCCGTCGATCAAGGCGACTGGCAACCTGGACGTCACCGGCGCGATCAGTGCGGGCAAGGACATCAGCACACCCGCCGAGATCAAGGCAGGTGCCATCGGGCTGAAGGCACACACGCACACCGCGCAGGGGCCGACCGCTCCCACCACGCCGGCGCAGGCCTGATCGGCCACGCCTGCAATGCCCTGAATACCCGCACTCCACGACGATAGAGGCCATGCGAGGAATCGACGCCAACACCGGCAAATCACTGGATGGGCTCGCCCATCTGCACCAGTCCGTGCGTGACATTCTCACCACGCCCCTTGGCTCCCGCGTACTGCGCCGCGAATACGGCTCGCGCGTGTTCGAACTGATCGATGCGCCGACCAACCGTTCGCTGCGCATGGACCTGATCGCGGCCACCGTCGACGCGCTCGCGCGATGGGAACCGCGTCTCCACGTCGAGAACATCGACGTCTCCCTCCCCGCCCCCGGCGTGATGATCCTGGCAGTGACCGGAATCCACCTGCCCGACGGCGAGGCCATCACCATCGAAGGAATCGAGGTTCGCTAACCGTGGCATCCGGCTCGTTCACCAGTGTCAATCTGTCCCAGCTGCCTGCCCCGGCGGTCATCGAAGTGCTCGATTTCGAAGCCATGTTCGATGAATCGCTGACCGCGCTGCAGGCCCTGGATCCCACCTTCGACGCGCTGCTGCCGTCGGACCCGGCCTTCAAGATCCTCGAGGTCTGCACCTACCTGCGCCTGCTCGATCGCCAGCGGGTCAACGATGCAGCACGTGGCGTGATGCTGGCCTATGCCGTCGGCAACGATCTGGACCATCTGGCTGCGATCTTCGGCATCGCCCGCCAGGTGCTGGACCCCGGCAAGCCGCAGCAAGGCATCGCACCGCGTTACGAAAGTGACGAGGATTTCCGACGCCGCATCCAGCTGGGGCCGGAAGGCTTCAGTGTGGCTGGGCCGGAGGGTGCCTACATCTTCCACGCGCTGAGCGCCGACGCCCGTGTGCTGGATGCCAGCGCAACCAGTCCCTCCCCTGGCGAGGTAGTGGTTTCTGTGCTCTCACGCGAAGGCGACGGCACCGCTTCCCAGGGTCTGCTCGATATCGTCGACGCAAAGCTGAGTGCGGATGACGTGCGACCACTGACCGATCACGTAGTGGTTAAACCCGCTGCCATCATCAACTACACGGTCGACGCCGCACTTTTCACTTTTGCCGGCCCGGATTCGCAGGTGGTGCTGGCCGAAGCGCGCACCCGCCTTGACCGCTACATCAGCGAATCGCATCGGCTCGGCCGCGACGTCACCCGTTCGGGATTGTTCGCCGCACTGCATGCCGAGGGCGTGCAGCGCGTGGAGATCACCAACCCGGCCAAAGACATCGTGGTTGATCGTACCCAGGCCACGCACTGCACCAGCATCACGCTGACCCATGGCGGCAATGATGAGTGACGCTGCCACCCGCCTGATCGGCGCGCGTCTGAGCGGTGCCATCGATGGGCGAAACCGTACCTTCCGTCACCCCGGTGGTGCACTGGCAACCCTGCAGGCGGTGTACCGCACCGACCAGCAAGGACGGCAGCGGTTGCGCGATGTTGCCATCAGCGGCGCCACGGTCATCCTGTCGGCCGCCCCGGCACCCGGCACGCTGATCGAAGGCGATGCGCAGATCGCGGTTCCGGGTGCTCCCAACCTGCTGCCCCCTAATGCCACCCATGCCGAACGTGGACTGGCGCGCGCCATCGTCGCCCGTCCGCTGCCGGTAGACATCACCGCACTGTGGGACGCCGACCGCTGTCCGACCGCATTGCTGCCCTGGCTGGCCTGGGCCTTGTCCGTTGACGAATGGAAAGCGTATTGGCCGGAGACGGTGAAGCGTGCACGCGTACGCGCCGCGATCGCCATCCAGCGCCGCAAGGGCACCTGGGGCAGCGTGCGCGACGTGGTCGCCGCTTTTGGTGGCTCGATCCTGATCCGCGAATGGTGGGAGATGCAGCCGCAGGGTGCACCGCACACCTTCGAAGCGGTGATGACCATCGCCAACCAGGGCGGCGAGACCGCCACCGCCAAGTTCGTCGACGACGTGATCGGCGAGATCAGCCGGACCAAGCCGGTGCGATCGCACTTCACCTTCACCCAGGGCATGCAGGCCAGCGCCGGTATCGGTGCACTTGTCGGTGCCCAGGGCACCACCTTCCGCCGCATCCAACTGATCGGAGAGTAAACCCCGCATGCGCTTGAAAATCACCGACGCCGGCTTTGCCAAGCTGGTCAATCCACCCAACACCGGCACCAATGCCGTGCTGATCACCGAGATCGGCCTGACGTCCACGGCATTCACGCCGACGACGGGGCTGACCGCCCTGCCCGGCGAGATCAAGCGGGTCACCACTTTCGGCGGCAACGCCGTGGGAGATGACACGCTGCACGTCACGATCCGCGACGACAGCGCTACCGCCTACAGCCTGCGCGGCTTCGGCCTGTACCTGGGCGACGGCACGTTGTTTGCAACCTTCGGCCAGACCGATCCCATCATGGAGAAGACCGCAGCCTCGATGCTGCTGCTCTCCACCGATACCCGCTTCAGTGAAGTCGATACCGCGCTGATCGAATTCGGCAATGCCGAATTCATCTATCCCCCTTCCACCACCGAAGTGCAGGGCGTGGTCGAGTTGGCCACTACGACCGAGACCGAAGATGGTGCAGACACCCAGCGTGCGGTGACACCGCGCGGGCTGCGTGCCTTCATCGACAAGCGCTTTGGTGCCAGCGCCCCCACCCAGTTCGTGCGCACGCTGCTGTCGATCGCAACCGATGCCGCGTTCCGTTCCGCCCTGGGGCTGAAATCGGCAGCGTTGAAGGACGAGGGCGCCGACAAGGGCCTGGATGCCGATCTGCTCGATGGCAGGCACGGCAACCATTACCTGGACTGGCGCAACATGACCGGCGTGCCATCCAGCGTGCACGTGCCCGGACAGGTGATTCTGTTCGCCGGTGCCACTGCGCCCAACGGCATGCTGCTGTGCAATGGCGCCGCTGTTCCGCGTGCCAGCTATCCGGCACTGTTCGCCGCCATCGGTACCCGCTACGGCGCCGGTGATGGTGCGACCACCTTCAACCTCCCGGCAATGCAGGAAGGCACGGTGGTCACGCACACGCTGAACCCGGAAGCGGTCGGCAGCTTCACCCAGGGTGAAGTGATCCGCCATGCCCACGGTGCAAGCGCGGCAACAGCAGGCAACCACAGCCACGCCATTTCCGTGGGCGCAGGCGGCGCGCACTCCCACGGTGCCAGCGCCAGTGCCGTCGGTGACCACGCGCACGGTGCATGGACCGACTCGCAGGGCCACCATACGCATACCGGTGGCACCTCGTGGGCCGGCGACCACCAGCATGGAGGCGTTGTTCCCTCCAATCCTGCCCTCAACGGCTACGGCGTCTATCGCGAACGCGACAACGATGCGCTGTATCCGGACGGCGCCACAGCACCCGCCGGCGGTCACGCCCATAGCTTCAGCACCGACGGCGCAGGCGCACATGGCCACAACATCGGCATGAACGGCGCCGGCGGCCACTCGCACACCATTTCCATCGCCCAGGTCGGTGACCACGGCCATGCCGCGTCGGCCGCCGATGCCGGTGCACACACCCACACCATCGTGGTGGAGAACACCGGTGGCGACCGCAACCTGCCTGCCGGCCTGCGGATGATCTATTGCATCGCGTACTGAGGACATGAGCTTGCCTACTGAACCGCGCTTCGCGCACTCCTACGATCCCGATACCCGCGCCTACATGGGCAAGATCCGCCTGCAGCCTTCCCCGGACGGTACCTGGAACCTGCCCGACTTCACCGTGGACGTCACGCCTCGCCAAACTGCCGGCGAATACCAGGCACTGCGCTTGGCCGATGACGGCTCACGCTGGGAAACGGTGGCCGATTTCCGTAACCACATGCTGTGGGACACACGCACCGCGATGGCGATACCCAATCGCCTTGCGCTGGGCGAGCCGTTGCCCAAGGACGTGACCCTGTCCGAACCATTCAAGCTGGATGGCACCACCGCGCAATACAACGCGTGGAATGCCAGCCGCCGCGAATGGACGCTGCTGCCGGACTACAGCTCGCGACCGCTGTGGAACAAGCACGATGCCAGCTTCGCGACTCCCGTTTCCCGTGGGGTCGCGCTGCCGCCATCGGTCACCGATCTGGCACCGCCTGCAGATCGCAGCTACCCGGTCACCTTCGATGAAGCCCGTGCTGCCTGGGTGATGGTCACTGCCCCCGAACCCGACCCGGCCGCGCAACCGCAACCGCAACCGTGATTTCGGGCCACCGCTGCAATTAATCCAGCCGCGGCCAGATACGAACATGTCCCCATGCGGCGCAGATCGCGACCGCAGCACCCACCCAACCAAGGAAAAAACAACGCATGGCCGAATTTCTGCATGGCGTGCAGGTCGTCAACATCGATGGTGGTTCCCGCTCGATCGCTGTTGCCTCGACCAGCGTCATCGGCATCGTGGGCACCGCGCCCCGCGCCGACAAGATCGCCTTCCCCTACAACACTCCGGTCCTGGTGACCTCGCGTTCGCAGGCAGCCAAGCTGCTCGCCAACGCCGCAACCGAAGTCGATGAGGGCACCCTCCCGGGCCAGCTCGACGCCATCTTCGACCAGTCCAACGCGGTCGTCGTCGTCATCCGCGTCGAGAAGGGCGCCACCGAGAACGACACCCTGGCCAATGTGCTGGGCGGCGTGAACGCGCAGACCGGTGCCTACACCGGCGTGCATGCACTGCTGGCGGCAAAGTCGGTGGTGGGCATCAAGCCCCGCATCCTGGCGGTACCGGGCTTCACCCACACCCACGAAAAGCGCGATACCGAACTGCTGGCCAACCCGGTCGTGGCCGAACTGCTCGGCATTGCCGACAAGCTGCGCGCGGTGATCATCAAGGATGGCCCGAACAGCACCGACGACGCTGCCAAGAGCACCACCGCCCTGACCGGTTCCAAGCGCGTCTACGTGGTCGACCCGGCGCTGCTGGTGCAGTCCGGTGACGCCATCGTCACCCGCTATGCCTCCGGTGCCGTGGCCGGTGCCATTGCCCGCAGCGACAACGAACGCGGCTGGTGGGCATCGCCGTCCAACCTCGAGCTCAACGGCGTGGTCGGTACCGCACGTGCGATCGACTTCGGCCTGTCCGACGCGACCAGCCGCGCCAACCTGCTGAACCAGTCGAACGTGGCGACCATCATCCGCGAAGGTGGCTTCCGCCTGTGGGGCAACCGTACCGCCAGCAGCGACCAGAAGTGGCAGTTCCTGTGTGTGGTGCGCACTGCCGACATCATTGCCGACAGCCTCGAGGCCGCCCACCTGTGGGCCGTCGACCGCGGCATCAGCAAGACCTACGTCGACGACGTGCGTGAGGGTGTCAATGCCTTCCTGCGCGGCCTAAAGACCCAGGGCGCGATCCTCGGCGGCAACTGCTGGATCGACCCCGACCTGAACGCAGCGGACAGCGTGGCCCAGGGCCGCTTCTACTGGGACTTCGACTTCACCCCGACCTACCCGGGTGAGCAGCTGACCTTCCGCATGCACATGAACAACAACTACGTCTCGGAGATCTTCTAAGCATGGCGCGCAAGATCCGCAAAAACTTCAACTTCTACGTCGACGGCAAGGGCTATGCCGGCAGCGTGATGTCCTTCACCGCCCCCAAGCTGTCGCTGAAGACCGAGGACTTCCAGGCCGGCGGCATGCTGGCCCCGACCGAGATCGTGCTCGGCCATGACAAGCTGACCGCCGATGTCGAGTTCGCCTCCGACGACGCGGAGATCATGAGCAAGTTCCACGTCATCGAAAGCAAGGAATACGGCTTCACCGCCCGCGAAGCGCTGGAAGGCGATGACGGCGAAGTGACGCAGGTCGTGCACAACATGCGCGGCAAGGTGAAGCTGCTGGACCGTGGCGAAACCAAGGTCGGCGAGAAGGGCACGATCAAGGTCAACCTGGCGCTGAGCTACTACAAGCTGACCCATGGTGCCCAGGTCGTGCAGGAGATCGACGTGGTCAACATGATCGCCCGCCAGGGTGGCGTGGACGTGCTGGCCGGCATCCGCGGCGCACTGGGCATCTGAACCCTCGCCGCACTGAAGAACCCGGGGGCGCCTCGCGCCCCCGCATCCATCGCACCGCATCGCATTCCAGGAACGCATCCATGTCCAGCAAGACCAAGACCCCCATCGACACCGTCATCGAGCGCGATGGCTTCGCCGAGATCACCCTCACCCGCCCGCGCCAGGTCAACGGCATGGAAACCGCTGTGCTGCGCATGCGCGAACCGACCGTGGAAGACATGGAGCGCTACCAGGATGACAAGGGCAGCGACGCACAGCGCGAGGTGCGGATGATCGCCAACCTGTGCGAGGTCTCGCCGGAAGACGTGCGCAAGATGCCGCTGCGCGACTACGCACGACTGCAGGCAGGCGTCGCGCTTTTTACCACCTGACCCTGCCTCAGATCAGGCAGGGAGTGCTCGCCCTGGCCGGTCATACCGGCTGGGGCCTGCGCGAGATCATGACACTGCGGGTGTCGAAGTTCATCTGGTGGATTCAGGGATTGCCGGTACATGGCCAGTAACGTTCAAACGACAACGATCACGATCGGCGGCGAGGTGTCCAAGTCACTGAAGGACGCCTTCTCCTTTGCCAACGACGGTATCAAGCGCCTCGGCACCGAGGTGACCCTGCTGGATCGCAGGCTCGCGCGCATGAGTACGACCAGCAAGGAGTACGCCCGCATGCGTACCCAGGTCGATGCTCTGCGTGCCTCGCAGGTGGCGCTGGAGAGCATCGAAGCAAAGCGCGACGCCAACCTGGAGAAGCGCGGGAAGCTCGGCTCGGCATTTGGCGAGGCACGCGGCACGCTTGGCACGGCCGTTACCGCGCTGGCCAAGCCGGTCGAGAACGCCTCCGGCTTCGCCCGCCAGAACCAGCAGATCGGCGTGGCAGCCAACCTCAGCCGCGCCCAGGTCAGCGCACTGGGGCAGGCCATCCTGGAACAGTCGCGTGCAACCAACCAGGGCGCCGACGCGCTGCAGCGCTCGATCAGGCTGATGATCGACGCCGGCATGGATGCGCAGTCGGCCCAGGCCAGCCTCGGTGCTGTCGGGCGGACCACCACCGTCACCGGTGCCAGCATCGATGATGTGGCCCAGGCTGCGGCCGCCCTGCAGCAGTCGTTCGATATCGATCCCTCGCGCATGCAGAGCGCGCTGGATGTGCTGGTGGTCAACAGCCGGCAGGGCGGCCTGGGCCTGAAGGACATGGCCGCAGTGCTGCCTACCCTGGGTTCGTCGTTCGAAGCGATGAAGCTGCAGGGCACCTCGGCGACCGCCACCCTCGGCGCGGCCCTGCAGGCCACGCTGGACTCGGCCGGCGGCGCCGACAAGGCCGCCAGCAACATGAAGAGCTTCATGTCCGAGGTGCTCTCGCCGGACATTCAGGAGAAGGCCAAGAAGAGCCTGAACCTGGATCTGCGCAAGATCATCGGCGATGCACAGACCAGCGGCGGCAATCCCTTCGACGCTGCGATGCAGGGAATCATCCAGGCGACCGCGGGCGACCAGAAGAAGATCGGCACCCTGTTCAGCGATGCACAGGCGAAGAACTTCGTCCAGCCGATGATCGAGAACTGGGATACCTACATCCGCGTCCGCGACAAGGCCTTGAATGGATCGGCGGGTACCACCGATGCGGCGTATGCCGATGCGATGCAGACCGATCCGCAGAAAATCGAAGGCGCCAAGATCGCCGTGGACAACCTGTCCAAGGCCTTCGGTGCGGCCCTGCTGCCTGCAGTTGGCGAGGCCGCGGTCAAGCTGACCGAACTGTTGAACGGGGTCACCTCGTTCGTGCAGGAAAACCCGAAGCTGATCGCCAACACCACGCAGATCGTGGTCGGCATGCTGGGCATGCGCACGGCGGTGCTCGGCGCACGCTATGCCTGGACCTTCCTGCAGGGCCCGATCCTGGGCGTGCAGAAGGCCTTCCAGCTGTTCCGGGGTGGCAGCCTGCTGGCACAGATGGGGCGCTTCGGGCCGATGGCCATGCGCCTGGCGTCGGGCTTCCGTGTGGTTGCCACTGCGGTGGCGGCCATCGGTGGCGGGTCGATCACGATCGCCATCGCAGCGATCACCGCAGGCGCCATCCTGGTGCGCAAGTACTGGGAACCGATCGAGGCATTCCTGGGCGGCGTCTGGGACGGCCTGAGCGGTGCAGGCACCGCGGCGATGGGTGAACTGATGCGCGCGGTTGAACCACTGCGCCCCGCCTGGGAAGTCATGAGCGGGCTGATCGGCCAGGCGTGGGACTGGCTGTCGAAGATGCTTGCACCTGCACAGTACACCGGCAACGAACTGTCACGCGTTGCCCAGATCGGCAGCTTCCTCGGTACCGTTCTGATGGAAGGCCTGAGAATGAACATCCAGCTCATCAGCGGCTTGGTGCAGTACGTCGTCTGGATGGGCAACGTGTACACGACCGTCGCGAGCGGGATCGGCAGCGTATTGAGCATGATGTGGACCGCGATCAAGTCCGGTGCCGAATCCCTGTTCAACTGGCTCGTTCCGAAGCTGGATTTCCTCATGCCCTACGTCGAGAAGCTGATGGGGTTCGTCGAAGGAGGCATCGGCAAGGTCAGTGCGCTGGTCGGCAAGGGCCTGGACTTCGGGAAGGAGATGCTTGCCGGTGGTGCAGAAGCGATCGGCAACGGCATGGTGGGGTACACCAACATGCGCGCCGGCGGCCGAGGTGGCCTGGATGACGCCGTGGGCCTGGCCGGTGACGTCGCCACGCTGGACGGGCCGGGGGTGCGCAAGCGATGGGGAGGCATCAGCGAGGCCGCTCGGGGTCGTACCGCACCCGACATGCCATCGCCCTCCCCACGCGGCGTCACCACCGTGCAGCAACAACAGACCAATAACATCACCATCCACCAGCAACCCGGTGAATCCAGCGAATCGGTGGCACGTCGCACGGCCGACGAACTGCAGCGCCGCAACGCGGTTGCTGCCCGTGGCGGCCTGGCAGACAGGAACTAAGCATGAAGCGCGAGTTCGTAACCGCATCCATCGACAAGCTGTTGTCCAGTTTCCAGAGCAACGACTCCGGCAACGCCCCGGTGCTGCTGATGCTGGGCGGCTTCAAGTTCAGCCTCAACACCGCCGTGTTCCAGGAGATCCAGCAGAGCAACGAATATGGCTGGGCAGCCCAGGAGCGCATCGGGCAGATGGCCGCCCTGCAGTACACCGGCCCCGGCAAGGCCAGCATGACCTTGCCGGGCGTCATCCACTATGCGTTCCGGGGCGCCGGCAATGAGCTCTCGCAGCTGCGCAGGCTGGCGGCACAGGGCAAGCCACAGCGGCTGCTGACCGGCAAGGGCGGAAACCTGGGGCTGTGGGTCATCGACAAGATCGACGCCACCGCCTCCGGCTTCACCGTCGATGCGGGAATCCAGCGGCACGAATTCACCCTCTCCCTGCGGAAGCACAGCGATGGCACGAACGTATAACACCCGCGATGGCGACGTCGTTGACCGCATCGCGCATGCGCACTATGGCGAACAATCACCGGCCATTCTGCGCGCGATACTCGACGCCAACCCGGGCCTGGCCGCCCGCGGCGCGGTACTGCCTGCGGGCATCGCGATCACTCTGCCAGACGTGCAGCGCCCCGCCGGCGAACGCAAGGGGATCGCACTGTGGGACTGAACATCACACCGGCATTCCGCGTGGTGGCCAACAGCCAGGACATCACCGACAAGATCATGTCGCGCTTCAAATCACTGCGTATCACCGACGAGACCGACAACAACTCGGACATGCTGGAGCTGCAGCTGGCCGACCATGATCCGTCCGATCCGATCCAGCTGCCGCCGGCAGGCGCGGAGCTGGAAGCCTTCATCGGCTATGACGGCGAAGTGCGGCGCATGGGCCTGTACATCTGCGATGAGGTGGAGATTTCCGGCTACCCGGGCAGCATGACCCTGCGCGCGCGCGCCGCACCGTTCGAGGCCAGCAAGGGCGGCAAGAACGATCTGCAGACGCAGAAGACGCGCACCTGGAAGAAGGGCACGACGATCGGCGGCATGGTCCAGCGCATGGCCGGCGAGCACGGACTCAGCGCGGCCGTGAGCGGATCGCTGGCGTCGATCGCACTGCCGCTGACAGTGCAGTCGCAGGAGTCGGACATGAATCTGCTGCTGCGCCTGGCCAAGCAGCATGATGCCATCGCCAAGCCGGGCGGCGGCCGCCTGATGTTCGTCAAGCGCGGCGAATCCACCAGTGCCAGCGGTGAGCGCATTCCCGACGTCACCCTGACCCCGGCCGATGGCAGTGGCTACAAAGTGAGCATCGTCTCACGCGAGAAGACCGGCACCACCATTGCCTACTATCGCGATGTACGCGGTGCCAAGCGCCAGGAAGTAAAGCTGGGCAGCGGTGAACCGATCGTGCGCCTGCGCATGGCGTACGCCGACCGCGAAGCCGCCGAAGCCGCAGCGCGCGCCAAGCACCAGGAACAGGCCCGGCAGACGCGTACGCTGAGCTACACCCTGCCCGGCCGCGAGACGCTGATGGCCGAAGCCACGGTGGTGATGCAGGGCTTCCGCGATGGCGTGGATGGGCAGTGGCTGGTCAAGCGCGCCGAGCACAACATCAGCCACGACGGCTACGTGACCAGCATCGAGTGCGAACAACCCAACAGCGCCGACGCAGTGAAGGCGGCCCGCAGTGCCGCGGCCACCGAAGGCGAGCAGGTCGGCAGCGAGGTGTAGATCCACGCCATGCGTGGATGCGCTTCCCGCATCAACTCACGTACTGCGCTACCCCGTTGCCGAACGACCAGTTCTCCTTTTTCACCTCCACCAGATTGATGAACACATCCTCGCGGCGGATGCCCACCGCCGCATGCAGCCCATCGGCGATGCCGGCGTACAGCGCCTTTTTCTGCTCGAGCGTGCGCCCTTCGTTCCAGGTGATCTGGATGCAAATGAAGTCGTCGGTGCGGTCCACGCCCAGGTAGCCGGGATCGTAGATCAGCGTGCCGGGCGCGTGTTCCTGGAATATCTGGAAGCGATCGTTTTCCGGCACGCCCACCGCGCGCATGGCCTGGTAGATGGTGTCGCCGACGCGTTGCAGGTAGTCGGCGGATTTACCTTTGCGAAGATCGATGCGGGCGAGCGGCATGGTGGCACTCCAGAGTGGATGGGCACGGCAACGGGCTGAGACTACGCCTGCCCGGGGCGGTGGGATAGCGCAGGAATGGAACCTTCTGGCTCCATGCGTGGCATGGTCCCGCCTCCGCCGCGCGGGATGACGCGATTGCCATGGTGGCATCCCTCCGGAGTCGTCATGTGCACGGTCGGCAGGGGCGGCGATGCGCGCCATCAGTGATGGGCCGCACTACTTGCAGGTGTCGGACGACACACAACGGGAAACGTCTGGCCTGCCTAGGGACAGTTGAGAATTTTCCTTACAGACCGATGTGATTGCCCGGCTTGAAGATCGCCGCGCCGAGGCAAGACGCCTTGGCCGGGATTGGCGTCTCGAATAAACGAATGAACACCCATCGCTGCGGTTTACGTCGCAGCAGAGAGAATGCACCGATTGCCTTCAATGGCGGCCGGTGCGTGGGGATCGACAGATCCGCCAGGCCTTCTTCTCGATGGGAGTTCGTTTGCCTTGGTACGCCAACCCGCACCGTCCGCCACCTTCACTCCGGAAGGTGGCCCTACGCCAGTGAGGGTTTCGCCATGACCAACCGCACCGCCATCCATCCCCGCCTGCACACCCTGATCGGCGACGTCGCCGCCGATGTGCCCGAAGACCTCGCACGCGAGATCGAGTGCGCACTGAACGAACAGAACCTGCCGGCGCAGTCGGCCACGTTCTTCGCCCGTCTCAATGCGATCAACCAGGCCGACGGTGATGACGGACAGCCGTGCATCAGCCTCACCCTGGGCGCCAGCAATCACGCTTCGTTGCGCCGCTCGCTGTCTGGGCTCGGCGCATTGCTCGATCTGCTGCAGGCCGCGGACCATGCGCGCAACGAAGGCGGCCCGGACGAACAGTTGGGCGCCTTCCATATCGACGGACTGATCGTGGCCGCACGACAACTGGTGCGCGAGGCACATCATTGCCTCTCCGGCGGCGACGCCTGACCGGCCCGGATACGCTCCCGCTACAATCGCGCAGGGAGCGCAGGAGACCGCAATGGACGCCGAACACCTGGAGTACTTCAAGGCCGCACTGGAAGGCCGCGCAACCGTGGGCTGGAACGTCTGGTTCGCGGCCAACCAGCACGCGCTGGCACAACAGCTGAGCCGCCCTGCACTGCTGCGCTTGAAGTTCAGCACACTGGATGAAGCCGAACGCCTGCTGGCCGAAGCCGGCATCGTGCCCCGCAGCACAGCGGGCAAGCGCTACGAAATGTACTGCGCGCAGTTCTCGCCGGACGTGGTGGACGCGAACGGTCGCCCGCTACCGGCCCTCTGGCGCGCAGCGCACGGCGGTGCCATCGGCCTGCTGGCCGATGGCGAGCAGGAGGCCGGCCAAGCGAAGCTGCTCGCGGAGTTCCGCCGCGTCCGCAAGCGCGGGCTGCAACAGGCTCATGAATGGTTGGCCGATCTGTGCTTTGAAGGCGAGATGGAGCTGACCAGCGGCAATGCCGAGGTGGGCCGCGGTCTGCTTGCAGTGGTGGTGCAGGCGGGTAGCGGCCATGACCTGCTGGATGCCACGGCGATGATCGCGCGCGAGCTGCTGGAGCGGCACGGCTGAAAGGGCGTGTGCTTCCAGCTGATCTTGCTGGATCGCTGGTAACAAAAAAGCCCCCATTTCTGGAGGCTTCTTTCGTTCTGCAACATGGTGGGCGGTACAGGGATCGAACCTGTGACCCTTGCCGTGTGAAGGCAATGCTCTACCGCTGAGCTAACCGCCCGGTGTGTTGCTGAGCCGCTCATTATAGGGGCTTTTCAGAGGCCGTCAACACTTTTTCACATTCGTGTTCACGGGTGTTTTCGGGGTGCGCAGCCGAGCATGCCTCGGCTCTACAGAACAGCGGATTCACAGGCGTTTCGGGGCATGCAGCCGAGCCCAGCCCGGCGCTACCGGAATCACATCGTATGGGTCGGCTTGTCCGAGCCGGTAAGCCCGGCCAGCAGGGTCTCGATCTTGTGGCGCACGCCCTCGCCTTCGGCACCATCGGCCAGCTGCACGCCGATGCCGGCGGTGCGGTTGCCCTGCGCGCCGGCCGGGGTTACCCAGATCACCTTGCCCGCCACCGGCAGGCGCTCGCTGGAATCGGGCAGGGTCAGCAGCAGGAACACCTCGTCGCCCAGGAAGTAGCGCTTGGGCGTGGGCACGAAGATGCCGCCATTCTTCACGAACGGCATGTACGCGCTGTACAGCGCGGCTTTGTCCTTCACGGCCAGGGACAGGATGCCCTGGCGGGCGTTGCTGGCACTCATCGATTTCCCCTTGCGGCAGGCCGCTCGTTCACCTTGTTCCAGGCCAGCAGCAACTCGACCACCGCAAGGTCTGCACGCACCGTGGTGCGCAGCAGGTCGCGGGTGCGGTTGGCCGCATCGAACCAGGCTGCAAGCTTGTGCAATCGCTCCGGCGTGGTCAAGGCATCGGTGCTGGCCTGGGCCAGCGCCAGGTCGGCGGCAAAGCGCAGGCGCAGCGCCGCGTTGTCGTCACCGCACCACTTCTGCGCCAGCTCCACCGCGCCGGTCTTGCTGGCGGCCAGCTGTTCCAGATCTCGACCGACTTCGCGGCGCAGGCTCAGGCCGTCTTCGCGCAGCCAGTTGTCGGCCTGGCCGGGATGGCCGCGCGCGGCCTCCAGCGCTTCGCGCGCCGATGCCTCGCTATGGCCCTGCTGTTGCAGCCAGGCCAGCGCTTCGTGCTGCGGCGGCAGCTTGAACTCCAGGCGCTGGCAACGGCTGCGGATGGTCTGCGGCAGGCGTGCCGGGTCGCTGCTGATCAGCCACAGGTAGCGGCCGGGCTGCGGCTCTTCCAGGGTCTTCAGCAGCGCGTTGGCCGCCGAGCGGTTGATCGCATCGGCCGGGTCGACGATCACCACCTGCGCCACGCCGTACTGCGGGGTCAGCGCCAGCTTGTCGGTGATCTCGCGCATCTGCTCGATGACGATCTCGGTACGCAGCTTGTCGCCGCTCTTGTTCGGAATGAAGCTGACCAGCTGCAGGTCCGGGTGTGTACCCGCTGCGATCAGCTGGCGCGTGCGCGTTGCGTGGGCTGCATCGCCCTGCGCCAGCACGTGGTCGGCCAGCGCCAGCGCCACCTCATGCTTGCCCAGCCCGGCCGGGCCGCAGATCAGCAGGCCATGACCGAGGCGACCGGCGTCGAGCGCGGCCACGGTCTGGTCGAACGCGCGCTGCTGCCACGGTGAAAAGGTATTCATGCGCCCTCCCCGTCCTGCAGCCAGCGCTCGACACGCGCAACCACGTCGGCGGCCACGCGTTCCTGCACCTGGCCGGCGTCGATCAACGCAAAGCGCTGCGGGTCCTGCTGTGCGCGGCTGCGGAACACTTCGCGCACGCGCTGGAAGAAATCGTCCTGCTCGCTCTCGATGCGGTCCGGCCACAGGTCACGGCCGTTGGCGCGCGCGCGGCCGACGGCCACGTCCACATCCAGCAACAGGGTCAGCCCCGGCAACAGGCCGACCGCGCGGCGCTCCAGGTCGGCAATCCACTGCGGGTCAAGCCCGCGGCCACCGCCCTGGTAGGCGTAGCTGGAATCGGTGAAGCGATCGCTCAGCACATAGGCGCCGCGCTGCAGCGCCGGCCGGATCACCTGGCGCACATGCTGCGCGCGCGCGGCGAATACCAGCAGCAGCTCGGCTTCGGCGCTGAGCGGTTCGGCGGCGATCTCGGCATCGGGTTTCAGCACCAGGCCGCGGATGCGCTCGGCCAGTGGCGTGCCGCCCGGTTCACGGGTCAGCACCACCTCGTGGCCGTGGCTGCGCAGGCACTCACGGATGGCATTGATGGCGGTGGTCTTGCCCGCGCCCTCGCCGCCTTCCAGGCTGACGAAACGCGGGTGGCGAAGCAGCGCGGGACTCATTGCGCCGGGGTCTCCTGGGTACGTTGCTGGCGCAGCTGTTGCAGGTAGCGCGCCACGGCGGCGTTGTGCTGGTCCAGGCTGGGCGAGAACACGTGCGCGCCGCTGCCATCGCCCACGGCGACGAAGTACAGCGCATCGCCCGCCGCGGGTTGCGCGGCCGCCATCAGCGCGTCACGGCTGGGCATGGCGATCGGGGTCGGGGTCAGGCCGGCACGGGTATAGGTGTTGTAGGGGGTGTCGGTGGTCAGGTCGCGACGGCGGATGTTGCCGTCATACGCAGCACCGAGGCCGTAGATCACGGTCGGGTCGGTCTGCAGGCGCATGCCGATCTTCAGGCGGCGCATGAACACGCCGGCGATCTGCGGGCGCTCGCTGGCCAGCGCGGTTTCCTTCTCGATGATCGAGGCCAGCGTCAGCAGTTCGTAGGGCGTGTTGATCGGCAGGTCCGGCGCGCGGCTTTCCCAGGCCTCGTCCAGCGCCTTTTCCATTGCGGCATGGGCGCGCTTGAGCACGTCCAGATCGCTGTCGCCGCGCTGGTAGACGTAGGTCTCCGGCAGGAAGCGGCCTTCCGGATGCTGGCCACCGAAGCCGAGGCGCTGCATCAGCGCGGCGTCATCAAGCGTGTCGGTGGTGTGCAGCAGCGGCTCGGCCCGCTTGAGCGCGGCACGCAGCTGGCGGATGTTCCAGCCCTCGACAATCGTGACACGGTGCTGCAGCACCTTGCCGGCGCGCATGCGCAGCAGCAGCTCGCGCGGGGTCAGCTCGCCACTGAGCGCATACTCGCCCACCTTCAGTTTGCCGGCCGCATCGAGTTGGCGCGCCAGCAGCTGCCACTGGGCGTCCTGGCCCTCGTCCACGCCGGCATCGCGCAGCATACGCAGCACGCTGTTCATGCCATCGCCGCTGGCGATGACCACGCTCTCGGCGGTCGGGGTGATCGGGGCATCGGCGAAGCGGGTCTGCTGGTAGAAGAACCACGCGCCCGCGCCGGCCACGACGGCGGCCAGCACCACCACCAGCGTTACCACGAACAGACACCCGCGCTTGGCTCCCGCCATGGACTACCTCTGAACTCGATTCCGTCGTGCAGGATACCGTGCCGATGGATTGGGGTCATGACCGGGGTGGCGCCTGCGTGCCGACCAACGGTCGGCACCCACCACAACACTGGCACCCACCGGCACTACCCCTGCTGGCCGAGCGCGCGCAGCAGGCCGCGGGCCTTGGCGCGGGTCTCGTCCAGTTCCTTGTCCGGGTCCGAATCAACCACGATGCCGGCACCGGTGCGGAAGCTCACCTCGTGGCCATCCACTTCGGCGGTACGGATCAGGATGTTCAGGTCCAGGTCGCCATCGCGGTTCAGCCAGCCGAACGCGCCGGTGTAGGCACCGCGCGGCACCTGCTCCAGCTCGCTGATGATCTGCATGCAGCGCACCTTGGGGCAGCCGGTGATGGTGCCGCCCGGGAACGTGGCGGCGATCACCTCGCCGGGCGTGACCTCCGGGCGCAGGTGGCCGCTGACGTTGCTGACGATGTGGTGCACATGCGCGTAGCTCTCCACGGTCATCAGCTCATCGACCACCACGGTGCCGGGCAGGCAGATACGGCCCAGGTCGTTGCGCTCCAGGTCGATCAGCATCACGTGCTCGGCACGCTCCTTCGGGTGGCCGACCAGCTCCTGGATGCGCGCGGCATCATCGTCGCCCTCGAAGCGCGGACGCGTGCCGGCAATCGGACGGGTCTGCGCATGGCCGGCATGCACCGACACCAGCCGCTCCGGCGAGGAACTGACCACATGGCGGCCGTGCGCGCTGAACAGGCCGGCGAACGGTGCCGGGTTGGCACGGCGCAACTGCGCGTACAGCGCCTGCGGGCTGACCGGCGCGGCGAACCGGGCGCTCCAGCGCCGCGACAGGTTCACCTGGAACACATCGCCGGCGCGCAGGTAGTCGATCACCCGGCGCACGCCGTCGGTGAAGCGCTGCGGCGCATCCTCGGCCACCGACTGCGGCGGCTGCCAGCCTTGCCCGGCTTCGGGCATCGCGGCCGAAGCCAGTGCCACCAGCGCGTCCAGCAGCGCCTGCTCGCCGGCTTCGGCGATGACGAAGCTGGCATCGTTCTGATGGTCGTGAAGCACCGCGGCCGGGCAGCGCAGCGCCAGCGCGGTGGGGCGGCCGTCCTCGCGCGCGCGCGCCGGCAGCACCGGTTCGATCTGGCTGGCCACTTCGTAGTCCAGCATCAACGCCCAGCCGCCGCGGAACGGCAGGCTGTGGCTGCCGTCGTGCGGCAGGCGTTCGTGCTGCCAGGCGCGATCCAGCGCCTGCAGGAACGTGCCGGGCTGCACGGCACCCTGCAGGTCGCGCACCTGGCCGTCGGCATCCAGCCGCAGGCAATCGCCCTGCGCGGCCAGCAGCAGGCTCCAGCGGCCCTGGGCGGTGCCCGAGGCGGTGGATTCCATCAGCAGCGGGAAGCGTGCCGGGTCGTGCTGCTGCAGGGCCAGCAGATCGATCGGGTGCGGCAGCGGGTGGATCAGCGGTGCGTGGGTCATGATGGCCAGTTCAGGGATTCAGATGCACGGAAGCCGCCTTGCGGCGGCCTCCTCGTGCGTAATGCACGTTCAGTCGAGCATGGCCCGACGCTACAACCCGGTCAGACGCGCTTGAAGATCAGCGTGCCGTTGGTGCCGCCGAAGCCGAAGCCATTGGACATCACCACGTCGACCTTGGCCTGGCGTGCTTCGTTGGGCACGTAGTCCAGGTCGCAGCCTTCGCCCGGCTGCTGCAGGTTGATGGTCGGCGGAATGACGTTGTCCTGCAGCGCCATCACCGAGAAGATCGCTTCCACGCCGCCGGCCGCGCCCAGCAGGTGGCCGGTCATCGACTTGGTGGAGCTGACCATCATCTTGTAGGCGTGGTCGCCGAAAGCGGTCTTCATCGCCATGGTCTCGCCCAGGTCACCCAGCGGCGTGGACGTGCCATGCGCGTTGAGGTAACCCACCTGTTCGGGGGTCACGCCGGCGTCCTTCATCGCCATGACCATGCAGCGCGCGGCACCTTCGCCGTTCTCGCTCGGGGCGGTCATGTGGTACGCGTCGGAGCTGGCGCCGAAGCCGGCCAGTTCGCAGTAGATCTTCGCGCCACGGGCCTTGGCGTGCTCGTACTCTTCCAGGATCAGGATGCCGGCGCCGTCGCCCAGCACGAAGCCGTCACGGTCCTTGTCCCACGGGCGCGAGGCCTGTTCCGGGGCGTCGTTGCGGGTGCTCATCGCCTTCATCGCGCAGAAGCCACCCACGGCGGTCGGCGATGAGCCACGTTCGGCACCACCCACCACCATCACGTCGGCGTCGCCGTACTGGATCATACGCATCGCGGTGCCGATCGAATGGTTCGAGGTCGCGCACGCCGACACCGCCGAGAACGACGGCCCCTTCAGGCCGGCGATGATGCTCAGCTGGCCCGGCAGCATGTTGATGATGGTCTTGGGCACGTAGAAGGGCGAGATCTTCTTGCCCTCATGGAACTCGATGGTCTGCTCTTCGATACCGAGCAGGCCGCCAATGCCGGCGCCGACAATGGCGCCGATGCGCTCGGCATTGGCGTCGGTGATCTCCAGGCCCGAGTCGTGCAGGGCCATGAACGAGGCACCGAGGCCGTAATGGATGAACGGGTCCATCTTCTTGGCATCCTTGCCGCTGACCCGGTACTTGCCGAACAGTTCATTGTCGGCGGTGATGTCGAATCCCTTGACCTCACCTGCAATCTTGGTGGTGAACCGATCCAGATAGGCATCAGAAACGTTGGTCAGCGGACCGATGCCCGAACGACCCTGGGTGATGCCTTCCCAGCTGCTGGCCAGATCATTGCCCAACGGCGAGACGATACCCAGGCCGGTTACGACGACGCGACGCTTCATTGCTGATTCTCCTGACCCGAAGGTTCAATCGGGTAACACGGTTTGCTTCGGTGTGATGCTCAAACACACGGGGCCGCAACTGCGGCCCCATGGGGTGCGGTGCGCGGCGAGCGGAGACCCGCGCGCACTGCCGTCTGACATCAGGCCTTGACGTGGGCCGTGATGTAGTCGATGGCGGCCTGCACGGTGCTGATCTTCTCGGCTTCTTCGTCCGGGATCTCGCACTCGAATTCTTCTTCCAGGGCCATCACCAGCTCGACGGTGTCCAGCGAGTCAGCGCCCAGGTCATCGACGAACGATGCGCTGTTGGTGACTTCATCTTCCTTGACGCCAAGCTGTTCGACGACGATTTTCTTGACGCGTTCTTCGATGGTGCTCATGGGATCTCGCTCCAGATGGAGTTGTGGTTCAAAAGTGGTCGCCATCAAGGGCGATGGCCGTGGGATAGTGTAGTGGAAACCGGCGCGGCCTTGCATTGCAGCAAAAACCTCCGCAGATCAACCACTTGCGGCGCAATCCCTGCGCCCCTTGCTTACGGCATGTACATGCCGCCGTTCACATGGAGGGTTTCGCCGGTGATGTAACCGGCAGCCGGGCTGGCCAGGAACGCCACCGCATGGGCGATGTCCTCCGGCGAACCCAGGCGTTCGAGGGCGATGTCGTTGATCAGCGCGGTACGCGCTTCTTCCGGCAACGCCTTGGTCATGTCGGTGTCGATGAAGCCGGGTGCGACAACATTGACGGTGACGCCGCGCGAGCCGATTTCCTTGGCCAGCGACTTGCTGAAGCCGATGATGCCGGCCTTGGCGGCCGCGTAGTTGGCCTGGCCGGCATTGCCGGTCACGCCCACCACCGATGCGATGTTGATGATGCGGCCCTTGCGCGCCTTCATCATGCCGCGCATCACCGCCTTGCTGGTACGGAACACGCTGGTCAGGTTGGTGTCGATGATCGACGCCCAGTCCTCGTCCTTCATGCGCATCAGCAGGTTGTCGCGGGTGATGCCGGCATTGTTGACCAGGATCGAGATCGGGCCGAATTCCTTGGCGATGCCATCGAGCACGCTGTCCAGCGCAGCGGCGTCGGTGACGTTCAGCGCGCGGCCGTGACCGCCGTGGGCGGCCAGGCGCTCACCGATCGCGGCGGCGCCGGATTCGGTGGTGGCAGTGCCGATGACGGTGGCGCCCTGGGCGGCCAGCAGATCGGCGATGGCGGCGCCAATGCCACGGCTGGCACCGGTGACCAGTGCGATTTCACCCTGCAGGGGCTTGCTCATGATGTTTTCCTCAGACGGGAGCGGCCGCCGCACCGTGCCGCTTACAGCGGCCACCGGTACGGTCGGCAGGAACAGGGAAGGTCAGGCCGACCATGCCTCGCGGGCGGCTTCGAAGTCGCCCGGCGTGGCCAGCGGACGGCCGTCGATGGCCTTGTCGATGCGCTTGACCAGGCCGGTCAGCACCTTGCCCGGGCCGCACTCGGCGATCTGGGTGATGCCGCGGGCGGCCAACGCCTGCACGCAACCAGTCCACTGCACCGGCTGGTACAGCTGCTGGATCAGCGCAGTGCGGATGGCGTCCACGCCGTCGTGCACCTGGGCATCGACGTTCTGCACCACCGGCAGCTGCGGCGCCTGCCAGGACAGGCCGGCCATCACTTCGGCCAGGCGGTTGGCCGCTTCGCGCATCAACGGGGTGTGCGAGGGCACGCTGACGGCCAGCTTGACCGCCTTGCGCACGCCCTTCTCGGCCAGCAGCGCCAGCGCACGGTCGACCGCATCGGCGTCGCCACCGATCACGATCTGGCCCGGCGAATTGAAGTTGGCCGGCACCACTACCTGGCTGCCTGCGGCTTCGGCGCAGACATCCAGCACCAGCTGGTCTTCGGCACCGAGCACGGCGGCCATGGCGCCGACACCGGCCGGCGCCGCTTCCTGCATCAGCTGGCCACGCAGGCGCACCAGGTGCGCACCGTCATGCAGGCTCAGCGCGCCGGCGGCAACCAGGGCGGTGTACTCGCCCAGGCTGTGGCCGGACAGCACCGACGGGCGCGGACCGCCCACGGCGTTCCAGGCACGCCACACGCCGATACTCGCGGCCAGCAGGGCCGGCTGGGTGTATTCGGTACGGTTGAGCATTTCCTCCGGGCCGCCCTGGGACAGCGCCCACAGGTCGACGCCGGCACCATCGGATGCCTCGGTGAAGGCTTCACGCACCTGCGGGTGCAGTTCGGCCAGCTCGGCCACCATGCCCACAGACTGCGAGCCCTGGCCGGGGAAGACAAAAGCGAGGGTGGATACGGTCACGCGGTCATCCGCTTGTTGCAATCGAAGCGGGCCATGATAAGGGGGAATCCGCTGTGTCGTCTGTACGTGCGCGTATGCAGGCGTATGGAGCAATGACGGGCAGGCGCGACGGGGTCAGATCTCTTTTCCTGCGGAAAAGGGGTCTGACCCCGATCAGCCATCAGCAGAACAGCTGCAGCACATCCAGATCGCCATCAGCGAGGAAATCCACGCACAGGCCCACCAGCATCAGCACGCCAGCAGTGCTGGCACCGTGGGTGATGAAGATCGAATGGGCCAGCGCGCGCGCTGAGCGGCCCAGCTTCATGCAGACCCTGGCCAGGCTGCGCAGGCGGCCACTGACCGCATGCACGTGCTCGCGCACCGGCGCCTGGGCCTCGCCCATCGCCTCGGCCATCATCGCCTGCAGATGTTCGGGGCGATCAGCGTAGTACTTGGCCACGCCATAGCCGAACATCAGCCAGTCGCGGGCCTGCGCTTCGGACAGGTCCATCACTTCCAGCGGATCTTCCTCGAAATCGATGAAGCCGACCTGCTGCCCGTCCCAGGTGAGATTGCGCGGCAGCGGCTGGCCAAAATAGGCGCCGCGCGCATGCGCTTGGGCAATGGCCTGCATCGCCGCCATCACCAGCCGATCACGACCGGCTTCGTCGGCTTCGCGCAGGCAGGTATTGAATGATCTGCCGTTGTCGCCGATCACCAGCGCGGCATGGCCGGTGCCCAGCACGTCCGGCACGTTCACGCCTTGCGCCTGCAGCTCTGCAAGGCGGCGGGCCTCGGTTTCGCGCGCGGCGTCGCCACCACGGTGCGGCGGCGGGCGCAGGGCGTCCAGATGAAAACGACGGGCAACAAAATTGAGCAGGCCCAGGGCCAGTGCTCGGCCTCCCTTGCCGTACTGCTTCAGCCAGGCACGTTGCCCTTCGATGAAGATGGGCTCAACCATGACAGGTCCTCCTTAAACGCGTTACGGCCCCGGAGGGCCGTAACGACAAGACTTCACATTGTCGTAACTTGCACTATCAATAGCGCAGCAGGGCCGAACCCCAGGTGAAGCCGCCACCAAAAGCTTCCAGCAGCAGCAGCTGGCCGCGCTCGACCCTGCCCGACCGCACGGCGGCGTCCAGCGCCAGCGGCACCGAACCGGACGAGGTGTTGCCGTGCTTGTCGACGGTCACCACGACCTGGTCCATCGACATGTCCAGGCGCTTGGCGGTGGCTTCGATGATGCGCAGGTTGGCCTGGTGCGGGATCAGCCAATCCAGGTCGGACTTGTCCAGGCCGTTGGCGGCCAGGGTCTCGTCCACGACCGAGTCCAGCGCCTTGACGGCGTACTTGAACACGTCGTTGCCCTTCATGTTGATGGTGCCGCCACCATTGGCGCCATCCTTGAAGCCGGTCGAAACGCCGACCGGGTTCCACAGCAGTTCCTTCTTGCTGCCATCGGCATGCAGGTGGGTGCTGAGGATGCCGGTCTCTTCGTCGGCCTTGAGCACGACGGCGCCGGCGCCATCACCGAACAGCACGCAGGTGGTGCGATCGTTCCAGTCAACCATGCGGGTCAACGTTTCGGTGCCGATCACCAGCACGTGCTTGCAGTCGCCGGAGCGGATGAATTTGTCGGCCACGCCCAGCGCGAACACGAAGCCGGAACAGGCTGCGTTGACGTCGAAGGCGGGGCACCCGGCCACACCGAGCTTGGCCTGGATCAGGCACGCGGTGGACGGGAAAATAAGGTCAGGCGTGGTCGTGCCGACCACGATCATGTCGAGCTGCGAGGCATCGATGCCTGCGGCTTCAAGCGCGCGCAGGGCGGCGTTGTAGCCAAGGTCGCTGGTGGTCTCGCCTTCGGCCGCGATGTGCCGTTCACGAATTCCGGTGCGCGACTGGATCCACTCATCCGAGGTTTCGACCATTTTTTCCAGGTCGGCGTTGGTCAGGACTTTCTCCGGCAAATAGCTACCGGTGCCCGCGATCCTCGAATAGATCCGCTTGCTCATCATGTTTCCTGTTGCGCGGGCCGCCGATCACCGGCACGCCCGGGAAAGAAGGCAAAGGCCGCTGCCCGGGGGCAGCGGCCTTCCCGGCACATCAATCTTCTTCGACGGCCGAGGTCTTGGTCTGGATGACCTTCTTGCCGCGGTAGAAACCGTCAGCAGTGATGTGGTGACGCAGGTGCACTTCGCCGGTGGTCGGGTCGGTCGACAGCTGCTTGGCGCTCAGGGCGTCATGCGAACGGCGCTGGCCGCGGCGGGACGGGGTAACACGGGATTTCTGGACAGCCATGGGATTGCTCCAAACTCGGTTCGTTTTGCTTCGTCGTTTCGTCGCACAGGACGCCAGCGCCCAGCACACTTTTCGCTTTCGCCGCAGCCGCCGACGACAACCGGCTGCTATTGTTTCTTCAATGCCGCCAACGCCGCAAACGGGTTGGCCTTCTTTGTTTCTTCTTCGCTCGGTGCCCAGTCCTTGTCGACTGCTTCACCGTCGGGCGACAGCGGTACCACAGGCACCGCCAGCACCAGCTCGTCCTCGACCAGGTCCAGCGGACGCAGCTGGCCGTCTTCCGGCACCAGCAACGCCTCGTATTCCTCCGGCAGGGACGATTCCTCGTCCTCGTCGCGGATCAGGCCAAGCCTCTGGGTCACCTTCACCGGCAACAGGAATCGCTGCATGCTGCGCTGACAGGTCAGCGGCAACGCGGTGTCGATGGTCAGTTCCACATAGGATACCCGCAAGACGTCGTCGCGACCGAATTCAAGCGAGTAGACACACTCACCGTCGGTATCTGCGACCAACCCCTGCAGGCGGGTCAATTCAGCCAGGGAGACCTGACCGTCGAAGCGCCTTCGCGCTACAACCATCCGCCAGGCATCCAGCGTTTCGGGCACGTTCGCGGACATAAGCCGCTGAATACTAAGGATCGTACCGCCCGCTGTCAAATGCCCGCCATACAGGACTTGCTGCTGGCGTTGCCGGCGGGCCAGACTGCCGCACCCTGCCCCGGTATTCTCGCATGTCACTGGTCCTGGCCTCCACCTCCCGCTACCGTCGCGAACTGCTGCAACGGCTGGGCCTGCCCTTCGACTGCGCACGCCCGGAGGTGGATGAAACGCCGTTGAACGGCGAGGGGCCGCTGGCCCTGGCCACGCGCCTGGCCGCCGCCAAGGCGGCCGATGTCGCCACGCGCCATCCGGGTGCCTGGGTGATCGGCTCGGACCAGGTCGCCGACCTGAACGGCCAGCCGCTGGGCAAGCCGGGCACGGTCGAGGCGGCCTGTGCGCAGCTGGTGGCGATGTCCGGGCAGACGGTACGCTTTCACACGGCAATCAGTCTCAGGCGGGATGGAGAATCCCTCGCCGCCCTGGATCTGACCGAAGTGCACTTCCGCGCGCTGGATTCGCAGGAGATCGCCCGCTACGTCGCCACCGAGCAGCCTCTGGACTGCGCCGGCAGCTTCAAGTGCGAGGGCCTGGGCATCAGCCTGTTCGAGGCGATCGACAACCGCGATCCGACCGCGCTGGTCGGCCTGCCACTGATCGCGCTGTGCGGCCTGCTGCGCAGGGCCGGATTCGCGGTGCCGTGAACGGTAGAGCCGAGCCCATGCCCGGCTGCTTTTTTCGAGGCTGCCTGCCATCTGACTCGGAAGCAGCCGGGCATCGGCTCGGCTCCAGAGGACCAGAGGACCTCAACGAACCTCGAACGGTTGCTCCTGCCACGCCTCCACGCTGCCATCGCGCCCGTGCAGGCGCAGGCCGAGCCAGTGCCGGCCCGGCGCCAGCGTGGTGGTGTCCAGCGACGCGTCGAAGCCCACCGCCGGATGCTGCGGATCGGTACTGTCCGGCCAGGCGGGGCGAACGTCGAACACGCGCCCGTAACGCGCGTCACCGATCGAGCGGCCATCAACCAGCACTTCAACCCGCGCCAGCCCGACCCCATCCTTGAATGCCCAGCCCTTGATGGCGAGCGTTCCGGAGACCTTCTCACCGTTGGACGGCGCATCCAGCCAGGCCATCGCGGGCGTTACGCAGGGCCCCTGCGCACGCTCGGCCGGCAGCCGGAACAGCAGGAACCGCTGGAAGCCATGATCGCTGCTGACCACGCGCGGCGCCGGCAGCGGCCCCACCTGCTCGCAGAGGGTGTGATAGCGCGCCAGCAGATCGCGGTAGCGCTGGTCACTGGGTGACAGCACCAGCAGCATCGGCACACTGCGCGGGCCTTCGTGCAGCAGGTCCCACTGCGCCAGCTGTGCGGTGCGCCCATGCTTGTCGTTGAGCGGATGTGGCAGCACCTCGATATCGCCATTGCCCAGCTGGAAGCCCAGTTCGGCACCGACCTTGAAGTTGCCCGCCAGGACACGCGTACCCGGTGGCATCTGCCGCAGTTCGTCACGCACCGCCACGGCCAGTGGCTGCCAGCCGGCAAAGTTGCGCGGATAGTACTTGCTGCCGGCCATCTGCTCGCGCAGTGCCGGCGTGGACGCCATCAGGTAGTAGCCGAACGCCAGCACGGTACCTGCAGCGGCCAGCCACCAGCCGGTACGGCGCAACCAGCGCGGCCAACCGTTGAGGACCACCGGCACGGCCACCAGCAGCGCCAGGTAGCCTGGCAGCGGCCAGTGGAAACTGATCCGCTCGACATCGGTGAAGAAGCCCAGCAGGAAGATGCCCAGCGTCGACACCCCGCCCACCAGGCCGAAATAGCGCCACTGCACCCGCGCCCCACCGCCACTGCGGGTACCCGCCAGGGCGACCTTCCACATCGCGATGCACAGGATCGGCGTCACCAGCATCGGCTGGATCACCAGGAACCACAGCCCCTCCCACTCGAACGCCCACGGGTGGCGCTCGACCACCTGGAACTTCAGGCCGGCATCGTGGTTGTCGGCATTCCACGCCAGCAACGGCAGCCAGGCCAGCACGCCCACCGCCAGCGCCACCCATACGCGCGGATCGGCCAGCATGCGACGGCCCTGCGGCAACGCCAGCAGCGCAATGAAGCCGACACCGATGACACCAATGAAACGGTAGTGGCTGAGCGCACCGATCAGCAGGCCCAGCGCCAGCTTCATCGCCGAGGACGCATCCACGCTGTGCAGCAGGCGCGCGCCGGCGTGCAGGCAGATCACCGCCGCCAGCGCCATCGGTACGTCCGGCACGGCCAGCAGGCCCAGCGTGGCCGACAACGGCATCAGCAGGGTCAGGCTGCCCGCCTGCCAACCGGCCACGTTGCCAAACCAGCGCGTGGCGATGCGCACCACCAGCATCGGCAGCAGCGCGCCGATGGCCAGGAACGGCAGGCGCAATGCGAGTACGTGATGGCCACCGATCTCCACGCCCAGGCGTGCAAGCCAGGCGGTCAGCCCCGGCAGGTCGGAATAGGCAGCGGCCAGATGCTGCCCTTCCTGCCAATAGAACGCCTCATCGACGAACAACGGCAGGCGCGCGGCCACCACCAGCTTGGCCGCTGTGATCAGCGTCCACAACCAGAGAAAAATCGCCCGCGCGCGCTGTTCGCCTTGCATTGCTCTATGGATAATCGAATGGATTCCAGACCTGAGACGATCATGCCAGCCTCGTCCCCCAATCCCAGCATGCTAACCGATCAACTGCGCCAGGCCCTGCGGGAGGCACAGGATCAGGTGAACGCACTGGTGCTGGGCAAGGTGCCGGAAGTCAGGCTGGCCTTTGTCGCCCTGCTTTCTGGCGGCCACCTGCTCATCGAGGATCTGCCCGGGCTGGGCAAGACCACGTTGGCGCACGCATTGGCCAGCAGCCTCGGTCTCAGCTTCCAGCGCGTGCAGTTCACCTCCGACCTGTTGCCGGCGGACGTACTTGGCGTTTCGGTGTACGAGGCCGGCAGCCGCCAGTTCCAGTTCCATCCCGGCCCGGTGTTCACCCACGTGCTGCTGGCCGATGAGATCAACCGCGCACCGCCGCGCACGCAGAGTGCGTTGCTGGAGGCGATGGCCGAGCAGCAGGTCACCCTGGACGGACAGACGCATCCGCTGCCCGATCCGTTCTTCGTCATCGCCACGCAGAACCCGGTCGACCTGTCCGGCACCTTCCCGTTGCCGGATTCGCAGCTGGATCGTTTCCTGCTGCGCCTGGCGATGGGCTACCCCAGCGCGCAGGCCGAGCGCGAGCTGCTGCGCGGCAGTGATCGCCGCGACCTGATCGCACGCGCGGTGCCAAAGCTGGACGACACCCAGGTGCGTGCATTGCGTGAAGCGGTTGGCCAGGTACATGCCAGCGACGCGCTGATCGACTATGTGCAGGCGCTGCTGACCCGCAGCCGACACCATGCCGGCGTGCGCGTAGGCCTGTCACCGCGCGCGGGACTGGCCCTGCTGCGTGCCGCCAGGGCACATGCGCTGCTGCTCGGCCGCGAGCATGTGGTGCCCGAAGACGTGCAGACCCTGTTCGTGGCGGTGGCCGGCCATCGCCTGGTGGCCGAAGCCGAATCCAGCTCCGGGCCGGCGCTGGCGCGGGCGATCCTGCAGACCGTCGCGGTGGACTGAAGGTGGCCACACGCTGGGCACGCATGCAGCTGCTGGCACGCCCCCGCAGGCCCGAAGCCCTGCCGCAGCGACTGGACCGCCATCGCATCTACGTATTACCGACACGCTTCGGCCTGTTCGTCGCCACCCTGCTGTCGGCGATGCTGCTGGGCGCATTGAACTACAACAACAACCCGGCCCTGCTGCTGGCGCTGCTGCTGGCCGCGGCAGCGATCGCCAGCGCCATCGCCGCGCACCTTCAACTGTCCGGCATACAGATCGATGCAATCTCCGCCGAACCAGTACCGGCCGGGCATCCCCTGCGCCTGCGCGTGGACCTTTCGTTGCGCGACCCGCGCGCGCGCCACGGGCTGCACCTGCAGCTGGGCGCAAGCGAGGCCTGGGTTGCACTGCCTGCACACGGTCGCGGCGAAGTGGAGCTGGATGTTCCCAGCGAGCGCCGCGGCTGGCTGGAACTGCCCCGCATCCGCCTGTCGAGCACGCAGCCGCTGGGACTGGTGCGGACATGGTCGTGGGTGTGGCCGGAGCAACCGCTGCTGGTCTACCCGCTGGCCGAGGCCCAGGCACCGCCCCTCCCGGAAAGTGGCAGCGATCCCCTGCATACCCGCGCCCACGCCACGGGCGAAGAGCTGCATCAGCTGCGCCCCTATCGTGCCGGCGATGCCCCGCGCAGCATTGCCTGGAAACACTCGGCGCGCCGCGACAGCCTGCTGGTACGCGAGTACGAGAAGCCGATCGGCATCGAAGTGGTGCTGGACTGGCGCACGCTGGCAGCGCTGGGCCATGAAGCGCGCATCGCACGCCTGGCACGCTGGGTCGACATGGCCGAACGCGAAGGCCGTCGCTATACGCTGCTGCTTCCGGCCCATCCGCCGTTGGGGCCCGGCCAGGGTGCCAGCCACCACCACCTGTGCCTGCGCGCACTGGCATTGATGCCCCATGACTGAGCCTGCCGTCCTGCTCGACCGCAACGCCCGCAGCTGGACCCTGGCCAGCGCAGCGCTGGCGCTGCTGCCACTGCTGCTGCAGCTGCCGCCGGTGCTGGCCAGCGTGATCGCGATCGCCGCCGTGCTGACCGCTGCGCTTTCGTGGCGGCGGGTGCTGCCGATGCCGGTCCGCCTGTTGCTGGTGCTGGCCATGCTTGCCACCATCGTCTGGCAGATGGGCATGGTGCGGCCGGGCCGCGATACCGGCTGTGCATTGCTGGCAGCGATGCTGGCGATCAAGTCCAGCGAACTGCGCAACCTGCGCGATGCGCGCAGCCTGCTGGGCTTCGCGTTGTTCTCGCCGTTCGCGGCCTTCCTGCTCGACCAGGGGCCGCTGACCACCGGGCTGGCAGCGCTGGCCGCAGTTGCCGCACTGCTGGCCCTGCAACGCCTGGCCCTGGACGAGGGCCACAGCCCTCGCCTGCCGCTGCGCGGACAACTGCGTGGCGTCGGCCGCCTGCTGGGGATCGGCCTGCCACTCGCGCTGGCCTGCTTCTGGCTGTTTCCGCGCTTGTCCACGCCGCTGTGGGGCGTACCCGAGCGAGCGGTGGGCACACCGGGCCTGGCTGACAGCATGGCGCCGGACCAGTGGCTGGACCTGATGGCCGACGACACCCCGGCGTTGCGCGTGCAGTTTTTCGGCACGGTGCCCGAGCCTGCGCAGCGCTATTGGCGCGGCCCGGTGCTGACGTCGTTCGACGGCCACCGCTGGAGCCGCGATCGCGCGACGGCCGGGCGCCCCGCACCGGTAGTCGAAACCGCCGCACAGGGTTGGGACTACCAGATCGACTACGAGCCCACCGACCGTCGCCTGCTGGTGGCACTGGACCTGCCCAGCCGCGCACCGGAGGGCAGCAGCTTCGATGCCGACATGAGCCTGCGCAGCGACCGCACGCTGTCCGCGCTCAGCCGCTGGCGGTTGCATTCGGCGCCGCCGCAACGGTTCGACACCGATCTTTCGCCCTACCTGCGCCGCGCGGCGCTGCAGCTTCCGCCCGGCTTCAATCCGCGCACCGCCCAGCTCGCGCGGCAATGGCGGCAGGAGGCAGGCAGCGATGACGAGGCCATCGTCCGCCGTGCGCTGCAATGGATCACCCGCGACTTCTCCTACACGCTGGATACACCGGTGGCGGGGCGCGATCCGGTCGACGATTTCCTGTTCAACTACAAGGCCGGCTTCTGCCAGCACTTCAGCTCGGCCTTCGTAGTGCTGATGCGCAACGCCGGCATTCCGGCCCGGGTGGTGACCGGCTTCGCAGGCGGTACCCGCAACCGCATCGGCGACTACTGGGTGGTGCGTCGCATGGATGCCCACGCCTGGGCCGAAGTCTGGCTGCCGCAACGCGGCTGGGTGCGGGTCGACCCGACCGCGGCCGTGGCACCGGAACGCATCCTGGACACCCTGGACGACCGCCTGCAGGCCGGCACCGATACCCCGCTGCAACAGCGCTGGCTGCAGCTGGGGCAGATGGGTGACTGGCTGCGCCGCGGCTGGAACGACCTGGTGCTGTCCTTCGATGCACGCCGCCAGCAGCAACTGCTCAAGCCGTTCGGGCTGGATGACCTCGGGCCGGCGCAGCTGGTGACCGGATTCGTGGTCGCCGCCCTGCTGGCACTGGCGTGGATGGCCTGGCTGCTGGCCCGCGGCGAGCGCGAGCGCGACCCGCTGCTGCGCGCCTGGCACCGGCTCGGGCGGCGGTATGCGCGCCTCGGCCTGGCCCGCGAACCGCACGAAACCGCACAGGACTGGGCACAGCGGGTTCACCGGCAGCGCCCCGACCCGACCCTGCTCGCGCTCAGCCAGCGTTTCGCCGACGCGCGCTACGCTGGAACTTGCACCGACCTCGCTTCATTATTGCGGGACCTGCGCAGGCATCGCCCGACTTCCGGAGCCTCCCCATGAACACCAAGTTCCTCCTCACCGCTGTGGCCACGCTGGCCCTGTCGGCCTGCGCCACGGCCCCCAAGCCGCTGCAGGGACAGTTCAGCCTGGTTTCCCCGCGCGACTCGGTCGCCACCCAGCAGGTCGGCACGCCGGTCCGATGGGGCGGCCGCATCATCGAGACCAAGCCCGGCCAGGGCGAGACCTGCTTCCAGATGATCTCGCGCCCGCTCAACGCCAGTGGCCGCCCGAACACCACCTCGTCCGACGCCAGCGACGGCCGCTTCATTGCCTGCCGCGCCGGTTTCTACGACCCGGCCGTGTTTGAAGCCGGGCGTGACGTGACCTTCATCGGCAAGATCGACGGCTACCAGAACACCCGCATCGGGGACTACGACTACCGCCTGCCGAAGCTGTCGGCCGATGTGATCTACCTGTGGCCGGAACAGCGCCAGGTCGATGTGGTGCCCTACCCCTATGGCCCGTGGGGCCCGGGTCCGTGGGGCCCGTACTGGGGTGGCTACGGCCGTTGGGGCTGGTGGTGATCGCCCCCCAGCCCGCATGATCGGAAGAGGCCGCCTTCGGGCGGCCTTTTTCATCCACGCATGCGTGGACTGGGCTTCAACGCCCCGGCGTACCGAAATGCCCCAGCGGCGCGCCGGCCAGCAGGTGCATGTGGATGTGGAACACGGTCTGCCCGGCATGTTCGCGGCAGTTCATCACGATGCGGTAGCCGTCCTGCGCGAAACCCTCGCGGCGCGCGTATTCGGCAGCGGCCAGGGCCAGCTTGCCGACCAGGTGCGCCTGCGACGGCTGCAGGTCGTCCAGGGTCGGGATGATCTCGTTCTTCGGAATGAACAGTACGTGCACCGGCGCCTGCGGTGCGATGTCCTTGAAGCCCAGCACCTCGTCATCCTCATAGACGATGGTGGCCGGGATCTCGCGACGGATGATCTTGCTGAAGAGGGTTTCGTTGCTCATGGTCGGCCTCGGCGGGAGTGTCTTCCGCATTGTAGGCCGGCCGCGCCGGGTGATGCCCGGGTGGTCCTCAATCGCGGAATTCGCTGCGCGTCCCGAACGCGTGCGACAGCGTGCCGCGGTCAACGTATTCAAGCTCGCCGCCAAGCGGCAGGCCCTGTGCCAGCCGGCTGGGCTGCACCTTGCGCGCGCGCGCCAGCTGCGCAAGGTAATGCGCGGTGGCTTCGCCTTCGACGGTGGCACTGGTGGCGATGATCAGCTCCTGTACCTCACCTTCGGCCAGCCGCTGCTCCAGCTGCTCCAGGCCCAGCTCGCGCGGGCCGACGCCATCGAGCGGCGACAGCCGGCCCTGCAGCACGAAGTAGACACCGCGAAAACCCGTCGCGTTCTCGATCGCGAGACGATCGGCCGGCGATTCAACCACGCACAGCTGGCTGCGCTCGCGGCTGCTGTTGGCACAGGTCGGGCACAGCTCGGTTTCGCTGAAGTCGCGGCACTGCGCGCAGTGGCCGATACGCTCCACCGCCAAGGCCAGCGTTTCGGCCAGGCGCTGGCCGCCTTCGCGCTCGCGCTCGAGCAGGTGGTAGGCCATGCGCTGCGCCGTCTTCTGGCCTACGCCAGGCAGCACCCGCAGTGCGTCGATCAGTTGTTCAAGCAGGGGTGCGGACACGGCGGCATGCTTTGATGGCGCCGAGCGAGCTCGACGGCTACAGATTCTGTGGCACCCGCTTGCACGGATGCCACGCTGGCAATCAGAACGGCAGCTTCATGCCCGGCGGCAGCTGCATGCCGGCGGTGGCCGAACCCATCTTCGACTTCGACTCGGCATCGATCTTGTTCGAGGCATCGTTGAAGGCGGCGGCGATCAGGTCTTCCAGCATCTCCGGGTCGCTGGTCAGCGACGGGTCGATGCGCACCTTGCGGCATTCCTTGGCGCCGGTCAGGGTCACGCTGACCATGCCGCCGCCGGCACTGCCGGTCACTTCGATCCTGGCGATTTCTTCCTGGGCCTTCTGCAGGTTTTCCTGCATCTTCTGGGCCTGCTGCATCAGTTGGGCGATATTGCCGCGCATAGTGTCTTACTCGTCAAAAGAACGGATGGAATCGGAAACAACCCGGGCACCGTGCTGTTGGATCAGCACCTGCACTTCCGGGTCATCCATGAAAACGGCCTCTGCCACCTGCTGCCGCTCGCCACGCTGGCGGTCGGCACGCTGATGCAGGGTCTCGGCCGGAACGTGTTCGGTTTCCACGGTCTCGACCACGATCTTCGGCGCCTGGCCCAGGGCCTTCTCCAGCATCTCGCCCAGGGCAGCCAGCGCGCGCTCCGAGCGCAGGTACTCAAATCCGGGCGAAAGGCCCAGTTTCAAGGTCCCGTGCTGGCAGCTGATAAAGGCAGCGTTGGCAGCCAGCTGCCGCGAGGGGCCGCTGAGGCCGCTGTTGGCGACCAGGTCCAGCCAGTCTTCGGCAGTGGCCAGCTCGCTGACACCTTCCTGCGGCGCGGCCTCGCGCGCCGGAGCCGGTTCGGCCTGCGCAATGGCAATACCTTCGGCGCGGAACGAACGCTCCGGCGGCGCAGGTTCGCCTGGATCCGCGGCGGGAGCCGGCGGTTCATGCCAGGGCGCGACCATGGCGGCATCCGGGCCGGCCATCTCGGCCGCCAGGGCCCCATCCCGCGCCTCGGCTTCGTCGGTGGCCCACGGCGGCAGGTCATCGCTTGCCTCTACAGCGATGGCAGGCGCCGGCGCCTCGGCCTTCACCGGCGGCGGTGACACGGGCTCTTCCACCGGCACCGGCTCGGGCTCAGGCGTCGGATCCGGCTCCGGTTGCGGGGCCGGCTCGGGTTCGGGTTCAGGTTCGCGCGGTGCAGCCACCGGAGCGGCCACCTGCGACGCTACGGCCGGGCTGGCCGAAGCGGCGGCAGCGGCCGGCGTCGCTTCATGGCTTCCGGCACCGGCGCCACCACCGGCAGCGTTGCCACCCGGCGTGCCACCCGCCGCACCGTCGACGGCCTTCGGCACCGACGGTACCGCTGCGGCCGGACGGAACGCCAGCATGCGCAGCACCGCCATTTCAAAGCCCGCGCGCGGGCTCGGTGCCAGTGGCAGGTCGCGACGGCCATTCAAGACCATCTGGTACCAGAGCTGCACCACTTCCGGGCGCAGGCGCTCGGCGAATGCCGCCACATCCAGGCCTTCCGCGACGGCGGCGCCCGGCACCAGCTGCTGCACCTGGATGCGATGCAGGCCTTCGGCCAGCGCTTCCAGCACGCCACTCCAGTCCGGCGAGAATTCGGCCAGCGCGGCCACCACCTGCAGCAGGCGCGGGCCATCGCCCTCGGCCAGCGCATCGAGCATCGCCGCCACCTGGGTGCGATCCACAGTGCCCAGCATGGTGCGCACCACGTCCTCGCGCAGCGCGCCGCCGGCATAGGCGATCGCCTGGTCCAGCAGTGACAGGCCGTCACGCAGGCTGCCGTCAGCGGCCTTGGCCAGCTGCACGATGGCGCTGCCGTCGGCCTCGATCTCTTCCGCCGCCAGGATGCGGGTCATCTGGCCCTGGATCTGGTCTTCGTCCAGGCGCTTGAGATTGAACTGCAGGCAGCGGCTGAGCACGGTGACCGGCAGCTTCTGCGGGTCGGTGGTGGCCAGCAGGAACTTCACGTGCTCCGGCGGCTCTTCCAGCGTCTTCAGCAGTGCGTTGAACGCCGCCTTGGACAGCATGTGCACTTCGTCGATCAGGTAGACCTTGTACTTGCCGCGCGAGGGCATGTACTGCGCGTTCTCGATCACCTCGCGCACGTCGTCCACGCCGGTGTTGGACGCGGCGTCGATTTCCAGCAGGTCGATGTAGCGGCCGGCGTCGATGTCCAGGCAGGCGGCACACTGGCCGCACGGGTCGGCGCTGGTGCCCTGCTCGCAGTTGAGCGACTTGGCGAAGATGCGCGCGATGGTGGTCTTGCCCACGCCACGGGTACCGGTGAACAGGAACGCGTGGTGGACCCGGCCGCTGTCCAGCGCGTTGCTGAGCGCACGGACCACGTGTTCCTGGCCCACCAGCTCAGCAAAACGCTTCGGACGCCACTTGCGGGCAAGGACGAGATAGGACATCAGGCCACCGTTTTCCATCGGATGTTCCATTGTGCCATGCCTGTCCAGCCCCTTCGCCAACAATGCCCCCGGATGCGTCCCTGATCTGGGCGCTTGTGTCCGGCCGCGCCGCCCGCTAGAATCTGCGCCCCTGCTGAGGCGTTTGCCGATGGCAGGGATCCGGAGAGGTGTCCGAGTGGTTGAAGGAGCACGCCTGGAAAGTGTGTAAGCGTCTAAACCGCGCTTCGGGGGTTCGAATCCCCCTCTCTCCGCCAGACTCTGCAAACCCCTGAGAAATCAGGGGTTTTGCTTTTCTGGGCCTAGCAAGGGGCAGGACACAAATCGGGACACATCCCGATGAGAGTTCCCCATCACTTGATCAAGACGCCAGCGGGCTTTTCGTTCCGCCAACGCGTGCCCGTCGACCTCCAGCCCCTTCTGGGCTGCCGAATTCTCAAGCGGAGCCTTCGAACGCGCGAAATGCGCAGCGCCCAAGCTTGCGCCCTGGTCCTGGCCGCCCGCTATGCTGAGGTCTTCAGCGCCATCAGGAAGAACGGCATGGGTGAGAAGACGGCAGAGCAATGGCTCCAGGAGCTTCGGGGACAACGGCTCCAGGACTACACCCTGGAACGAGACGCCAATGGCACCCTGCGTATCCAAGCGGAGCCAGGCGAAGACACCGAGGCACTGACTCGCGCCATCGAGAGTATCGGACGGGTCAACCCTGCGTTCTTCGGCGCGGCAGCCGCCCCGGCAGTTCCCTCCAAGCCCCAGCCCAGCAAGATCCTGTCGCTGATGGAAGCGCGCGATCTTTGGCTCAAAGCCATTGCCCCAGACACCATCCCCAAGACCTACAGCATCAAGAAGTCGGCCATTGACGGGTTCGTGCGCGTCACCGGCCATGACTATCCCCTGCCGAGCATCAACCGAATCGACCTGTCGAACTTCTATCAGTCACTCGCCGACGCTGGCATCTCAACCCCGACCCGAGTGAACAAACAGTCCTATCTGGGTGGCTTCTTCGACTGGTTGATTGCCGCTGGCTACTACACAGACAGTAATCCGGCCCGAAGCCATGTCTCATACGGCAATAGCGCCAAGCGTAAGCGGCGCAAGCTGGGCTTCAAGGCCTTCGACCTGAAGCAGATCAGCCTCCTCTTTGCTCCATCGGCCTTTGCCACCTTGTCACCTGCCGCGCGCTGGGCAGCGTTGTTGGGCCTGTATACGGGCGCCCGTGCCTCTGAAGTTGGGCAGCTGCTGGTGAGCGATGTGCAAACGGAGGGAGGGGTGGCCTACATCCATATTAATGACGACGGCGAGCACCAGCGCCTCAAGAGCGAGGCCAGCATCCGGACTGTCCCGATCCACGCCGACCTGATTGCCCTGGGCTTCGGCGACTATGTTGCCAGCCTGCCCACTTCAAGCCGTCTCTTCCCTCAAGCGAAAGTCAATGCCGTTAATGGCGCGGGGAACTGGATCTCCAAGGCCTTTACCCGCCACCTCGCCGAGCATGGGAAAGCGTGGCCCAAGGCCAAGCGCGGTTTCCATTCCCTGCGTAAGACGGTCATCCAGCAGATGCAGGGCTTCGGTGTCGCCTCAGAAATGCGCGCCCAGATCGTCGGCCACGAGCTTGATGATGAGCACCATCCCGTCTACAGCAGGGAATTCGCCCCTGCCGAAAAGCTCAATGGGCTGATCACTCCTGAATTCAAAACAGCGGGCCTGTCATCCTTGAGCTTCAATCTTGAGCTCGCTGCACTGAAGAAGTTGCTGGGGTAGCGGATCTCCGCGCCAGGAAAATTACATGGAACGTCTAGGAGTATCTCTAACGGGCCAACATTGGCACTGACAAACGCCACAACTATTGCGATCAACGAAAATGGTGGTTTTATGAAAGCTCCCCCACGTTAGGAGCTTCATATGCCGTTAGAAAGAAAGCTGGCTATCGCTAGTCGAGTGCTATGCCCTTTGATTGCCCAAGACCGGACACGAGACACGCAAGAGCGGATCGAGGACATCATCCATGCCCTCGAAATCGCCGACGAGCTGATCAACCGATGCATGGCTCCAAAGCCCCCGGCTGACGACCACACTCTGAAACCTGCCATTAGGGTTAGAGAAGCCGTGGTAGAACGCGATCAGGTGCAGCTCAGCGACATGATTTCAGAGCGCCGTGGCGCAGTGTCAAAGCCCAGACCTACCTACCACTGAGTTTTCGAAACTGGAGGTGGGTTAAAGCCCCGGCGAGCCGGGGCCTTCCCCTGTATATCAGTGCAACCGCACTCTTGGTTCCTTGCTCTGCTTCATTACCGGTAGGACATCAGCCGGAATGGGAGCCGCAGGAGCGTCAATGGGCGCATCCTCCACCGGATATCTACGCAGCAGCACTTCACTCCAATTCTCCAGCTGCGAGAGGGACTCACCTGTCTGACGGTTGTAGTCTTCCTGAGCCTTCGGGCCAGTGGCTTCGTGAGCGCGTTGATACTCCTCGCGTCCCAGCTCGACAGCCCTGACACGGCGCGCCCGCCGCCGCGACCAATCCGACCGAGTCAGGATTCCTGGACGTGGGTTCTGGCTTTCGAAGCTCTCCAGAGCAAACTCCGCCTGTGCTAACCCATGCTGAGCACGGTCCTCAGCTTTCAGCCTACGCTTGAAGCGTAGCGCGTCCCGTTTCAGCTTCTTCAGTCTTACGAGCAGCTCCTCTAGATCAACGCGTAGTCTGGGCAATGTTCCATGAGCCGATATCAGAGCAGCACTGTTGCGCAGCAACCTGCGCGTGAATTTGAGTCTATCTCGCAGTGCCTCTATCCACGCCTCGGCCCACATCTCCAACACTTCCTTCAGGGCTTGCTTGGATGCTGTGACCTGCGGTTGCCGCGCCCCTTCATGGGCAACCGCCACAACCGGCATGACTTCCCTGGCCACGTTACCCAGACGACTCTCTCCACCAAGAGACAGCATTGATTGAATGGCAGCATGCGAAGGAACCTCGCGTCGGCCGACCGAGATGGCTTGATCGGATGCAGCTTCCATCAACCTGCCCTCTCCTGCCATCTGGGCCACGGCGCGATCCCAAGCAGCGCTGTTGGCCTGGTGGATCCCGTCATTGCCCTGCTTAAGGACTGTATCGACGCCTCGGCGATGCAGCGCCGTCGCATCTTTGCCCATGTGAAGTCCTGGAGCACGGGAAAGCTCCGCTGCTGTGAGCTCATCTCCTTGCTCTGCGGCTTCAGCCACCTGCTCTTTCAGGCTTCGGTGATCGACACGGGCCGAGACACCGGCTGCGGCCAGGTGAGCATTGATGGCTTCCCCCACCATCGCGCGAATCCATTCGACCTCCCCTCGGCCTGAAGGGCCGCCATCAAGCTCCCTTGTCTTGTCCTTCAGGCCCTCTGAATCCACCCGTCGAGTCGTAGCTAGGATGTGGACGTGATAGTTGAGCCCGTCAGCGGTCTGCGGCTCATGGATGCTGGATTGGACAGCGAACCTGTAACGCTGGACCAGACAGCGCGATATTTCGGCTGCCAGGTCTGAACGCTGCTCATTGCTCAGTTCGTGTGGCAAGGCCACCTCGAACTCTCTAGCGACCGTGGCATCTTTTCGGCGCTCCGAAGCCTCGGCTGCAGGCCAGAGTTGTCGGGGGTCGAAAGCCCAGTCGGGAGCGTCGTCGGGAGCGAGGCAACGTGTCTCAACGACCCCGCCGCGCCTTCGGTAGTCGTGCCGGAGACCGGTGCGGCCATCGATGATGAGCAGGCCTGCGCGATAGGCTGCTGCAGCTGTGGATGCGTGACCGTGGGCACGACTGAATGTCTTTACTCTTGTGTGATAGATGGCCATTGATGCTCCTTGTTCTGGCCCCCGCCCTTGCCTTTATGCCTACGTTTTAGGCTTTGGCAAGCGCTTTTTAGGGGGTCAAGGGGCACAGCCTCTTGCGCACGCATTGCCCGCAGGGCAATGCCTAAGTGCGCTCTTGCTCTGTCGCTTTAGGTTCGTAACAAAAAAGTTCCGCCAGCAAGCGAGCGAGCGCGTAGATCGTGGTTGCGGATTACCAGTCCAACGGAACGAGCTTCTTCCCCCGCCACTCCTCCACAAGGCACACGCCCTCTAGCTCACCCCATACTTCCTGATTAGCGTGATCCAGGACGATCACTTGCAACGCACCCTTGGCGGCCACCACGCGCTTCCCAATTTCATCGAAGATGCTTCGAACTGCCTGAATATCCTCCTGATCCACCAGTCTCTTATCTTTCTCACCCGTAACCTTATCGATCACCACTGCCGGGAAATAAACCTGACTCGGCTGATCGTAAATAATAAGACCCGGTACCGGGCTCGGGGGATGCTTGAGGAAATAGATCTGGAGCGCCAGAGTCACCGCAACGTGATACGCAAGCCAGTTGGCCCCACTGCCGATCTCCCAAAGGTAATCCATCCGCCCATTGCGAGACACCCTTACCGTGAGCTCCTTCGTATCCAGTCGCACCGGGCTGTCACCCCACTCTGCATTGAGTGACGGAATGATCGTTCCGGTGATCTGCTGAATCTCGTCAAGAATGCTGTCCAGTCGCCGTTGAAGGGCAGCCCCATTGATATTGCCATTGATCTCACTCAGCCTCTTGCGCAAGTCAAAGATTTCGCCTTCAAGCTCTGGAGACGAGTCCGACGCCTCGTACTGACTGAGCAGCTGCTGCAGACCCCCTAAGAACCTATCGATTGTGGAGGTCAGAGTAATTTCCTGCCGAGCGGCCTCAGAGCTTGCTTCGTATGCGCGAATCTCCTGCCGCACGATGGCTATCTCAGACAGCACATTCTCAGTCAGCACTCGCTGCCGCTGATACTCTGCATCTAGAGAGGTAGTAGCGAGAGGATGCGCCTGGAGCTTTGCCTCCACCTCCAATAATGCATTCGATAGCAAATCAAGTGATTTCGCAGTTTCGGATGGGAATAGCAGAGAAGCATCATTTCTTCTCTCCACCTCATCACGCATCCAAGTCGATAAAGAAATACGCTCACGTTGTATACGAAGAGCGCCAGCGTAGTCATCGCTCCCCTCGCGCAACCGCTTCAACTCCATCAACCGCTGCCGATGTCCCGACGCTTTAGCGGCCAAATCCTGCTCTCTGGCACGGAGCTCAGAAAGCACATTAAGAGTCGCCTCAATCCCCTCAACTGACGCAGACCGGCCGATGTGGTTGACGCCTGCAATTTCCTGAAGCTCTTCCAAGATCTCTGGCCACCCAGCTGGCTGACCCTGCCGAGCCGACAGGCCAAGTTCTCGACCTTGGGTTAGCCAGCGCCGACCCTCCGAAACTCGCCTCTCAGATATAGAGCTCGCCTCTCTAAGCTCGGATTCAAGCTTCTTAAGCTTCCGGCCCAGCCTATCTGCCTCATGCCTCAGCGCAATGGTCTTGGACGTGACAGCATTCAACACATAAGGAAGGACAGTTTTGAGCTTCTCCCGGTGCTCATTAGAGTCGGCCTTGTAAAAAAGAACATTCGGATTTGCAACGATGTTCTGAGGCTGGAAGACTAGAGATGTTAGATCCCTAAAGGACGGTCGAAGCTTGTAGCCATACTCAGTGTCGGGTTCGAAGTCCAACTGCGTAAGACCAGCAAGTCGATCAAGAAGTCCACGCACAGCACTAGCCGTGGTGTTGCCCTCATCCAAGCTCTGAGGCACTTCGACCTCGCCAGACTCAATAACAAACATCTCACCGGTCTGCGCTTGCTCACCCGGCTCCTTTCGCGCAAATAGCTTCTGCCCCTCCACCGTCTCAACGAGAATTCCAAACCATGAGCACTCGTCTCTAATAACACCAACGGGAACTGCACACGTCTTGGATGCCAAACAATAGTCAATTATTGGAATAACAGCTGACTTACCAGTTTTGGAAGCACCGGTTATTACATTTACCATGCCAGGCTCAAATACCACCTCCCTAATTGAACCACCATTTCGCGGCCAAAGAACCAGCTTCAAGATTTGGAAATACATTAGAAGGCCACCCTGAGAATTGACGCAACTTGATCGACCGGAAGGCGCCCAAACCAAACCCCCAGCTTCTCACACGCCAAACCAAGCTTTCGCATACTCGAACTCGGCGATGGAAGCTCTGAATCCAAGGACAAGATCGTTGCGGTCCCCGGGTCCACAATCATGAATTTCGCCATTGTGCCGGTAGTCAATGAGGCAAGCGAAAGGCTGCGAAGCGCAATCGCTCGCTCATGAATAGCAAGCAGACTCTCTTGTTTTGCGCCGAGCTTTGCCGCGAACAAAGTTAACCCTGAAGGCATATTCGTCCCTATCAGCGCGCTCTTGGATTCTCCGTGGAGCGCTATCGGAAGCACCAAAAATGCGAGGGCTATCGGAAGCCCTCGGCCGGATTCCGAAAAATGTCCGGACGCTGCGCGCCATATAAGATACGACCCGAACGACGGGTTATATATCAGATCCAGACCCGACAAATGGGCAGGAGCTTTATTGGATCCAATAGCAGCGACCACGATTTATTCCAAAAGTGATAGGTAGGCCGGATGCCAACCGAGCTTCATTGTTCCCGAGAGCTCGTTAAAACAGCCGTGAGTAAAGTGCCCCGGGACGCTTTTCCCTTGTAGAGACAGCTCTAGCTTCCGACATTCGGCATACACGACCTTGCCGCGACTTACATCGTTGAGACTTGAGTGAAGCACGTCAAGACTGTCGCATATGGCCGAATGCCGCTGTAGAAGCCCGCTCTCCCATTCGTCCAGTGATCCCGGAAGCAGTATCCCCTCCTCGCCCCACCTAGTCTTGCTGGAAATGGCTCTCAAGTAGTCATTGATGGCTTGTAGCTGTTGCTGCTTACTAGCCTCGATCAATTCCAGCTGGCGCACGAAGGTTGGCCTGGAGACAAACTCCATATCAATTTTGGCCGGATCTATGGGAGGAGAATCAAAATCGAAATAGGCCGGAAGATTAATCTCTTGGACAAAGCGCCTGACAGTATCTTTGAACTCGCCAGCATTGATCGCGCCAGGTTTCCCCATCTCCAGTAACCGGTCAGATTTCACCTTGGCCTCCCCCAACGCGAACGAGATGATTCGTTCAAGCAGAAGTGGGGACACTGCGGCTTCATAGCGCAGGCGGATGGTGGAAAATGGATCTCCCTCGCGAACAATCTCAAAGCGAGCCGCCAGCGAGAGCTGTTCATCGGGCTCGGCCGAAAGGAACCTGCTGACAAAGGGATAGACCTTCGACTTCTTTTTCGCCGAGGTGAGCTGGCTCTTGATGCGCGTGACCAATTCTGCAACATCTTGCGCGCTGCTTGCCTTTGCTAACGCCCTTGCAAATTCGCCCGGCTCATGATCTGGCGTTATGTAGAGGCACAGCTTGGATACGACATCAAATGGAGCGTGATCCTCAAGCCAATTATGGACAGTCTTCCATAGGTCTACAGACCAATCTGACAAAGGGTTGCTTTTGACTCGCTTCGTCTGCTCAAGGAGCTTTGTCCCGTCGCTATAAAGCACCGAGACATCGTCATCGTGCTCTACAAAAACGGTTGAATCCGGAGGTTCATTCAAAAGCCGTGCGCATAGCCGCACAGTCTGCAGGCCGTATCCGAGGTATGGCCCAGGAGCGCTGTGTTTTGTCGCCTTGGTTGACATGTCCGTTGCCCAGCCCCACCTGCTGAGCCTCATTCATACTTCACATCCACTTAACCCGTCAAGCTCGGCAGCCAGAGCGTTCGCGCGACGAATCACGAAGGCGAGCTGGCAGGTCTCACGTTTACGTCAGTAAGCTACAGGTGCATTGATCCATGCCTTCATCCTAGCGAACCACTCATCGCGCTCTGATTCATTGAATGCTGTGCTCTTAAGCCAACGATCAGAATGGCGCACGAAAGGAACCAGCCAGAGCGGGTGAACAACGTCCCGCACCCGGACTTCCAGGCGATGGGTGACCACTCCTTTGTAGTTGTATTCCCCAGTGCGGATAGCGAGCACTTCAGCCCGTCGCAGGTAGCGCTCGCCCTTCACGGGATCTCGGACCCAGATTGCGTCCCTGCCGAGGTCCAATGCAATGTGCTCATGGGACACCGTGGGCTCGAATTCTTCAGGCCTATGCTTCTTCAGTTTGGGCGCTCGGCGCCGGAACAGCCACGGCAAGCCCCACAGCAGCGCGAGCGGCCAGAAGACCAACTGCCCGAACAGCATCAGGCCGACGACTGCCCCATCAGCCGTCGTGCCCTCTTCGAACACCACACCGCACAACCACCACAGCGCGAGACCGGTGATGATCCAGCGGATTACCTTGAACAAGGTCCACATACGAGCTTCCTAGCGATGGGTGGGATGGGCTGGGTCAACGACGGTCTACGACAGTCCAAGTGCCACCAACTTTGTCGATGACGAAGGTGCCGACAAGATGCTGCTGCTCAGTGCGAGTGCCCAGCTGATACCGCGCAGTTCCAGTGACACTGCAGGCGTAGCCCGGACCGCCCCCTCGCACACACTCGCCCACTTTCAACCCCTCAAAGGTCATCGTCGTTCCCGTCGCTTCTTTGAAATACACGGCCAACGCCTTCTCAACATCGCCATTGCCGGGCCCACCAGAACAAGCCGCCAGCAGCGCAGCAACCGAAAGCATCCAGATCCTCTTCATCTCAATTCCTTGATCAGTCGATAAGTAGGCAGTGATCGCCGGGATTCGTCGCAGTGCCAGGCAGGACTTCGCTGTCAATCACTGAGCCGGCCTTATTGATGACGATCACGATCTGACTAGGCCGCGCAGAGGAGTCCTCCTCACGCTCGCCGAGGTAAGCCAGAACGATGGCGTCCTTGAAGTCATAGACTTGCCGAAGCCAATGACGCTATGCGCTTCGGGAGGCAGCAGAACCGGCTTTCCATCGAGCTTGATAGCGCGTTTGTAGTCCCGGCCTTCCACAGGGTCGATCCGACCAATGCTTGTTCGCACGGGACCGGTGGGGATCGCGGAGCCATGACCTGTGGCCCAGATGAACTCGGAGACCTTGGGCTCCCCTCCCCCACCAACCTTGAACTGGCCGCTCTGCAGTTGGCACGACAAGCTGGGCGCAGCCTCGGCAGAGGAGACAATGGTGAGAAGACCCAGCAACGCAATGCACCTCATATCCATACGATTAGCTCCCCGGCAAATATTTGCGTTGAACGCAAATGACCAGCTAAGCTTAGATGGGCACACTTCCGAGAGTCAACGTCTTTGTTGTTCTCGGATGCCAGCCCCTCAACCTACGCCTACCGCTCTTGGCCAACGCCTTCGTGCCGCCCGCGTGGCTAAGGGGTGGACGCAGGTGCAGCTTGGAGAATTGCTTTTGGGCGTGGACGACCCGAACACGGTGGCTCCCCGCATCAGCCGTTACGAACGAGGCATGCACAAGCCCGATCTGGCGACCATCGAGAGACTTGCGGAACTGCTGGATCTTCCAGCGGCTTACTTTCTTGCTGCCTCCGACACAATGGCTGAAGCCATCCTGGTGCTATCGCAGCTTGATGCTAGGAAGCAGAAAGAAGCACTGGCACTGCTAAAGCAGCTTGCTGCGCCGTAGCCTTTCATCCCATGTCTTGAGCCGGAGTGTTGTCGGGGATCACCTTGCAGAAAGAACCAGCGTCCGCGATTTTTCAAGCGAATGACAGTGGTACTCTCTTTAAAGACCAGACACGAAGCGAATCCATTAGCGCTTTCAGCCGGAACAGCGATTAGAACAAGCATAGGTCTGGCGCGGTTGACGAAGCAGGAGTTAATCTAGAAGCATCGGGAACGAGTCACAGGGGACTTGAAGGATGCAAGAAGCTCTGGATCGAAGAACCAATAACGAATACACCGCTTTAGAGATTTCACTGCTCACGGAGGCCCAGCGGGAGCCCTTGAAGGGCCACTTAAAGTGTTTGGGCTGTGAATCTACCGCGCACTTTCGCCGAAAGACCGATCCAAGTCCTGGAAGGAATGGGAGAATTGCGCACTTCTATTGTCGTCCGCATGCGCCCAACTGCAGCCTCATCCAGCGCAACGCAGATCCATGGGAAACAAATGAGAGTGATGCGACTGTCGCTCAATGGGTGGAACGCAATCAGACACTGATTGTCAGAATTCAGATGCCGGTCGAATCTTCGGAGGTGAATTCTGAAGAAGGCGAAGATGCTGACGAAGGCAGCAGAGCTGGCGGAGGCTCGGCCTCCCGAACACGCCGGTCGACGACTATATCTCGCGGGCCGCAACGGCTACTTGAGCAATTAGTTCACTGGCCAAGCTTCAAAACCAGTCCAGTTCGGATACGGCTCCCAGATCCTGCTCAGACGGAGGTGCCGGTCCATGACGCTTTTGTACGGTTTGAGGACGCCCGAGTCGATCTACATACGGAGCGTTGGCTTGGATTCTGGGGAATAGTGCGCTCTTTTAGCTTTTGGCCCCTTGGCAGTAGCTACTACTCAAACTTTGGCGCCGAAAACAGCAGCTTCCGCATCTCGATTCACCAGAACCACGCCGACGCCATAGTGCAAAGGTATCGGCTAGGAAGCATTCATGACTTGGTTGGCCACTACCTTTTGCTCTTCGACCGTGCTCGCGAATCTGCTTCGGGGCGCTTCACCGCAGATGTGAACTCGGTTCATCATGTTGGATTTGTCCGCAATACAGACCAATAAGAAGCGGTCGTCAGGCTCGTGACCGCGAGCAGGTGTTGCGACGCATCTTCACCAAGCTTCGCTAGCACTAGAGGATTGTGAAGTCGTTCGCAGTGCCTAAATCCCATTGATGTAAGAAAACACGCCTATCAGCACGCGCACAGGCGAAGGGGCCTACTGTGCTGTGGAGGGACTCAACTTGCCCCCCTGTCCGGGCATCGCCGGTGAGAGGAAGCTAGGCCAAGACCATACGACGCGCCGCGTGCTTATCTAGCAGCGACTGCAGCTGGCAGTGCCAGCAGGAGCTCCGCCAATCCACTCGCATCTAGAGCAGGCGGAGGCGACTTAAGGCCTAGGTCCGAACCGAGAGAAAGAGAGGACTGACCACTCCCCCCCCCTTGGAGAACCCCGGGAGCACGGCGAGCACGGTGAGCACGGAAGGACGGGATGACGGGGAGCACACGGCTACCGACCCAAATACCTGATATCAATGGGTATTTTTTAACAAAATGCGCGGAAACGCGCACCTCAACCATTCAGGAATCGCTGTTTGTTGCATCCACGGTGGCTCTGGCGTAGCTTTCAGCTATCTAAAACGCTCAGTTGCGCGCGTCTAGTTCCCTTGCTCTTCGGAGCCTGAAGACGCAAATTGTCCACCAGTTGATAGGGAATTGCTCGATGTCCACGATGAAGCAGGCAGTGGCACGGCGCGTAAATATGTCGGAGCGCGCTGAGCATCAACGGCAAATCCACTTCGCCGGAGTGGATGACGCCTGGATTTGGAATCGCAAGAAGAACAATGGCTTTTCAACTGTGCCGAGGACGCTGCCGATTGCCATGCAGGCCGCAGACGAACAGTCTAAAGGCCAGCCGCCTGGGCATGTTCTTTTTTGCCTTTGGGCGCGAGCGCCGGATCACCCGGTTCTTGTAATCGACAATCCGATCACGTTCGCCGCAGAGGCGGGCTTCACCGGACCGAGGGCAGTAGACACCTGGCGACGGCGCATGAAGCGGCTGCAGGAGTTGCAGCTAATCGTGGCAAAAGCCGGACCGGCAGGTGATTTCCACTACGTTCTGCTGACGAATCCAAATTCGGCCGTTGAATGGATGAGATCAAATGGAAAGATCCAAGACGTGCTCTACAGCCGCTTCTGGGATCGACTGTCCGAGGTGGGCGGACTCAGTGAGATGGATGCACTTCGCGCTTACTGGGCTAAGACGACGGCAAAAGAGGATCCGCCGAGCCCCCCTCCGCCACCACCTACCGATGCCCCAACTGAATCGGCACCTACGAAGGTGAAGTCACGGAAGAGCAAACCTAAAAGCGTAGGGAAATGATGCTCAAACAGACGCCAAGGAGGAACCATGCTTAAGACAACAGTGATCGGCATTCGTCGCCAGCTCGCCCGGCGGATGTCGTGAAAGAGAAGACCCCCGATCAGCCTCGTTTCTCAGGCCAGACTGATCGGAGGTCGTGGCGGGCACCCTCAAGTGCCCTGAGCGGGGTTTCCCCTGCCCAGGGCTCAATTGTAACGCGGCCGCGCCCCTCACACATGACTGGGGCAGCAGTCAACTAGCCGACATCGGCTGAGGAAAACGCAATGACCAAGAAGCCTTCCAACTCCGGTCAGCCCTGGACCCCTACGCAGGTCAAGCAACTCAAAGAGCTTGCGTCAGGGAACACCCCTACCCGGGTCATTGGCCTGAAAATGGGGCGCTCGCCCGAGGCAATCTACGGCCAGGCGAGCAAGGCGGGGATCTCGCTGAAGCCTACCAACCAGGCTCCCTACGGCACTAAGAAGCCGAAGTGAGTTAGCAACAAACTCAGAAGCCCCGCTATGCGGGGCTTCTGTCTTCTCAACCCGGAAACGCCGGGAACTTTTCGTTGGGATGGGAAGCCTTCCAAGTTGTGTAAGCGGAAGTCCCTTCCCAGGCAGCGAACGCACGAGGAGTTCTGCCTCGGCCGCTCCAGGTTTCGCCCGTGTGTGGGAGCCAATACTTGGGCGCGACTTCCTTCTTCACACTTCCCGCCTTCTTAGGGACATCCGTCGCCAGCATGCTGACGATCTCGGCGCGCTGCTTCGCAGAGAAGCTCTTGCCGTATTGGGACACGAGATTGGCGACTTCTGCGAAGGCATCAGCGGCTTGTTCCTGGAGAAGCTGAACTTCCTGTTCCTCAAGCTTGCGTAGCTCTTCAGCAAGCTTGGCTTTGGCGGAGGCAATGGAATCGAGTGACGGCTTGGTCATTCTTAAAACCTGAAATTGGTAGCAAAAAGAGAGAAGGTAGCTAGGAAGCTTTGGACGCTAAGCGCCACTGCCCCATCCACCGGGAACAAGCTATACGGTCTTCCCCCCTAGACAACCGGTCCGGACCCGAAAGGGACGCAGTCCCATCCACTCAACCTAACCGGGGTTGCCACTTGCCATAGAGCCAGGGCGAGGCGACCCAACAAAGAGAATGGAGGATGGTGATGCCCGTCGCAAATTCGAAAATATCCTGCATGCCTATTCTGTAAGAAAGCACGCTTAGGCGTAAGCACACTCAAAATCGTACAGTACAAAAATGACTGCAAGATAGAAGCGGTCATCCAAGGAAAACCCTTGCGCCACAGCGCCTCGCAACGCACACCCCACTAATTTCCTCTAAACGTTTTCGCGCTAATTCCAACTTTTCGGCGAATGCCTAAGCAACGCGGCAACACTCTAGATCTCGTTTGACGAATCAAAGCCAGGCCTTAGCACTGCTCCCATCATCTACGGAGACAGTGCAATGCCAAAAACAGTAAAGAACTTCCTTCAAGACTTCCCTTTCAATCCAGACTCCGATGACACGCTGCACCTTAAGGGCGTCAGGATCGGACGCTTCCGGATTGATGAGCTGGTCATCACCGGACGCGAAGCGGCCATCCATGCGCAAGAGATCCTCAACGCGGCTATGGAGCGCTCCCGACGCTCTCGCATCAATGCCGCAGGCACGCGCTACCTTGAGCCGCTCTCCGCAGGCCACCCCGCCCGCCTTCTTTCCGTAGAGATCAAGGACTATCTGGGAGATAGAGAGCGGCGCTGCCTCGCCCAGGAGACCATCGATTCCACAGCCCGAACCCTGCGGCTTCTCCAGATGACCTGCGGCGACATCCCCGTCTCTCGCATTGACCACCCTCACATCTACCGACTCTGGGACCTCATGCGCTGGTCGCCGCCAGGCCTCTTCTCTGACCCCGCATATCAACGTATCAGCTATGACGAAGCCATTGCCTGCGGCAAGGAGCTAGATGTTCCTCAGCTCGCCCCTGCAACGCTTGAACGTCATCGTCGCTTCCTTGTCTCCTTCTTCAATCAGCTGGTCAAGACGAAAGCCATTGATGCGTCCCCCATGGCTGCGTTTGCCGAGATCAAGAAGGATTTGGTTACCGATCCCAACAAGCCTGAGCGCCTCTTTGATGAAGACGACCTACGGCGCATCTTCGACCCCAAGACCTTCATTCCCTGGGCGAGCAAGTATCCGCATCGCTGGTGGCTTCCCATGATCGGCCTGTATACGGGTGCCCGCATCAACGAAGTCGCTCAGCTGAAGGTCGCCGACATCGTCCAGGAGAGTGATGTCTGGTGTATCCGCATCCAGAAGACAGTAGACCCTGACCTAGCGCACCGGAACCGGCTACGGAGTCGACAAAGCCTAAAAGGCAAGGCATCTATCCGAACGATCCCCATCCCGAAGCCCCTGTTGGACGCAGGCTTCCTGGACTTCATGGATGACATCAGGGACTGTGGCCACCCTCGCCTCTTCCCACACCTATCCGCTGGCGTGAACCGTACGACCGGCGAGACCAATGCTCGCTACAGCCTGGCAGCGCTTAGCCAGTTCAGCCGTTACATGAAAGACCTTGGATTTCCTAGAGGCGTCGGGTTCCATGCCTTCCGACACACCATCGCTACAGAGTTACATCATCAGAACGTCCCTGACGAAGACATTGCTCTGATCACCGGCCACTCTGTCAGCAAGCGCGTGCCCGTGCTTCACGAGGCCTACTTCCACAAGAAGCCCGCCGTGATGCGCAGGAAGCAGATAGAGACCTTGGAGAAATACAGGCCTGCGGTAGTGCTTCCTGTCTACGCCAAGGGGCAGTTCAAGCGCTGCTTGAAGGACAAGAAGAGGTTCTATCCTTAAGCATCGAAGCAGCATCAGCCCAGCCGGGAGGTAGTCCAGCCTCAACGCTGACTAGCCTTGCTACATGGGATACATTCGAGGCCTATGGGCAAGGCTAGGACGCCGCCGAACCGTGCCTCTGACATTTCTGGTCCCAGAAGGAGCTGGTAGCTAAATGGATTCGACTCGATTGCGGGCACCTGTTACCCATCGTTTCAAGCCAGTTGGCGCCTGCATATATTGTGGTGCTACACAGGGGCGCTTGACCGAAGAGCACATCGTGCCAAAAGGCCTAGGTGGAACTCTCGTACTGCCAGATTCGAGCTGCGATCCGTGTGCAAAGCTTACGTCCCAGTTCGAAATGAGAGTGCTTCGCGGATTTTTGGATCGCGGCCGCCAATCCTTGGGAATAAAGGGTCGAAAATCTCATCGACGGCCCGCCACGGAATCGATCAAACAGACCTTCATACGCGCCGACAATTCCTTGGTTGAACACGATCTGCCTTGGGATCAAAGCGTCAAAGTCATGCACCTCCCCGTCCTCACTCTCCCAGGCTTCCTCAACCCTAAATTTCCGCCCGATCCTTCTGCAGAGGGGATAGAGGTTTCCGCCATGGATACGCTGACCATGGGACTTGGCGAGGGGGAGACAGTTCGCGAGCATGCCTCTGTAGGCATGCAGTTTCAGGACAGGATGGACATCTGGTCGTTCGTCCGGATGCTGGCCAAGATTGCACACGGCTACCAGGTCGCGGTGCACGGCGCTTTTCCTATTCAGCAAAGCCCACTGGTGCCCATCATTCTTGGGAAGCGATGGGATGCCCGAAACTGGATAGGTTGCACAGAGCAGGATCCGCTTCCATCTGATCGTCAGTGCTTGCACCTTCTCCAAGACGTTCCATTGACGGGCGGTGATGGCTCCAGCGCTTCGATGATCCGCATCAAGCTGTTCGCCGACTATCCGAGCCCGACCTACGCCTTAGCGGCCAGACTTCAAGCCTGACACGAGAGCATTGCCTTCCGACCAAGAGGCGCTGCGCCTGGACTCTGAACTAGAAGAGCGTAACGAGATACGACACCTTTTCATGGCTCAACCGCAGGATTCGACCGTCGCAGTACTGATTGACTGTGACAACGTTGCTCCCGAGATCATGGATTTCGCGGTACTCGTCGGCGCGAAGGCTGCCTAAGTGAAGGCTTTCCCGGTGATGGGCCTTGTTACTGCACTCTGGGCAAGCCGGGGCGATCTTCAGTCTGATCTTCCTGACACAGGTAACCACGCACTTGGCGCTGTAGTCACGCCTTCACTCAGACAGATTATCCATGCCTCAGCGGACTACCCTAGCGGCCACGCGAACAATCTGAGGCGCAAAATAACCCAACGCCAACCATGCAAAGGGAGCCTTAGACGTTTTTGACTTTGACTTTGACTTTGCATTCCTACGATGTGGAAATGGAATATCCAAACCCGCAGAAAGAGGCGTCACTGACACCACATCCTTCTGTCGCATAAAAATTTGAGGAGAAGACTTCCTGTCAAAATCCGGATAGTCGGCATCCAAAACCATTTCTAATGAGTCCTTATCGCAGTATCCACTCATTAGGGGCCAAAGACCGAAGTCCTCATCCACGCTCGTCGCCTCTGTTGGCGTCCCTACTGTTGAGACCAGTCCGACGTAAACACGCCGATCATCGGTCAGCACAAGAATAGGAGCCGAATCCACCGAAGCACTAAATAGCGCCTGAGTAAGCGGAAGATGCGCTAGTGCTTCCTTAAGAAGAAATACGCTAATGGCGGTCTCACCTACAACCCCACCGACCTCACTCTCTTTGGCCTTTTTATACTTATAGAGACCATAACGGGACCGTATAAACGGCATCAGCATAGTCAGCGCACTGACCAAGAGGAAAAATGTATACAACTGTCCTTTACCGCTCCAGGAGGCGTTAATCGCAGCCAAAGCTCTGCCACCGCCATCCAAATAATCAGTGGTAAACCATGAAGGACACAGGCATGAATCAGCCTCGCAAAACAATCCACCCCAGTCATGCGAAAATATCGCCGAAACTACGGTAACGCACACGAGAGCAGAAGTGAAACAAACTATCCCTTGATAGGCGACAAAAAAATAAAGAAGCTGCCCATCATACTGAGGCAGCCTATAGCGAATCAAAGGACTTCTATTGCAAAATATATAGCCACTTACGAGAAGCGGCAGAATAAGCAGTAAACCCATCTCACTTCCCTATGAAATATCCTCGACGGGATACTATTAAAAGCTATCGCCGCAACACGCTCCTTGCGACTTTTTGCAAGTTACGCATTTTTTCCTCGACATCACTAGCGTCGACATAAAGAGTGCCATCGACAACTCGCAGAGACTTCTTTTCGTTGATCGACTTAAGTAGCTGCTTGTCTGCAGCTATCTGCATGTCAGTCTTTGGCTTGTTTTTTTCAAAAAATGACATAAAAAACATATTGCCCTCCACCATTCACCGCTCCAGCATATCACACCCCTGCGCCCTCGGGTAGCCCCAACGAGCTAAGCCTGCGCCAGCCCCCGATTTGCAGGGCTGAGGCTTTGACGATTTTGAAAAAGCTACGATTAAACCGGACTAGAATGCGAGGACACACCACAGGACACAAATCCGGTTTGTGGACGCCTCCGGAGCTAGGCGGGACGGTCAAGGTACTGTTTCCCCCTCTCTCCGCCAGATAAATGAAGAAGCCGCCCAGTGGGCGGCTTTTTTGTTTGGCTGGCGGGAATCGCCGCAGGTACTACCGGACTGAACAGGCCCTGCCGTCGTGGCCGGTCCAACGGCCGGCCCGCCGACGGCGCGCGATCCGCCCGCAGGTCATCTGCGCCGGAGCAGTCTCCGCACGCAGGCGCCGACGAACGCCAGCCCCAGCAGCACCCACACGACCGTCATTCCCCACAGCGCATCGAACGTGTCCAGGACCGGCTCCAGCCGCGGTTGCGCCGGGTCGTACAGCACGCGTACCGGCTGCCCAGGCTCATAGCCGAAGATCATGCCGCCCTGCGGGTACGAGACGCGTTGGCCGGTCGCGGTGGTGAACGCGACCTGCGGATGCGATCCGCCGGCGTTCAGGCGCTCAACCTGGCCATCAACGGCCTGCGCGACCTCCAGGAACTCAAGACGATGTGTCACCTCGAAGGCGGCCACGGCAAGGATCAACAGTCCCACCACGCCAAACAGCAGACCGCGCATCAGCTGGGCAGTCCGGAAAGAAGAAGGATCGGGCATCGCTGGGCAGCTCCGTTGCAGGCGGGAAGACGAATGGGGTCGGCGGATCCTGCCGCGCGGTCACTCCCGTTGCCCGACAGCATAACCCGGAGGCCACGCAGCCCCCTCCGCACGCTAGGGTGGCTGCATGAGCCTTCGTGTCTACCAACCCGCCGCCGCACGCGCCTGCCTGTCGATTTTCGACAGCAACGTACCCACCTACTTCGCGCCCGAAGAGCGCAGCGACTTCGAACGCTTCCTGCGCGAGCAGGCCACGGGCTGTGCGTTCCAGGTGATCGAGCGCGATGGAAACGTCGTCGCCTGTGGTGGCCTCTCGCGCCGTAGCGACGGCAGCGCCGGCTTCTGCTGGGGCATGGTGCAGCGCGCGCTGCACCGCCAGGGACTGGGCCGCGAACTGGCACTCGCGCGCCTGCACCAGGCTGAAAGCGATCCGTCGATCGACCGCATCGCGCTCAGCACCAGCCAGCACACCCAGGGCTTCTATGCCGGCCTGGGTTTCCAGGTGGCGCGCATCGTGCCCGATGGGCATGGCGCCGGGATCGACGCCGTTGAAATGGAGCGGGAGCTGTAGCGCTCCCGCCCCGGTGCCATCCACGAAGGGCGTTGATCTACCGCAGGCATCCCCTGCTCAGAACCCGACGCGCAGGTTGATCTGCCCACCCACATCGCGGCGGCCATCGCCATGCTGGCCCTGCACGAACATCGACAGCTGGCTGTTGCGACCGAGGCCGACCGCCACACCCACCTGGCTGACCAGGGCATTGCGTGCCATCACCGCGCTGTAGACATCGAAGGCGTCGCCGCCCACCGCAAAGCGGTTGCGGCTGGCTACATCGGTATCCCCCGACGCATGCTGCCAACCCAGGCCGACCGTCAGCTGCGCCGGGAAGCGCTCGCCGCTGCCCACGTCCCAGCGCCCACGCACGCCCACGGTGCTGACATTGAGCGTGTCCTTGCCGCCTTCCAGCACCAGTGCCGCGCTGCCACCCTGCTCCACCGCACGATCGCTGTCGACCCAGTGCTTGGTGAACTGCACATAGGGCTGCAGCTGGGTCCTGCCGTGGGTCCATGTCCAGCTGCCTTCCACCTGGGCGATGGTCACATCGGCATCCTGGCGGCTGTACAGGGTCTGGCCCAACAACGGCACTTCACGCGTGGTGCGCGTCCGGTAGTCACCGCGCGACACGCTGCCGCCCACCGCGAAGCCGTTGTTCCACTGTCCCTGTGCATACAGGCCGAACGTGTGGCCACGCAGGCGGGCCCGCGAGCTGCGATCATACAGCCGCGTATCCAGCCGCTCGTTGCCGGCCGCTGCACCCAGCACCACATGCTCGCCCAGCTGCCAGTCGACACCGGCCATCAGCGCATTGCGATTGGCGCGGATCTCATCGCCATTGCCGTCGCCATCCTGCCTGAACACCTTGCCGCTGCCGGCCAACCAGGCCGAAGCGTGCTCGCCACGCACGGTCGGCAACTCGCTGCCGAGTCGCTGGCGGATGCCTTCTTCCAGGTAGTTGTCGTACAGCAGCACCGCACGGCTGGCCGCATGCACTTCACCGGAGAGCTGGTCGAACGCCGCGCGCGCGGTACCCGCGTCATACATCAGCACCGTGTTGTACAGGCCCAGCGCCGGACCACTCTGCGGCAGGCTGTCCAGCGCTGCGGCGGTGTTGTACTGGTTGCGCGTGTTGGCCGCCGTGGTGAATGCCGCGGTCTGCGCCACGTCGATCTGCAGGTTGGCCGTGTTGGCGGTATAGACCGGGGTGATGGTCAGGAAGGCCGACGGCGAGGTTGCCGAGGCGAACTGCCCACTCACGCCACCGCCCGCATTGACCACCGTGTACTGCTGGCCCTGCTGGTAGCTGGTGCTCGGCGAAATGGTATTCACCCGCACGGTGCTGCCGCCCACATTCGCGCTGCCGCCGACCTGCACCGTGTCGCTGCCGGTGGCGCCCAGGTCGATGCCCAGCGTGCTGCCCGGTGACAGGTTCAGATTGCCGCCCACCGTGATCGTGCCGGTGCCGTTGCCTGCACCACTGCCATTGCCCGGGCCATTGCCCGGCGACAGCACGCCGCCGCTGGATACCGTCACGCCACCGCCGGTACCCCCGATGGTGCCGGTTCCGGACAGCGTGGTGCCGCTGCCGATGGTCCACTGTCCGCCGATGTTGCCGGTGACATTCAGGCCGCCGCCGGTGACCTGGCCGGTGCCGCTGAAGCCACCACTGTTGCCGCCCAGATTCAGCGTGCCCGGGCCGGCCTGCACGATGCTGCCACCGCCGGTGATGCTGCCGCCAAGCGTGGTGGTGCCACCGGTGTTGATGACCAGGCCGCCGTTGTTGGTGATGTTGCCGATGATTGAGCCGCTGGCCCCACCGTTGCCGACCTGCACGGTGCCGCCGGCATTGATGGTGGTACCCCCGGTGTAGATGTTGTTGCCAGTCAGCGTGAGGGTGCCGGTGCCGGCCTGGGTCAGGCCGCCACTGCCGCTGATGGTGCCGCCCACCGTGCTGTTGCCGCCGACGTTGAACACGAGGCTGCCGTTGTTGCTGACATTACCGGTGATTGCACCGCTGGCGCCCCTATTGCCGACCTGCAGCGTGCCGCCGGTGTTGATGGTGGTGCCGCCGGTATAGGTGTTGTTGCCGGTCAGGATCACGGTGCCGGTGCCCGCCTGGGTCAGGCCACCGCTGCCGCTGATGGCGCCGCCGACGGTGGTGTTGCCGCCCACGTTGAACACCAGGCTGCCGTTGTTGGTGACGCTGCCGCCGATGGCGCCGGTCGCACCGCCATTGCCTACCTGCAGCGTGCCTCCCGTGTTGATGGTAGTCGGGCCGGTATAGGTGTTGTTGCCGGTCAAGGTCAGCGTACCGCTGCCGGCCTGGGTGAGGCCGCCACTGCCGCTGATGGTGCCGCCCAGCGTGGTATCGCCCGCCAGGTTGGACACCAGCGTGCCGTTGTTGGTGACATCACCGACGATTGAGCCCGTTGCCCCGCCATTGCCCAGCTGCAGCGTACTGCCGGCGTTGATGGTCGTGCCGCCGGTATAGGTGTTGGTCCCGGTCAGCAGCAGCGTACCGCTGCCCGCCTGGGTCAGGCCGCCGCTGCCACTGATGGTGCCGCCCAGCGCGGTGTTGCCGGCCACGTTGGAAATCAACGCGCCATTGTTGGTGATGTCGCCAGCGATGGCGCCGGTCGCGCCGCCGTTGCCCACCTGCAGCGTGCTGCCGGTACTGATGGTGGTCCCACCGGTGTAGGTGTTGTTGCCCACCAGGGTCAGCACACCGCTGCCGGCCTGGGTCAGGCCACCACTGCCGCTGATCGCACCGCCGACCGTGGTGTTGCCCGCAACGTCGAACACCAGGCTGCCGTTGTTGGCAACGTTGCCGGTGATCGCGCCGGTCGCACCGCCATTGCCCACCTGCAACGTGCCACCGGCATTGATGGTGGTGCCGCCGGTATAGGTGTTGTTGCCGGTCAGGGTCAGCGTGCCGCTGCCGGCCTGGGTCAGGCCGCCACTGCCGCTGATGGTGCCACCGAGCGTGGTGTTGCCGGCCACGTTGGATACCAGCGCACCGTTGTTGGTGATGTCGCCGACGATCGCGCCGGTCGCACCGCCGTTGCCGATCTGCAATGTGCCACCGGCATTGATGGTGGTACCGCCGGTGTAGGTGTTGTTGCCCGTCAGCACCAGCGTGCCGCTGCCGGCCTGGGTCAGGCTGCCACTGCCGCCGACTACACCACCCACGGTTGCCGTGGTGCCGAGGTTGTAGACCAGGCTGCCGTTGTTGGTGATGTCGCCCAGCACCGAGCCGGTGCTGCCGCCGTTGCCGATCTGCAGCGTGCTGCCACCGTTGATGGTGGTGCCACCGGTGTAGGTGTTGTCGCCACTGAGGGTCAGCGTGCCGGTACCGCTCTGCACCAGGCCGCCGGTGCCACTGAGGACGCCGGCGAACGTGGTGCTGGCGTTGTTGCCGCCGGTGGTCAGCGTTGCACCGCCCAGCACCACGCTGGAACCGGTCACGCCAGCGAGGCCTCCGATGCTCTGGCTGCCACCGGCGCTGATATCCAGCGTACCGGCACCGGCCAGGTTGACCGTACTGGCACCGGACAGGCTGCCACCGGCCGCCACCGCCAGCGTGCCACTGTTGATGGTGGTGGCGCCGGTATAGGTACTCGCACCGCCGAGGGTGACCGTCGCCGCGCCATCCTTCAGCAGGCCGCCAGCGCCGCTGATCGGGCCGTTCAAGGTCAGTGCGTTGCTGCCGCCCAGAGTCAGCGTGCCGCTGGCCAGCTGTACGGTGTTGGCCAGCGTCAGCGCGCTGGTGCCATCCAGGCTGGCGTTGCCGCCTACGGTCAGCGCACCGGTTCCCAGCGAACCGTCGTTGCCCAGTAGCAGGCCACCGGCATTGAGGGTCACGCCGCCCGTGAAGACGTTGACGCCAGTCAAGCCCTGGATGCCTGCGCCGTTCTTTACCAGCCCCCCTGCACCTCCGATGGTGCCGGCGAACGTGGTATTGCCCACGCCATTGAGGGTCAGCGTGCTGCCACCCAACGCCAATGAAGAGCCTGCCACGCCTGCCAGCGAACCGATCGCCTGCGCGCCCCCCGCACTGATGTCGAAGGTGGTACCGGCGTTGGCCAGGTTCACCGCACCGGTCGCAGCGAGGCTGCCACCGGCGCCGATCGCCAGCGTGCCGGCGTTGATGGTGGTGCCACCGGTGAAGGTGTTGGTGCCGGTCAACGTCTGGGTACCGGAGCCTTCCTTGATCAGCCCACCGGAGCCGGCCACCGAACCACTGAACGTGCCATTGGTGGCGTCTCCGATCGTCAGCGTGTTGGCGCCCAGATTCACCGTGCCGTTGCCGATCAGGGTACCGAACTGCTGCGTGCCGCTGCCTGCCGACAGATCGAAGGTCGCCCCCGAGGCCAGGTTGACGATGCCACTGGCGTACAGGCTCGCGCCCGCACCCAGTGCCAGCGTACCAGCGTTGATGTTGGTGCCGCCGGTATAGGTGTTGGTGCCGTTCAAGGTCAGCGTCGCGGCACCCTCCTTGGTCAGGCTGCCGGTACCACTCAGGTTGCCGTTGAGGGTGAGGTTGTTGCTGCCCAGGACGGTCAACGCGTTGCTGAGGATGAAGTTGTTGCCGAGGATGACCGCAGTGTTCGAATCGAGCGTCGCAGCGCCTCCGACCGTCACCGTACCGGTGCCCAGCGCAGCATTGTTGCCGACCACCAGGCCACCGGCGTTGAGCGCCACGCCACCGCTGAAAGTGTTGGCGCCATTGAGCGTCTGCACGCCCGCACCGTTCTTGATCAGGCCGCCACTGCCGCCGATCACACCGCTGAAGGTGCTGTCCACGGTGCCGCCCAGGGTCAGTGTGCTGCCGCCCAGCGCCACCGTGCTGCCTGCAACGCCGGCCAGCGAACCGATGGCCTGGTTACCCGCGGAGATGTCGAGCGTGCCCGCACCGGCCAGGTTCACCGCACCGGTTGCGGCGAGGCTGCCACCGGCACCGATCGCCAGTGTGCCGCTGTTGATGGTGGTCCCCCCGGTGTAGGTGTTGGCACCGCTCAGGGTTACGGTGGCCGCACCGTCCTTGATCAGCCCGCCCGTGCCGGAAATCACGCCCCCCAGCGTCAGCGCCTGGCTGCCGAGCAGATCGAGGCTGGCACCCGCTGCCAGCCCGATGTTGTTGGCAAGGCTGACGCCGGTCGTTGCATCCAGCGTTGCGTTGCTTCCGACCGTCAACGCGCCGCTGCCGAGCGCAGCGTTGTTGCCGACCACCAGGCCACCGCCGTTCAGTGCAACGCCACCACTGAACAGATTGGCGCCACCCAGCGTGAGGATGCCGGCGCCATTCTTGACCAGGCCACCGGTGCCGGAAATCGTGCCATCGAAGAGGCTGTTGCCCACACCACCAAGTGTCAGCGTCTGTGCCCCCAGGCTCACCGTCGAGCCGGCCACGCCGTTCAACGATCCGATGGTCTGGTTGGCACCTGCGGTGGAGATGTCAAAGCCGGTGCCCGCAGCGCTCAGCGTCACCGCGCCGGTCGCGGCCAGGCTGCCACCCGGACCAATCGCCAGCGTGCCAGCATTGATGGAGGTGCCGCCGGTGTAGGTGTTGGCACCGGTCAGCGTTTCGATGCCCGCACCCACCTTGGTCAGGCCACCGGTGCCTGCGATCGAGCCACTGAAGGTGCCATCGGTGGCGCCGCCGACCTCGATCGAGTTGGCACCGAGGTTCACCGTACCATTGCCGACCAGGGTGCCGAACTGCTGCGTGCCGCTGCCGGCAGACAGATCCAGCGTGGCACCCGTGGCGAGGTTCACGGTACCGCTCGCCGCCAGGCTGGCACCGGCCCCCAGCGCCAGCGTGCCGGCGTTGATGTTGGTGCCACCGGTATAGGTGTTGGCGCCGTTCAAGGTCAGCGTCGCGCTGCCATTCTTGGTGAGGCTGCCGGCCCCGGACAGGACGCCGTTGAGCGTCAGTGCATTGGTCCCGAGCACGGTAAGCCCGGCGTTGAGCGCGATGTTGTTGGCCAGCGTTGCCAGGCCGGTGGTATCCAGCGTGGCGGCACCACCAACAGTCAATGCGCCGGTGCCCAACGCTGCATCATTGCCAAGCACCAGTCCGCCCGCGTTGAGCGTTACGCCGCCGCCAAACGTGTTGGCACCGGACAGCGTCTGTACGCCCGCGCCTGCTTTGATCAGACCGCCGCCGCCACTGATCACGCCATCGAACGCGGCGTTGCCGGCCGTACCGAAGGTGAGCGAATTGCCGCCCAGCGCCAGGGTGCTGCCACCCGCACCGTTGAGCGCGCCGATGGTCTGGCTGCTGCCGGCACCGGAAATATCAAAGCCAGCGCCTGCACCCAACGTGACATCACCTGCTGCAGCAAGGCTGCCGCCCGTGCCCAGCGCCAGCGTGCCGGCATTGATCGTGGTACCGCCGGTATAGGTGTTGGCACCGGACAGCGTCAGCGTGGTGGCACCATTCTTGACCAGGCTGCCATTGCCACCGACCACGCCCGACAGCGTCAGCGCATTGCTGCCCGGCAACGTCAGTACGACGCCCGAGCCCAGCGTGACCGCATTGCCGAGTGTCACTGCCGCGCCCGCGTCCAGCGTGGTGCTGGCATTCACCGCCAGCGCGCCGGTACCGAGCGCATCATTCGCACCCACCACCAGGCCACCGCCGTTCAAGGTCAGGCCGCCACTGAAGGTATTGGTGTTGTTGAGGGTCAGCAGGCCCGCACCGTTCTTGATCAGGCTGCCATTGCCGGCCACCACGCCACCGAGAGTGAGATCGTTGCTGCCACCCAGGGTCAGCTGCGTACCGGCACCGAAGTTCACTGTGTTGGCCAGGTTCAGCGCCACGGTGCTGTCCAGCGTGGTCGTGCCACCAATGCCCAGTGCACCGGTACCGAGTGCGCTGGCGTTGCCGAGAACCAGGCCACCGTCGTTGAGTGCAAGGCCACCGCTGAAAGTATTGGCACCGGACAGCGTCTGTACGCCCGCGCCTGCCTTGATCAGACCGCCGGTACCATCGATCACGCCGGCAAAGCTGCCACTGCTGGCGCCGCCAAAGGTCAACGACTGCGCGCCCAGCACCAGCTGGCTGCCTGCCACGCCGTTCAGCGCGCCGATGGTCTGCGCCGCACCGGCTGCGGAGATGTCCAGCGTCGCACCGGCACCGGCAAGATCCACCGCGCCGGCCGCGGCAAGACTGCCGCCCGCCCCCAGCGCCAGCGTGCCGGCGTTGATGGTGGTGCCACCGGTGTAGAGGTTGGCGCCGGACAGGGTGAGGCGAGCCGCGCCGTCCTTGATCAACCCACCGGCACCGAATACCGGACCGGTGAGCGTCAGGTCATTGCCGCCCAGCACGGAGAGATTCGCACCGGCGGCCAGGCCGATGAGGTTGCCTATGGTGAGTGCAGACGTTGCATCCAGCGAAGCGTTGCCGCCCACGTCCAGCTGGCCGGTACCCAGTGCCTGCGCATTGCCCAGCTGCAGCAGGCCCGCGTTGAGGCCGACACCCCCGCTGAAGGTGTTGGGTCCATTCAACGCCAGCGTGGCCGTACCATTCTTGACCAGGCTGCCAGTGCCACTGATGAGACCGCCCAGTGACACGTCCTGGCTGCCCAGCAGATCCAGCGCCGCGCCTGCCCCGAGGTTGACGTTGTTGGCGAGGTTCAGCGCTGCTGAACTGTCCAGCGTGGCAGTGGCGCCCACCGACAGTGCACCGGTGCCCAGTGCGGCGGCGTTCCCCAGGAACACGCCGCCGCCGTTGACGGTGAGCCCACCACCGAAGCTGTTGGCGCCGTTGAGGGTCAACGTGCTGGCACCGTTCTTCACCAGCCTGCCGGTACCGGACACCACGCCACCCAGCGTGATCGCCTGCGAGCCCGGCAACGACAGCGCCGCACCCGCGCCCAGGTCAACATTGTTGGTCAGGCTCAACGGGGCGCTGCCATCGAGCGTGACGTTGCCGCCGATGCCCAGTACTCCGGTACCGAGCGCGCCGCTGTTACCCAGCAGCAGGCTGCCGGCGTTTGCATTCAGTCCACCGCTGAAGGTGTTGGTGCCGTTCAAGGTCAGTGTCGATGCGCCATTCTTGACCAGGCTGCCGGTGCCCGTGACGTTGCCGTCCAGGGTCAGGTTCTGGCTGCCCGGCAGGGCCAGGGCCGCACCGAGGTTGATCGCATTGCCCAGGTTCAGCGCCGCAGTGGCGTCCAGCGAGCCGTTGCCACTGACCGTCAGCGCACCGCTTCCCAGCGCACCGGCGTTGCCCAGCACCAGGCCACCGGCCGCAAGATTCACCCCACCGCTGAAGGTATTGGCACCGGTCAGCGTCTGCACGCCGGTACCCTGCTTGATCAGCCCACCGGTGCCGCCGATCACGCCGGCGAAGGTCTGGTTGGTGGCATCACCGAAGGTGAGCGTGCTGCTGCCCAGCGCCAGGGTGCTGCCCGCCACACCGGACAATGCACCGATGGTCTGGTTGCCACCCAGCGAGATATCCAGCGCGCTGCCAGCGCCGGCCAGGCTGACCGCGCCGGTCGCCGCCAGGCTGCCACCACTGGCCAATGCCACCGTTCCGGCATTTACCGCCAGCCCACCCGTGAACGTGTTCGCGCCGCCCAGCGTCAGCGTGGCAGCGCCGTTCTTGACCAGGCTGCCGCCCCCACCAATGACACCCCCCAGCGTCAGCGCATTCGAGCCCAGCACATTGAGCGAACCACCGGCGCCAAGCGTGATGCCATTGCCCACGGCGAGCCCGGCGCTGGCGTCGAGCGATACCGCACCGCCGACGTTCAGTGCCCCGGTTCCCAGTGCACCGCCGTTGCCCAGCACCAGACTGCCCGCGTTGAGTGCCAGACCACCGCCGAACGTATTGGCGCCGTTGAGGGTCAGCGACGATGCACCATCCTTGATCAGGCCGCCAGCGCCGCTGATCACCCCGTTGAAGGTGAGCGCCTGCCCGCCAAGCAGATTCAGGCTGGCACCCGATCCGAGGCTGACAGCATTGGTCAGCGCCAGCGCCGTGGTGCCGTCGAAGGTGGTGTTGCCGCCGACAGAGAGCGTACCGCTGCCCAGCGCGGCGGCATTGCCCAGCAACAAGCCACCGGCGTTGAGCGCAACACCGCCCGTGAGGCTGTTGACGCCCGACAGGGTCTGCACACCGGTGCCGAGCTTGATCAGGCCGCCGGTGCCTGCGGCGAACGTGCCGCTGTAGCTGGTATTGCCCAGCCCGCCCAGGGTCAGGGTGTGGCTGCCGAGGTTGACCGAACCACCAAGCCCGGCCAGCGAGCCGATGGTCTGGTCGGCCGCCGCCGAAAGATCCAGGCTGGTGCCGACGCCCAGCGTGATCGCACCGGTGGGCGACAGGCTGCCGCCCGCGCCCAGCGCCAACGCGCCCCCGGCCAGGTTGAAGCTGCCGCTCAGCGAATTGGCACCGTTCAAGGTCAGCGTGCCGGCACCGTTCTTGGTCACGTTGCCGGCACCGGATATCGAGCCACTCAATGTCAGCGCATTGCTGCCCAGCAGGTTCAGCGAGCCCCCGCCATTGACCACCAGGTTGTTGCCCAGGGTGAAGCCCGCCGTCGTATCCAGCGAGGCGCTGCCACCGACGGTCAGGTTGCCGCTGCCGAGTGCACCGGCATTGCCCAGCAGCAGGCCGCCGGCATTGAGGTTGACGCCCCCGGAGAACAGGTTTGCGCCGCCGAGAGTAACAATGCCGGTGTTGTTGACCGTCAGCCCACCAGTGCCTGAAAGCACGCCATTCAAGCCGAACGCATTGGTCCCGGCCAGGGATAGATTGCCGCCGAGGTTGAACGCATTGGCCAGATTCAGACCGGCCGTGGAGGATGCGATGGCACCGCCGTTGGCCGTGAACAGCCCTGTGCCGAATGAACCGGCATTGTTGAAATTGACCAGGCCATCATTGAGCGTCGTCGGGCCGGATGCGCCCCATGCGCCCTGCAGGTTCCAGGTACCGCTGTTGACGGTGAGCTTCTGGAAGTTGAGGTACTGGTTCCAGCCCAGTGTGGTCACCGCTCCGCCGGTGCCTGACCCGGGACCGGCGGAACTGTTCTGCAGCACCAGCGCGTTGTTGCCCGCGCCGCTGCCGGTACCCGCGTCGACCGTTCCCGCTGCCGCAACCTTCACCCCGGTAACACCCGTAATCACGCCGGCAAGGGCGGTGCCACCGCCGGCCACAACGCTGGAACCCGACACTGCGGTGAAGGTATTGCCGCCGGTTGAATCACCCAGATGAACGCTACCGTTGACCGCCCCCGCATTGAGGAACGTATTACCGCCAGAAGCGCCCAGGCCGACGCGTCCGTCGATGGTACCGGTGTTGGTCACATTCGCTGCCGCGCCACCATAGGTCACCACCGTGGTCGCGTCGGAAACGCTGCCCACACCGATCAAGGACGTGCTGATCAGGCCGGCATTGTTGATGGTGGTGGTGCCGTTGACGTTCTGTGCCACCAGCGCCTGTCCACCGAAGCCCAGCAGCGTTGCGATGTTGACGACACCCTTGATCTGTCCACTGGCGTTGTTGTTGACGACGATCGCGCTGTTGTTGGCGGAGCCATTGCCGATGACCAGGCCGGGCGAGGCGAGGACGATCGAGCTCGGATCGATCGTGCCATTGTTGTTGACCGTCACGTTGTCGCCGGTCAGCGTTGCTGCGTTGCCTCCACCTACGATCGGCGGCGTACGCAGCAATGCACCCGCGGCGATGTTCAGCGTGAGGCCGTTGGTCGCGTTGGAGTAGTTGTTGATGGTGGTGGTGCTGTCGCAGTTTACGGTCGTGGTACCCGTGCACGCTGCGAATGCCGATCCACTGGCCAGTGTGGCGGCCAATGCCGCCGCCAGCTGCTGCGTCCGCAATCGCGGTACCCGCCCTGCGCTGACCGCGCTTCCCCCGGGATTCTGGGCGACCTCCGAAGCAACCTGCATTACCCCAAGGGCACGATTGAAAACCAGACGGTAAATGCGGTTCATCGGTAAATCTCCATGAAAAGACCGGATGGCACAGCTGGCAGGTTTTTTTGGAGAAAATGCGGGCCACCCCTGCTCCCGATACGGGAACAAGGCCTGAAGGCATTAACTCCTTAAAATCTTCACATCTTCACCTGATCGCACCCAGGGACAGGTACGTCAGCGTGTCCCTCAAGGCGAAAACTCCCCGATTTCGCCCGACGAATGGCGGCACTGTGCGACCGGCGGTGCCAGCGGCATGTGAATCACGCGCGCCATTTTCATGACGCACGTCAAATAAAAGGGGCCGGCATAATGGTTTTGCCGAAAATGCATATCGTTGTATGTGGCGGGGAATCCGTGCCCGCCATGAGTAAATAAATTCAGCTACTGGAGAGTTTCATCAGCACCAGGCCGGAAACAATCAGCACCGCTGCACCGATCCGCATCGGGCTGACCTGCTCACCCAGGAATACGATGCCGACCACGAACGCGCCGACCGCGCCGATGCCGGTCCAGATCGTGTAGGCGGTGCCCAGCGGCAGGCTGCGCATGGCCACCGCCAGCAGCCAGAAGCTGGCGATCATGCCGATGATGGTGACCACGGTGGGGGTGAGCCGGGTGAAGCCTTCGGACTGCTTCATGGATACGGCCCAGACGATTTCCAGCAGGCCGGCAAACAATAGATAGATCCAGGCCATGACGGCCCTCCTCTTGGTAGGGCCAGGCCGTCCTGGTCTTTGATTCCCGATGTGGGGGAGGTCGTTCCTCCTGGCCGGCATTCTAGCAACGGGGGCCACGCCCGGCCGCCGTGGCCAGGAACGGGTTACAGCCGGTTCAGTGCGTGACGCTGGCGTCGATGGCCCGGCCTGCGCTAGAATGAGGGTCTGCCATCGGTCAGCCGATGTGCGGTCCGGCTGTGGTCTCCGGCGCATCGCGCGCTGCTTCCCCTGATCCGTGAACTGGCCGCCCACCGGGCGGCCAACGTCTCTATGGTGGCCCCGTCGGCCCCTCGCGACGCTAGGTCGAAAACCCCGCCAGGGCCGGAAGGCAGCAACGGTATCGATCGACGCGGGCGCCGAGGCCAGCCGGCGGGGCCACCGCCTTTTCCGGCGACGCCCTCGCCTCTGGTAGATGCCACCCTTGGTTGGCGCCCCTCGCCGGGCATGGCCCAGCGCTACTGCAGTGCGCGCTCCAGCGCCTCCAGTTCGGCAGCCGTCGCCGCATCGGCGGGCTGGCCGGTCCCGCTCACGGCGGATCCTGCACCAGTACGTGCGGCGCAGTCGGGTCGGCCAGCGGCACGCACTGCCCCGGCTGCGCCACGCGGTGCCCGCGCGCGGCCAGCGCCTGGCCATCGGCCACGCTGGCGTAGTGGTAGAGCATCATCCGCGCCTGCAGTTCGATGCTGTACTCACGCTCCAGGTCGTCCACGCCCGTGTGTGACGGGTTGCCGTGCAGGCCGCAGTCGTGGGCGATCAGTTCGTTGTCGTCGGCGTAGCGCGCCAGCATCTCCGGAATCGGCCGGGTATCGCCGCTCCAGGTCAGCGCGCCCTGCAGGCGCAGGCCATAGGCCGTCTCCGGCCAGTGATGGCGCACCGGAAACACCTCCAGGCGCACCCCCTCATGCCAGAACGCCTCGCCCACCACGATCAGGTGGAAGGCATCCCAGAAATTCGCACCACCCTCGGCCAGCACGTTCGGATAGTCACCAATGCGCTTGTGCAGCAGCGGCACCACCGTGGCAGGCACGTACAGGCGCACCTTGCCGCGCCGGTGCGCATTGAAGAAAGTGTCCACGAACAGGCGCTCGAAGCCGGCCACATGGTCCAGGTGCACATGGGTGACGAACAGCGCCTGCGGCATGTGCCCGTAGTGCGCCTTGAACGCGGTGAGGCCTTCACCGCCGCAATCGATGGTCAGCCACGGGCGACCACCGCGCTCGATCACCGACATCGGCGATCCCAGCTCGACCGCCGACGCGTTGCCGACGCCGAGGAAACGCAACGACCAGTCCATCAGGTGCCCCGGTTCCAGGCCATGTCATAGGCACGGCGCAGCCGTGCGTAGTCCTTCTGCACATCTTCCACGCTGCGCTCGCCGCGCAGCTTGATCAGCGAGCGCAGCAACCGCTTGAGGTTGCGTTCGCGCCAGCCGGTGGCCGGGATGCGGATCACCCCACGGTCGAAATCGATCAGCCAGCCATGGCCACTGCCATCGAACAGGATGTTGTGCGCGTTGAGGTCGGCATGGTCCAGGCCGGCACGGTGGAAACGGGCGATCAGCCGCCCGGTCTCCTCCCAGGGCGCGCCCCGGCCCGCAACCAGTGCGCGGTCGGCCAGCGAGCGCACGCCCTCGATCCGTTCCATCAGGATCGCGGCCCGGTAGCGCAGGCCCTCGCGCATGTAGAACGCGGCGATCGGCCGTGGCACCGGCAACTTCTTCTCGCGCAGCGCGCGCATCAAGCGGAATTCGGCGAAGCTGCGGGTCCGGTCCGAGCCGCGCCAGAGGTATTGGTCGAGGCTGATCCGGGCCGCCATGCCGCCGCGCAGGTAGTGGCGCAGCACGCTGGCACCGAACGGCGCATCGACGAACCAGGCGCTGCCGCGGCCGCCCTCGCCCACCGGGCGGGCCTTGCTGCCCCAGTGCTGGGGCGAGAACAGGCCAATATCGGCTTGCCGCAGCCGCTCGCGGTCGAACAGAATGGCCCCGATGCCGCGACCCTCGCGGCATGGCGTCAGCGCTTCATTGGCGTCGAATGCGACCATTTCATTGAGTCTAACAACACATGGCATCAGCGTCCTCCTCCTTGTGCCTCCTGCGCCTGTCCGCACTCGGCGACGTCACCCACGTGGTGCCCCTGGTGCGCACCCTGCAGGCTGCGCGCCCGGACACGCCGATCCACTGGATCATCGACAAGGTTGGCCACAAGCTGCTTGACGGCCTGCCCGGCGTCACCTTCCATGCCTACGACAAGAAGAGCGGCATGGCCGGGGTCAAGGAACTGCGCAGGCATCTGCCACCGGGGCGCTTTGAAGCGCTGTTGCAGATGCAGGTCGCGTTCCGCGCCAACCTGCTGTCGGCCTTCATTCCGGCCGAGCGCCGCATCGGATACGACCGCAGCCGCTCCAAGGACCTGCACGGGCTCTTCATCAACGAGCGTATTCCCGATCGCCCCGGCATCCACGTGCTGGATGCCATCGGCAGCTTCTGCGAGCCGCTGGGCCTGCGCCAGACCGAAGTCAGCTGGGATCTGGCCGTGCCGCCCTCCGCCTTCGAGTGGGCCGCCGCGCAGTGGCAGGACGATGGCCGCCCGGTGCTGATGATCTCGCCCTGCTCCAGCCACGTGCGCCGCAACTGGTACGCCGACCGCTACGCCGCGGTGGCCAACCATGCCGTCCAGCGCGGTTGGCGGGTGGTGCTGTGCGGTGGCCGCAGCGAACTGGAGCGCCACATGGCCGATGCGATCCAGGCGCAGCTGCAGACGCCGGCACTGGACCTGGTCGGCAAGGACACGCTCAAGCAGCTGCCCGCCCTGCTGGCCCGCGCCAACCTGGTGATGACCCCGGACTCGGGCCCGATGCACATCGCCAACGCAATGGGCACCAAGGTGCTGGGACTGCATGCGGCCAGCAACCCGAACCGCAGTGGCCCGTACTCGGACCGCCGCTACTGCGTGGACCGCTACGACGACGCAGCGCGCAAGTACCTGGCCAAGCAGGCCACCGATCTGAAGTGGGGCACCAAGATTGAATTCGACGATGTGATGGAACTGATCACCGTGGAAGACGGCATCGCCGCCTTCGAACGCTACGTCGCCGACCACCTGGGGTGAGCGGCGAGCGGCGAGCGGCGTGGGATTACGCGCGCTGCGCGTAATCCTGGTAGGACTTCTCTTCCACGTACGCCGAACCCAGCGCCAGGTTGATCGCCTTCTTGATGCGCGCGCGTTCGTCGTTGCGCAGGTAGACGCTGCGCGCCAGGTCGATGAAGCCCTGGTCGAACGCCTGCGCCTTCTCCTTCAGGCGGATGTCGTCCTCGATGTCCCACAGCTGTTCGTTGACGGCCTTCAACTCGGCACGCAGCTTGGCGATGTCCTTCACCGCCGCCGGGTGTGCCATCCAGGTCTTCTCCAGCGCCGACAGCTCCCTGCGCACATTGGCCAGCTTGCCCTCGTCGCTGATGCGCTCGGACTTGATCTGCAGGATCGAGATCTTGTCCAGCAGCTCGCCGAAGGAAACGGGGACGAGGATTTCAGCGGTCATCGGGAAAAGCTCCAGCAGGTGATGCGTACATGGTAACCCGCAGCGTCCGCACGGATATCCCGGGTAGATCCACGCCATGCGTGGATGAGCCTGCCAGCAGGAACAGCATCCACGCACCGCGCGGATCTCCCGTGATGCATCTGGAGGACCAAGCCCCTCTGTTGAGGGGCTGCCCCGACAGGGGCGGGGAGAGGCAGGCAAAGGGAGGGGCCCACGCGTTGCGCAGCAACGTGTGGGGCGATGCGCAGAGCGCGTCGCGTCCCGTGCCAGATAAAGAAAAAGGGCTGCCTTTCGGCAGCCCTTTTTCTTTATCTGGCGGAGAGGGGGGGATTCGAACCCCCGAGGCGCTATAAACGCCTGCCTGATTTCGAGTCAGGTACATTCAACCACTCTGCCACCTCTCCGGGTGGTCCCCGGCGAACCGGGGACGCGCATCATACGAGGAAGCGAGGCCGGCGACAAGTCATTCCGGTCAACGAAGTGAAAATTTCCTGAGTGCATGCCTTGCCGGATGCCTGCAGCCCCCCGATGATGCCTGTCTCCCCAGCAATACCCCGCCCCCGCACACCATGATCGAATTCGGACACCTCACCCACCCCGGCCTGCGCCGCGAGCTCAACGAAGACACCTACTACGGTGACAGCGAGCTGGCCCTGTGGCTGGTGGCCGATGGCATGGGCGGCCACGCCTGCGGCGAGGTGGCCAGCGCGCTGGCCCGCGAAACCATCGTGCGCGAGATCCGCCGTGGCGCGCCGCTGGTCCACGCCATCCGCACCGCCGACGAAGAGATCATCCGCGCCTCGCGCCGGCGCAACGACACCCTGCCGATGGGCACCACCGTGGTCGCAGCACGCGTGCAGGGCAATCGTTACGAAGTGGCATGGGTCGGCGACAGCCGTGCGTATCTGTGGCGCGATGGTCAGCTGGCGCAGCTCAGCCAGGACCACAGCGTGGTGCAGGAGCTGGTCGCGCAGGGCAACCTGACGGCCGAGCAGGCACGCGCGCATCCGCATCGCAACGTGGTCACCCAGGCGCTGGGCGTGACCGATCCTGCACATCTGAACGTGGCCACCACCAGCGGTGAGCTGCGCCCAGGCATGCAACTGCTGCTGTGCAGTGACGGCCTGACCGAGGAAGTGGACGACCGCAGCATCGCCCGCACCCTCGCCTTCGACGATGCCAGCGCGCAGGAATGCGTGGATACGCTGGTCGCGGCCGCGCTCGACGGCGGTGGCCGCGACAACATCAGCGTCATCCTGGTGCGCTGCCACTGAACCTGGTGCATGAGCCGAGCATGGGCTCGGCTCTACAGTAGATCTACGCCATGCGTGGATGTTTATGCGCTGGCGGGCTCTTCCACCTTCGGGCCATCCCACAGCGCGTGGCCAGCCTTCTTGCGCAGCCGCTCCAGTCGCGCGGCATGCGCTTCCAGCTCCGACGGCGTGGCCACCACGCGCGGGCGCGGCAGCAGCTTGCTGGTGTCGAAGGCCTGCAGCGCGGCACCGGCGCCACCGCCGTCATCGTCGCCCAGGCCGAAGCCGATCTCTTCCTGGCCCGAGGTCAGCGCGATATAGACGTCACCCAGGATCTGCGCGTCGAGCAGGCCACCATGCAGCGCACGGTGCGAATTGTCCACGCCCAGGCGCTTGCACAGCGCATCCAGCGAATTGCGCTGGCCCGGGAAGCGCTCGCGCGCCATCACCAGGGTATCGATCACCGTACAGCGATCGGTGATCTTTCCATACTGCGGGCCCAGCAACGACAGCTCGTTGTCGAGGAAGCCCAGGTCGAACGCCGCGTTGTGGATGATCAGCTCGGCGCCATCGATGAAGGCCAGGAATTCATCGGCGATCTGCGCGAAATCCGGCTTGTCAGCCAGGAACTCCAGGGTCAGGCCGGTGACTTCCTGCGCGCCCTGTTCGAACTCGCAGTCCGGCTTGATGTACTGGTGGTAGTTGTTGCCGGTCGGGCGGCGCTTGAACAGCTCCACGCAGCCGATTTCGACGATGCGGTTGCCCTTCTTCCACTCCAGGCCGGTGGTTTCGGTATCGAGGATGATCTGACGCATGGGCTCAGTTTACCGGGCTGGCGTCGCGGATCTGGATGGCCGCGTTGCGCGCCAGGGTATCCACCCGCTCATTGTCCGGATCGCCGGAGTGGCCCTTCACCCAGCGCCAGTCGATCTGGTGCCGCAGCGTCGCCGCATGTAGGCGCTCCCACAGCTCGCGGTTCTTCACCGGGTCACCGCCGGCGGTCTTCCAGTTCTTGCGGATCCAGCCGGGCATCCATTGGGTCAGGCCCTGCCGTACATACTGCGAATCGGTGTAGAGCACGATGTTGCACGGCTCGGTCAGCGTTTCCAGGCCGGAAATGGCCGCCATCAGCTCCATCCGGTTGTTGGTGGTGTGCGCTTCGCCGCCGCTCAGTTCACGCTCGTGGCCCTTGTAGCGCAGCAGTGCAGCCCAGCCGCCGGGGCCGGGATTGCCAAGGCAGGAACCGTCGGTGTGGATTTCAATGGTTTTCAATACAACTCCAGATCAGGTAGCAACGGTGCCGTGCCAACGCACCGGCAACGGTTTCGGCCCGGGCAGGGCCAGCGTTCGCTTTTCAGCATGGAACAGGCAGGCTGCGCGCAGTGGCGACCAACCGCCCACGCGACGGCTGCCGGCGCCGCGCCAGAGCGGGCCGAGGAAACGCATATCGTCGCACTCCAGCCCGTGGCGGCCGAGCAGCAGGCGGATCCGCTGCGGCGTGCGCACCACCAGCCCATGCTGGCGCCAGTGCGTGCGGTAAGGGCTGAACGGGTTGAGGCTGCTCAGCCACAGATGGCCGCCCGGCATCAGCACGCGCTCGCACTCATCGAGCAACCGATCAGCGTCGGCTGCGGTGACATGCTGCAGCACGACCGCATTGACGCTTTCATTGGCCAGCGGCAGCGGCAACGCACAGCGGGTGTCGCCGGCATAGCCGTGCCCCTGCCGGTACAGGCGCAGGCCGCGCCCGCCAAGCTGCGCATCGTCCAGCCATGCGGCACTCGGCGCGATCCACAGCCAGGGCTGCACCGGCAGCAACGACAGCTGCGGCAGCAGCAGTTGCCGCTCCAGAACGCGCAGGGCTTCCGCCGGTTCGCTGTCGAACCACGGGGTCTGGCTCGCTTGACGGGTGCTCTGCAGCGCGGGCATGGTCCAATTCTATGCGACTGACTGCCCTGCCCGCATTTGCGGACAACTACATCTGGACCTTGATCGACGACGACGGCGCCGCCGTGGTCGTCGATCCCGGCGATGCCGCGCCGGTGCTTGCGCTCGCCGATCAGGGCCTGCGCGTGGACACGATCCTGCTCACCCATCATCACGATGACCACATCGGTGGCGTGCCCGTGCTGCAGGCACGCTTTCCCGGAGTCCGGGTGATCGCACCCGTCGAGGAGCGCATCCCCACGGCAACCGAACGGGTCGGCGAAGGTGAACGCGTTCAGGCACTGGGCCGGGCGTTCCACGTACTATCCGTGCCCGGGCATACCCGCAGCCACATCGCGTTTCACACTGCTGAACATCTTTTCAGCGGAGATTCGTTGTTCAGCCTGGGCTGTGGACGCCTGTTCGAAGGTACGCCGTCCCAGCTGCTGGCATCGATGCGCAAGCTGGGTACCTTGCCCGCGCAACTGCTGCTTTGTTGCGCTCATGAGTACACCGTGTCAAATGCCGTCTTCGCGCGGCATGTCGACCCCGCCAACGCTGCCTTGCGGCAGCGCCAAGAGGAGGCTTTGGCCATGCGCCGCGATGACCGTTCCACCCTGCCGGTAACCCTGGCCAGCGAATTCGACTGCAATCCGTTCCTGCGTGTGCACACTGCGCCGATCCGCGCGTCGGTGTCGGCACACCTGGGCCGTGACGTCGTTGACGACGTCGACGTGATGGCCGGTCTCCGGCACTGGAAAGACGGCTTCCGCGCATGATGCGCCGAAGTCTGCCGCTGGCCCTGGGCCTGGTCCTGGGGCTGGCCGGAACCGCCGGCGCCCAGTCGCTGGGCGCTGGCATCGGCCAGAACCTGACCGCCGCCGCCGCCCTGCCGCTGGATCCGGCCACGTTGCCGGCCGCGTCGGTCCGCAACGGCCAGGAAATCTTCTCCAGCTTCCGCGATGGCCTGGCCGAGCCCACCTGCAATGCCGAGGCCACCAGCCCGCGCTGGCAGAAGCAGTTCGCCCACGCCCCGTCGCGCCTGGCCAACCAGGATGACGATGCACTGGTGCTGTTCGGCTATGTGGTCGAAGAGCTGCGCAAGGCCAACCTGCCCACCGAGTTCGCACTGATTCCCTTCGTGGAAAGCGGCTACCGGCCCAATGCCCGCAACGGCAGCGGCCCAACCGGCCTGTGGCAGTTCATCGCCACCACAGCGCGCAATCACCGCGTGCCCATGACCAACGGCTACGACGGCCGCCTGTCGGCGGTCGATTCCACCCAGGCCGCAGTGCGCTACCTGAAGACCCTGCACGGCATGTTCGGCGGTGACTGGCGCCTGGCCACCATGGCCTACAACGCCGGCGAGTACCGCGTGCTGCAATCCATGCGAAAGGCCGGCATGAACGCGCAGAACGCCAAGCCCTCGGCGCTGCCCGGCCTCTCGCCGGTCACCCATGCCTACGTCGAGAAGCTGCATGCCCTGGCCTGCGTGCTGGAAGACGTGGAAGACCAGCCAGGTGTCATGGCCTCGCTGGACCGCACCGTGCCGGTGCTGAAGGACCACACCCTGCCGGCCGGCACCAGCGTCCAGCAGTGGGCCGCACAGCGCGCCCTGGACCCGGCCCGGATCGCCCGCCTCAACCCCGCCCTGGCGGGCGGTGGACGCGTCTCGTCCGGCACCACCCGCGTGCTGGCGCCGGTCTCGGCCGCCAGCGCGACCGTGGCGGACACCGCCACCGCACTGGTGGCCAGTAGCATACCTGTTGCCGCCGCCTCGCCAGCGCCGCAGGTCGCCAAGACCGTGGCCGCGATCGCCGATCGTCCGCGCAGCCGTCGCCACACCGTGCGTGATGGTGAATCGGCCTGGACCATCGCCCGCCGCTATGGCATGCCGGTCAAGGCGCTTCTTTCGCTGAACGGCCTGAGCGGCAGCAGCGTGCTGAAGCCGGGCGCCGTGCTGCGCGTCGAAGACTGACGCGCAGGCCAGGCCCTCCTGTAGAGCCGAGCCCATGCTCGGCTTTTTTCTTGCCTGCGACTTGTCGGGGTTCATGACCAGCCGAGCACGGGCTCGGCTCTACAATTCAATTTCCAGCAGCGCCCGCACAAAAAAAGGCCCGGCAATGCCGGGCCTTCTTCGATCTGCTCGCCGCGAGGCTTACAGGTTCGCTTCGGTGGTCTGGATCATGAACTTCTTGCGCATCGCCTCGATGTAGGCCTTGGCCGCGGCCATGCCGTCGATCTGGCTCAGCTGTTCCTTCAGCTGCTTCTGCTGCTCTGCAGTAACTTCCTTGATGTCGCCCGGATTGACCTTGTTCACCGCGAACAGCAGCGCGTGGCCGTTGACGTCGACCTTGCCATAGCTCGGCTTGCCTTCGGCCGGCACCGGCGCGCTGAAGATCGCGCGGTTGATTTCCGGGGTCGGCACCGGCTGGCTGCGCGGCAGGCCCGGCATCGGGCTCAGCTGCAGCTTCTCGCTGGCAGCCAGCGACTGCAGGGTGGCGCCCGCCTTCAGCTTGGCCAGGATGGCCTCGGCCGCCTTGTCGCTGGCCTGGCGCTGGCGATCAGCACGGATCGCAGCGATCACCTGTTCGCGGGCCTTGTCCAGCGGCAGGGCCTGTTCCGGGGTGTGTGCAGCCACACGGATGACCACGCTGTGGTTGGTCGCGCCGCCCAGGGCGATCGGGTCACTGGCGGTACCGTCCTGCACCAGCACGTCGGAGAAGGCGGCACGCAGCACGGCCGGGTCAGCGGCGATGCCGCTGGCGGTCGCGCGGGTGATCGGGCCCAGGGTCTGCAGCGGCAGGTTCACTTCCTTGGCCGCAGCGGCCAGGTCGCTCGGGCTCTTGTTGATGGCATCGACCAGGCGACCGGCCAGTTCGTTGAAGCCGCGCTCGCCGTCGGCCTTCAGCTGCTCGGCAGCCAGCGTGTCACGCACTTCCTCGAACGACTTGCCCTGGCCACCGCGCACAGCGGCCACCTTGATGATGTGGTAACCGAACTCAGTCTTCACCGGGCCGATCACGTCACCGGCCTTGGCCGCAAACAGCGCGTCCTCGAACGGCTTGACCATCGCACCGCGCTCGACCCAACCCAGGTCACCGCCCTGGTCCTTGGAGCCCGGATCTTCCGAATTGGCCTTGGCCAGCGCAGCGAAGTCGGCACCGGCCGCCTTGGCTTCGGCAGCGATCTTGTTCGCCTTGGCTTCGGCGCCGTCACCGGTGATCAGGATGTGCGAGGCCTGACGCTGCTCCGGCGAGGTGAACTTTGCCTTTTCCTCTTCATAGCGCTTGCGCAGGGTCGCTTCATCGGCCGGGGTCGGTGCCGGCAGGTTCGCACCGTTGATCTCGACGTACTCCAGCGACACGCTCTCGGCCTGGCGGAAATCCTTGCCGTGGCTGTCGTACCACTTCTTGATCTGATCATCGGTGACCGGCGCGGTATCGGCCGGTACGGGCGGCAACGCGGCCAGCTCGACGTCGCGGGTTTCGCCCAGCAGCTTCAACAGGCGCTCGGTCTCGGCCTGGGTGACGAAGCCGGAGCTCTGCAGGCCCGATGGGATCACCGACTGCTGCAGGCTCTCACGCACCAGTTCCTGGAACTGGGTCGGGGTACGCGGCGGATTGCCACCGGCCAATGCCAGGCGGTAGTTGTTCTCGTTGAACTTGCCGTTCGAATCGAGGAACGCCGGCATGGTCGCGATGTACTCGCGCACCGCGCCGTCGCCGATCACCACGCCCGCCTGTTCACCGACCAGGCGCACGACCTGTTCGTCGATCAGCTGATCGAGCACGGCCATCTTGTTCTCGGTGCTCTCGAACGCGCGCGGGTCGAAGTTGTCGCCCTGCTGCTGGCGCTCACGCTTGCGCTCCTGCTCGAAACGCGTGCGGAAATCCTGCGAGCTGATCTCATGGTGCTGCCACAGCATGCGCACCGGCCACCACGACGGCGCCGAACGCCACCAGGTTGGCGGCGCGGAAACCTTGGCCACGTTCTGTGCGCCAACGCCACCGAGGTAGCTGTTGTCGATCACGAACAGGAACGGAATCATCAGCAGCCCCAGGATCACGGTGACGATCCAGCCTGAGGTCTTGTCGCGGAGTTTCTGCAGCATGGTGAGGAATCACAAGGCCTGATTGGCGAGCCCGGCAGTGTAACCCGCTTCGCCGCAGGGACCAAAAGCAGCACCGACGCGGCCTGCGCCCACTTGCGCAGGCAGGCACCATCAGTGCATCGGCCAACTCCACATCCTGGCGCAAAGAAAAAGCCCCCGGCTTGCGCCGAGGGCTTTTAGAGTTGGCGGAGCGGACGGGACTCGAACCCGCGACCTCCGGCGTGACAGGCCAGCATTCTAACCAGCTGAACTACCGCTCCGCGCTTGAACTTTGCAGGCGCCCAGTATATCCGAAGACTCTCTGGAAACCCAGCCCGATGAACACTTTTTTCAAAGTTTTTTCACAGGGACTTAAGAAGTCTGCAATGGCGGAGCGGACGGGACTCGAACCCGCGACCTCCGGCGTGACAGGCCAGCATTCTAACCAGCTGAACTACCGCTCCGTTCTTGCAAAGACTTTTTCGCCTTCCTCCCGTACCTCTCGGTGAGAAGACAAGGCCCCCAGCCTTGAACCGGGGGCCTGGATGTAATGGCGGAGCGGACGGGACTCGAACCCGCGACCTCCGGCGTGACAGGCCAGCATTCTAACCAGCTGAACTACCGCTCCGCGTTGTTACCTTTTTGCTTTCAGCCGGCCTGGACCGGGGAGAAAACAAAGCCTCCAGCTTTTGGCCGGAGGCCTCGTTGAATGGCGGAGCGGACGGGACTCGAACCCGCGACCTCCGGCGTGACAGGCCAGCATTCTAACCAGCTGAACTACCGCTCCACACTCAAACTTTTACCGCGGTGCTGTGGTGGGTGCTGAGGGTTTCGAACCCCCGACCCTCTCCGTGTAAAGGAGACGCTCTACCGCTGAGCTAAGCACCCCAGCGAGCCGCTTAGTTTACAGCATCCTTCAGGGCCTTGCCAGCCTTGAACGACGGATTCTTCGAAGCAGCGATCTTGATGGTGTCGCCGGTCTTCGGGTTGCGGCCGGTGCGGGCAGCACGGTCGCGGACCTGGAAGGTACCGAAGCCAACCAGGGTGACCGCATCGCCGTCCTTCAGCGCCTTGGTGATGGCAGCAACGACGGCATCGACAGCGCGGCTGGACTCTGCCTTGGTCAGGTCGGCAGCTTCAGCAACGGCATCGATCAATTCGGTCTTGTTCATTCTCTACAACTCCTTTGGCGGTGGGTTCCGCTTATTCGACAGGGAAGCAACCGCACGCCATCTGCACGCGGCCGCCATGTGGAAACGGTTCGCCGAATCCAGCGATCACCAGACTGCGACCACTCATTCGCGAGTGCTGCTTTTATACCAGTGGCCCTACCCCCACGCAAGCTGGAAAGCCAGCAACGACGCGGGTTTCGGGCCATTGGACAGCGCGCGTCAATGCTTGACGCGCGCGTTTCCACTCGGTTTGGCCTTGCTGCGCACCGTGACACGCTGCGCACTCTTGCGCGCCTTCTTCGGTGCCAACGGACGCTCCAGCGCCAGGTCCAGGACTTCTTCGATGTACTTCACCGGCACGATCTTCAGATCGCGGGTGACGTTGGCCGGGATGTCGGCCAGGTCCTTGCGGTTCTCTTCCGGGATGATGACCGTGCGGATGCCGCCACGCAGTGCGGCCAGCAGCTTCTCCTTCAGGCCACCGATGGCAGTGACGCGACCACGCAGGGTGATCTCGCCGGTCATCGCCACGTCGGCGCGCACCGGCACCCTGGTCAGCATCGACACCAGCGAGGTGACCATCGCCGCGCCGGCACTCGGGCCATCCTTCGGCGTGGCGCCATCGGGCACGTGCAGGTGCACGTCGTGCTTCTGCAGGAAGTCGCTGTCGATGCCAAAGCCCACGGCGCGCGAACGCACCACCGACAGCGCGGCCGACGCCGATTCCTTCATCACGTTGCCGAGCTGGCCGGTCAGGATCAGCTGGCCCTTGCCCGGCACCAGGGTCGATTCGATCTGCAGCAGGTCGCCACCGACTTCGGTCCAGGCCAGGCCGGTGACCAGGCCGATTTCATTCTCTTCCTCGGCACGGCCGAAGTCGAAGCGACGCACGCCCAGGTACTTGTCCAGGTTCTTGCTGGACACATTGACCAGCGCCTTGGGCTTCTTCGCACCCTTCTTCGCCTTCACCAGCTGCGGGCCGGCCAGCGCGATCTCCTTCACCACCTTGCGGCAGATCTTGGCGATCTCGCGTTCCAGGTTGCGCACGCCCGATTCGCGCGTGTAGTAGCGCACGATGTCCTGGATGGCGTCACTGCCGATTTCCAGTTCTTCCGGCTGCAGGCCGTTGGCCTTGACCTGCTTCGGCACCAGGTAGCGGGTCGCGATGTTGAGCTTCTCGTCCTCGGTGTAGCCGGGGATGCGGATCACTTCCATGCGGTCCAGCAGCGGGCCGGGAATGTTGAGCGAGTTCGAGGTGGCCACGAACATCACTTCGGACAGGTCCAGGTCCACTTCCAGGTAGTGGTCGTTGAATGCGTTGTTCTGCTCCGGATCCAGCACTTCCAGCAGCGCCGAAGACGGATCGCCACGGAAGTCCATCGACATCTTGTCGATCTCGTCGAGCACGAACAGCGGGTTCTTGCTACCAACCTTGTTGAGGTTCTGCACGATGCGGCCCGGCATGGAACCGACGTAGGTACGGCGGTGGCCACGGATTTCGGCCTCGTCGCGCACGCCGCCCAGCGACATGCGCACGAACTTGCGGTTGGTGGCCTTGGCAATCGACTGGCCCAGCGAGGTCTTGCCCACGCCCGGCGGCCCGACCAGGCACAGGATCGGGCCCTTCATCTGCTTCACGCGCGACTGCACCGCCAGGTATTCAAGAATGCGCTCCTTGACCTTCTCCAGGCCGTAGTGGTCGGCATCGAGCGTATCCTGCGCGACCTTCAGGTCCTTGCGCACCTTGCTGCGCTTCTTCCACGGCACGCCCAGCAGCCACTCCAGGTAGTTGCGCACGACCGCGGCTTCGGCCGACATCGGCGACATCTGCTTGAGCTTGTTCAGTTCGTTGCGTGCCTTGGCTTCAACGGCCTTCGGCATGCCGGCTTCGGCGATCTTGCGGGCCAGCTCTTCCAGCTCGCCCGGCGCGTCGTCCAGGTCACCCAGTTCCTTCTGGATGGCCTTCATCTGTTCGTTGAGGTAGTACTCGCGCTGGCTCTTCTCCATCTGCGACTTCACGCGGCCGCGGATGCGCTTTTCCATCTGCTGCACGTCGATCTCGCCATCGACCAGGCCGACCAGCATCTCCAGGCGATCGCCGACGGCCAGCGTTTCCAGCAGGCGCTGCTTGTCGGCCAGGCGCACGCTGATGTGCGCGGCGATGGTGTCGGCCAGGCGCGCCGGCTCATCGATGCCCGACAGCGTCTGCAGCAGTTCCGGCGGCAGCTTGCGGTTGGTCTTCACGTACTGCTCGAACAGCGACATCAGCGAGCGGGCAATCGCCTCGACCTCGCGCGCTTCGCGCTCGTCGGTGGCGTCGATTTCCACCGCCTGCCCATGCAGCGAGCCGTTGCGCTCGTCGACGTGGGTGACCTGCACGCGCGACAGGCCTTCGACCAGCACCTTGATGGTGCCGTCGGGCAGCTTCAGCAGTTGCAGCACCTGCGCCAGCGTACCGACCTGGTAGAGGTCGGCCGCATGCGGGTCGTCGGTTTCGGCCGACTTCTGCGCCAGCAGCAGGATGCGCTTGTCCGCCTCCATTGCCTGTTCGAGCGCGTGCATGGACTTGTCACGGCCGACGAACAGCGGGATGACCATGTGCGGGAACACCACTACGTCGCGCAGCGGCAGGACCGGCAGGTCGAGGGTTTCACTTGGGGAACGGGCCATGGGGGCTCCAGGGAAGGGGGAAAACCGCCTCCGGGAGGGCATCTTCCGGAGACAAAAAAAGCCGATGGCCCCGTTATGGGGCCATCGGCTTTCAGATGCAAGGCATTCCTTGAAAATCCTTTCCAATCAATAACCTGGAAGGATCACTCGGCGCCTGCGGCCTTCTGTTCAGGGGCCGCCGGGGTCTGGTAGATCAGGTACGGCTCGGACTTGTGCTCGATCACCGATTCGTCCACGACCACCTTGCTGACGTTCTCCTGCGACGGCAGGTCATACATGGTGTCCAGCAGGACCGATTCGACGATGGTGCGCAGGCCACGGGCGCCGGTCTTGCGCTTGAGCGCCTTCCTGGCGATGGCCGACAACGCGTCCGGACGGAACTCCAGTTCCACGTTTTCCATCTCGAACAGCTTCTTGAACTGCTTGGTGATGGCGTTCTTCGGCTCGGTCAGGATCTTGATCAGGGCCGGCTCGTCCAGCTCCTCCAGGGTCGCCACCACCGGCAGGCGGCCGACGAACTCGGGAATCAGGCCGAACTTGATCAGGTCTTCCGGCTCGACTTCCGCCAGCACCTTGCCCACTTCCTGCTTGCGCTCGCTGCTCTTCACCTTGGCACCGAAGCCGATGCTGCCGACGTCGGTGGAACGCGCCTGGATCACCTTGTCCAGCCCGGCGAACGCGCCGCCGCAGATGAACAGGATGTTCTTGGTGTCCACCTGCAGGAATTCCTGCTGCGGGTGCTTGCGGCCGCCCTGCGGCGGAACGCTGGCCACGGTACCTTCGATCAGCTTCAGCAGGGCCTGCTGCACGCCTTCGCCGGACACATCGCGGGTAATCGACGGGTTCTCGCTCTTGCGCGAGATCTTGTCGATTTCATCGATGTAGACGATGCCCTGCTGCGCCTTCTCGACGTCGTAGTCGCACTTCTGCAGCAGCTTCTGGATGATGTTCTCCACGTCCTCGCCCACGTAACCCGCTTCGGTCAGCGTGGTGGCGTCGGCCATGGTGAACGGCACGTTGAGCAGGCGGGCCAGGGTCTCGGCCAGCAGCGTCTTGCCCGAACCGGTCGGGCCGACCAGCAGGATGTTCGATTTCGCCAGTTCGACGTCGTCGTTCTTCTGCCGGCTCTCGATGCGCTTGTAGTGGTTGTACACGGCCACTGCCAGCGTGCGCTTGGCACGGTTCTGGCCGATCACGTACTGGTCGAGAACCTCGAGGATCTCGCGCGGCTTGGGCAGCGAACTGCGCGCCGACTGCGCCTTTTCCTCAAGTTCCTCACGGATGATGTCGTTGCACAGCTCCACGCACTCATCGCAGATGAACACGCTCGGACCCGCAATCAGCTTGCGCACTTCATGCTGGCTCTTGCCGCAGAAAGAGCAGTAGAGGATCTTGCCGGTGTCCGTGGAACGACCTTGGCGGTCTTCGCTCATGCTTCGCTTACCCAGTTACCCCACCCGCTGAACGGGGGTTCGATTCGAGAATAGCACAGGGCCGAGGGGACACCAGTCCCACCCGACCCTGCAGGAACGAGGCCTCCCTGGCCCCGTGAAGGCCGGTCAGCCGGCCTGGATCGACTCATCCGGACGACGCTCCAGGACCTGGTCGACCAGACCGTAGGCCTGCGCCTCGAAGGCGCTCTTGAAGTTGTCGCGCTCGGTGTCACGGGCGATCGTCTCCAGCGACTGGCCGGTGTGCTTGGCCAGCACCTCGTTCAGGCGCGAACGCAGGGTCAGGATCTCGCGCGCGTGGATGTCGATGTCGGTGGCCTGGCCCTGGTAGCCACCCAGCGGCTGATGGATCATCACGCGCGAGTTCGGCAGCGCATAGCGCTTGCCGGCTTCGCCCGCGGCCAGCAGCAGGGCGCCCATCGAGGCGGCCTGGCCGATACAGGTGGTGCTCACATTCGGCTTGATGTACTGCATGGTGTCGTAGATCGCCATGCCGGCGGTGACCACGCCACCCGGCGAGTTGATGTAGATGTTGATGTCCTTTTCCGGGTTTTCCGATTCCAGGAACAGCAACTGCGCCACCACCACGTTGGCCATGTGATCGTCGATCGGGCCCACGAGGAAGATCAGGCGCTCCTTCAACAGGCGCGAATAGATGTCGTAGGCACGCTCGCCGCGGCTGGTCTGCTCGACCACCATCGGAACCAGGTTCAGGGCTTTGGTTCGGTTGTCCATTACGTGAGGTACCTATCTTGGGGGGCAACAACCCCGCGCCGGCAAAGGCGCGGGGCATCCGGTGATCCGCCCGGGCTTACTGGCGGATCGCGTCCTGGAACGACAGCTTCTCTTCGGTGTGCTGGGCACGCTCGGCGATCCAGTCGATCACCTGCTCTTCCATCACACGGTTCTGCAGGCCAGACATCAACTGGGGGTCGTTGCGGTACATCTCAATGACCTGCTCCGGCTCTTCGTAGGTCGAAGCGATCAGACGCATCGTTTCATTCAGGCGCTTGGCTTCCAGGCGCAGGTCGTTGATGCGGGCCACTTCACCGACCAGCAGGCCGACCAGCACGCGCTTGGCGGCAGCGTCCTTGAAGCCTTCGTGGGCATCGGCCGGGATCTCGCCGACGTTCTGGCCGTTGCGGCGCAGCTGCTCGACCTGCTGGGCCAGCATGGCGCGGGCTTCGTTCTCGACCAGGCGCGGCGGCATTTCCACCGACGAGTAGGCCGCGATCAGCTGCTCGCCCACTTCGCGGCGCAGGCGGTTCATCAACGCACCCTTCAGCTCGCGCTCCAGGTTGGCGCGGATGTCGCTGCGGAACTGCTCCACGTCGCCGCCCTTCACGCCGAAGCTCTTGATGAAGGCTTCGTCGACCGCCGGCACGACCGGCTCGGAGACCTCGGTGACCTTGACGGTGACCTGCACGGTCTTGCCGGCCAGCACCGGCACGCGCCAGTCAGCCGGGAACTCGACGTCCAGGGTCTTCTCTTCGCCCTTGGCCAGGCCGACCAGGCCCTTCTCGATGGTCTCGAACATCATGCCCTGGCCGAGCACGATCGAACCCTTCTCGGTGCCCTCGGCCGGCAGGCGCTCTTCGCCGGCCTGCGACCAGGTTTCCACCGCGACCAGGTCACCGTCCTGCGCGCCACGGCTGACCGGGGCCCAGGTACGACGCTGGTTCTGCAGGTTCTCGATCATCTGGTCGATGTCGGCGTCGGTGATCTCGGCGGTATGGCGCACGACGGTCAGCTTGCTGACGTCGATGTCGCCGAAGTCCGGCACCACTTCCACGGTGGCCACGAAGGAGAACTCACCCTCGTCGCCCTTGTCGATGCGCGGGCTGCCGACGATGCGCAGGTCGTGCTCGCGCACGGCCGCATCGAAGGTTTCGCGCAGCAGGCCGTCCAGCGCCTCGCCACGGACCTGCGCGCCGAAGCGCTGCTCGATCACCTTGGCCGGCACCTTGCCCGGGCGGAAGCCCTTGATGCGGGTGGTACGGGCGATTTCGCCGAGGCGGCCGGCGATGTGGCTCTGCAGACGCTCTTCCGGCAGCGAGAAGCTCAGGCGGCGTTCCAGGTTGCCGGTGGATTCGATCGAAGCTTGCATGTTGACTCCTGCCACCGGTGGCCCAGGCCCCCGGCTCGATGATTGGGATGAAACGGTTGTAAGGACGCGACGTCTGGGACGCGCCTGCTTGCCGCAGCCCTTTAGTTTCGCCCAATTCGGCTTGCACTGCCAGCGCGCGCCGGTCAAGGGGGCGCAGATGGCCCGATCAGGGCGGGGACAGGCCGGCACTGGTGCGAAAGGGGGGACTCGAACCCCCACGCCTTGCGGCACTGGAACCTAAATCCAGGGCGTCTACCAATTCCGCCACTTTCGCGTGGCCGGCGCAGGTGTTCATTGTCGCAGGCGATGGCGGGAAGCGGAAGGCCTGCACAAAACTGAACATGACAGCCATGTGCTCATTGCCCGCACCAAAGGCCGTCCCGAAGGCGTGCGACCGTTCGGGACGGCAGCGACTCAGTGCTTCGCCTCGGCAGGGGACGCCGGTGCGTCAGCGCCCTGCCCGGCCGCCACATCCACCTTGCGGATGTCCACGCCACCCTTGTCGGTGCGACGCAACCCCATCGCCTCCGGCGCAGCCTCACCCTCCACCGGCTGCGCCGGCTGCATCTGCATGGCGTCACCGACCGGGCGCGCTGGAACCGCCTCCGTACCTGCATCGCGCTCCACGGTCTGCGCCGGATCACGTTCCGGCGCGCAGGCCGCCAGCGCCAGCAACGCAAATGAAACCCACAGCCTCCGGTGCAGTCGTTTCATATCGGCCATCTGGATCTTCCTTCGTACATGCATGCGCCCTCGGCGCGGAAGATCCATTGGGTGCGATGAAGGGCGCAGCGCGGTGAGAAGCAGCGCACAGCATTGAAAACACTGATGACGCGTATGCCCCTGATTTCAGCATCGCTTCAGTAGATCCACGCCATGCGTGCATGAAACGCCACCCGGCGAACAGGCAAGAAAAAAGCCACTTGGCGAACCAAGTGGCTTTCGTCTGGTGGGCTGTCAAGGATTCGAACCTTGGACCTATTGATTAAGAGTCAACTGCTCTACCAACTGAGCTAACAGCCCGAAATCGGGGCGCGAATTATGACCCGATCCGCTCGGTGGGTGCAAGCACTTTTTTCAACGTGGTTGAAACCAGCACTGCGGTCCCGCTGCTGCTGCAGATCCGCGCCGAACGGGTTTGCAACGCGTGCCCCATCGGGGCGATGGGAGTCACACCTATAAGAAAAAAGCCACCTGGCGTACCAGGTGGCTTCTGTCTTGGTGGGCCGTCAAGGATTCGAACCTTGGACCTATTGATTAAGAGTCAACTGCTCTACCAACTGAGCTAACGGCCCGTGAAACTCAGACGCACATTGTAGCGTGCTTTCTGTTTATTGCAATACCGTTTCGGCTGCGCCGATGCGGTTGAATCAGTGGGGTGGCTGAGGGGATTCGAACCCCCGACCACCGGAATCACAATCCGGTACTCTAACCAACTGAGCTACAGCCACCACTGAAACTTTCGCCCCATCGCCGATACCACTGACGCCGGACCCTTGAACATTGCCTGGGGACTGTCACCAAAGTTTCGGTCCGCCGAAGCGAGTCCGATATTCTGGTGGAGTCCTTGCGCTTTTGCAAGCACTTCTTCACATCCGCCGATGCGATCCCGGTGCTCGCCAATGGCGCGCCCGACAGGAATCGAACCTGTAACCGCCGGCTTAGAAGGCCGGTGCTCTATCCAGTTGAGCTACGGGCGCCCGAACCGGAACGGTGTCCAATCCGACGTGGCGTGGGATTGGTCGGGGTAGAGGGATTCGAACCCCCGACATCCTGCTCCCAAAGCAGGCGCGCTACCAGACTGCGCTATACCCCGGTCTTGCAATCCCCTCGGGTTGGCCCGGGGAGTTGGTCATTGTCGCCAAGCGCGTTGGGAACTGTCAACGAAGGATGCACAGATCCCGGGCCTGCCACAACGCCGAAAGCAGTCATCGGCTATGCTCACGCCCATCGGCCGGATGGCCGTCCCGACCTTCATCCGCACGGAGAACACGCATGCGCAGCGGCAACCCGGCTCTTTCCGAGTCGACTTTCCTCGACCTCGCCAGTGGCTCGGTAGTGACCAGCCCCGACCAGGTCATGACCCTCAATGGCACCGCCAACAAGACCGGCATCCTGCTGCTGTTGACCGTGCTGACCGCGGCGTTCGCCTGGAGCCAGGCGGTCGACGAGTACGGCCAGATTTCCGGCAGCGCGAGCCTGTACGCTATCGGTGGCGCGATTGGCGGCCTGGTGCTGGCATTGATCACCATCTTCAAGAAGGAATGGTCACCGGTCACCGCGCCGATGTACGCGCTGGTCGAAGGCCTGTTCCTGGGCGCCGTGTCGGCCCTGTTCAACATGAAGTATCCGGGCATCGTGTTCCAGGCGGTGCTGCTGACCTTCGGCACCCTGGCCGCCCTGCTGTTCGCATACCGCAGCGGCCTGATCAAGGCCACCGAGAACTTCAAGATGGGCGTGGTCGCCGCCACCGGCGGCATCGCCCTGCTCTACCTGGCCTCGTTCGTACTGGGCTTCTTCAACATCAATGTGCCGGTGATCCACGACTCCAGCTGGCTGGGCATTGCCTTCAGCCTGTTCGTGGTGGTCGTGGCCGCGCTGAACCTGGTGCTGGACTTCGATTTCATCGAGACCGGCGTGGCCCAGCGCGCGCCGAAGTACATGGAGTGGTATGGCGCATTCGGCCTGATGGTGACCCTGGTCTGGCTGTATGTGGAGTTCCTGCGCCTGCTGTCGAAGAACCAGCAGCGCTGAACCGGACAGAGCCATAAACGACAAAGGGCGCCTTCGGGGCGCCCTTTTCTCTTTGTAACGCGTGGCTGCTGCATTTCCCGGCTAGCCAGCCACGCCAGCCTGTGCAGCGTAGTGCGCCGCAAGGTGCTCGACCAGCGCGCGCACCTTGGGCGCGAGCGCACGTGCATGCGGGTACAACGCGAAGTAGCGCCGCTGGCCGGCATGCCAGGCCGGCAGCACGCGGATCAGACGACCGGCGCGCAGGTCCTCCTGCACCGTCAACGCGGTGAACAGGCTGATGCCCATTCCGGCCAGCGCGGCGGCGTACAGCGCAGGCGTGGCATCCACGCGCAGGCGCTGCCCGGCTTCAACGCTCACGCAGGCGCCGCGCGGCCCCTGTAACTGCCAGGGCGGCATTGACGGCGTGGGACTGAAACCCAGCAGCGTGTGCTGCTCCAGATCCGCAGCCTGCCGCGGCAGGCCATGCCGGGCCAGGTAGGCCGGTGCGGCGACCAGGATGCGCGGGCAGCTGGCCAGCTCGCGCGCGACCAGCTGGCTGTCCGGCAATGAAGCTGCAATGCGCAGCGCCAGGTCGAAACCACCGCCCACCACATCGACCAGCTGATCATCCGCCGACAGGTCCAGCGTGACCTGCGGGTAACGCTGCAGGAACGAGGGCAGCCAATGCGGCAGTTCCTGGCTGGCCACTACCTGCGGCACGCTGATCCGCACCCTGCCACTGGGTTGCGCCTGCCCGGCGCGGGCACGATCGTCCGCCTCCTGCAGGCGGTCCAGCAGCGTTGCCGCCTCGCGGTAGTAATCGCGCCCGGCCTCGGTCAACGACAGCCGACGGCTGTTGCGATCGAGCAGGCGTACCTGCAGGTGTTCTTCCAGCTGCCGCAGCTGCCGCGACATCGCCGAGTGGGTGGTCCCCAGGCGCTCGGCGGCCGCAGTGAAACTGCCCGCGTCAACGATGGCGCGCAGCGCACGCAGGGCGGCGAAGTGATCCATCGGCGGGCAGCTCCACGTGGCGGAGCCCGCGGCATGCGGGCCCCGCCAGCTTATCAAGCGCCGTCACCGGCCTTGCGTACCGGCAGCGCCAGGATCGCGCCAGTCGTCATGACATCGCCGAAGGTGTCCTCGATCTGGGCCAGAGAGGCTTCATGCAGCGCGCGATGGCCGATGCGCTGGCCGCCGGCCAGGTCCAGGTCGCGGCTGGCGGTGGCATCGCCGGCCACGATCACCCGGTAGCCGCGTGGCGCCGCGGCGGCATCGCGCGCAGCCCCCACTACACAGGCATGGGTCTGCAGGCCGGTGATGATCAGGGTGTCGATGCCGGCGCTCTTCAGTACCTGGTCGAGCACGGCTGCGGACGCGCCGGCGAACACGCTGACATTGTCCTTCTGCACCACGGTCTCGCCCTGGCGCGGCTGCAGGTCGCGATGGAAGGCGGCATTGACGCTGCCCTGCGCGAACAGGGGTGCGCCGGCCGGCAGCACGTGCTGGACATGGATCACGCGGATGCCGTGGGCATCGGCGAATTCGACTACCCGCTTGGCCTGGCGCAGTGCGGCCACGCCATCGGGAATGACCATGCGGCCACCCGCAAAGCCCGGTACGGCCTTGGCATCGAAGTACTCGTTCTGGAAGTCGATCACCAGCACGGCAGTCTTCGCCGCATCCAGCGAGGTCGCGACCGGCGCACCCGCCATATGGCGGATGGTGGGATGGGCCGGCTCGGCAGCAGCAACCGGGAGGGTGGCGGTCATTCCGATCAGGCTGGCCAGGCCGAAGGCGGTGAGGTTCATGTTCAAGCTCCGGTGCATTGGGAAGTGGGCACAGGATGCGGAGCGGATGGCGCACGAACCAGCCGTGTAACAGCACATGATCTGTGCGATATCAGCACAGAGCGCTTCTGTAGAGTCGAGCCATGCTCGACTCTACAGAGGCGGAAAAACGCAACGGGGCGCCCGAAGGCGCCCCGCTGTGGATCCGACCGAGGTCGGCCGGCCGCTTACAGGCGGCTGGCAATTGCCTTGGCAAAGCTCATGGTGGTGCCGGTGCCACCCAGGTCGCCGGTCAGCGAATCCTTGGCTTCCATGGTCGCCACGATGGCCTTGCGCAGGCGCTCGGCGTTTTCCGGCTGGCCGATGTGGTCCAGCATCTGCGCGGCCGCCAGCAGCAGCGCGCACGGATTGGCCTTGCCCTGGCCGGCGATGTCCGGCGCGGTGCCGTGCACGGCTTCGAAGATCGCCGCATCCTTGCCGATGTTGGCGCCCGGAGCCAGGCCCAGGCCGCCGACCAGGCCGGCGCACAGGTCGGAGATGATGTCGCCGAACAGGTTGGTGGTGACGATCACATCGAACTGTTCCGGGCGCATCACCAGCTGCATGCAGCAGTTGTCGACGATCATTTCCTGGAACTCGATGTCCGGGTACTGCGCGGCGACTTCACGGGCGACATTCAGGAACAGGCCCGAGGTCGACTTGATGATGTTGGCCTTGTGCACGGCGGTGACCTTCTTGCGGCCGGTGCTCTTGGCCAGCTCGAAGGCGTAGCGCACGATGCGCTCGGAGCCCTTGCGGGTGATGCGGGTGCCGGAGAAGGCGGTCTCGCCGTCGGCCGACACTTCCTGGCCTTCGGCCAGGTAGGCACCTTCGGTGTTCTCACGGACGGTGATCAGGTCGACGTTGTCGAAACGCGACTTGGTGTTCGGGAAGGTGTGGGCCGGACGCACGTTGGCGTACAGGTCGAAATGACGTCGCAGGCTGACGTTGATCGAGGTGAAGCCACCACCGACCGGGGTGGTCAGCGGGCTCTTCAGCGCGACCTTGTTGCGCGCGATCGATTCCAGGGTCACCGCCGGCATCAGGTCGCCGTGCTTTTCCAGGGCCACCAGGCCGGCGTCGGCGTCTTCGTACTCCAGGCCAGTCTTGAGCTGGTCGAGCACGAACAGGGTGGCGTCCATGATTTCCGGGCCAATGCCGTCGCCGCGGATGACCGTAATTTTCTGCGTCATTGATCGATGTTCCGAACAGGGGGAAAAACGCCGTCCGGACGTGCCCGGAAACGCCGGCGCAAAGGAAGTTTCACCGGCAATTATGCCTTAGCCGGGCCCGGCTACCCAAGTAGACCATGGTCCTGACCCCGGCAAAGGCATAATTGCCCGTGCATTCCTCCTCTTCCCCCGCCTGTCGGCGCGCCCCTTCAACAAGAAGGGGCTCTTGGGCGGTTGGATCGCGGGAAATGCCCCGGCGCGCGGCCGTGATCCGGTAGCGCCGGGCCATGCCCGGCGGCTTTTCGTTCACGTCTCCGCCGGGCATGGCCCGGTGCTACCTCAGTGCTCGTGCGCGGCTGGCGCGGCGGCGCCGCCTTCGAGCTGGTCGAGGAAGTCGACCGCGCGGCGCAGGTGCGGGATCACGATGGAGCCGCCCACCACCAGGCCGACCGAGAAGGTCTCGAAGAACTCCTCACGGGTCACCCCGGCGTCCTTGCACTGGGCCACGTGGTAGCTGATGCAGTCGTCGCAGCGCAGCACCATCGAGGCCACCAGGCCCAGCAGCTCCTTGGTCTTCACGTCCAGCGCGCCGGCCTGGTAGGTCTGCGTATCCAGCGCGAAGAAGCGGCGCACCACCTGGTTCGGTTCGCCCAGGATGCGCTCGTTCATGCGCTTGCGGAACTCGGTGAACTCGGCGATGCGGTCCTTGCTGCCGTCGTCGGCCGCGCTCATGCCTGGCCCTGCCCGGCCAGCAGCGGCTCGAGCTTGCCTTCACGGTGCAGGGCCATCATGTCGTCGTAGCCGCCGACATGGACGTCGCCGACGAAGATCTGCGGCACGCTGGTGCGGCGGGTCAGCGCCATCATCTTCTCGCGCTCGGCCGGGTCCAGGTCGATGCGGACCTCGGTCCACTGCTGGCCCTTGCTCTTCAGGAAGTTCTTGGCGGCCACGCAGTACGGGCAGACGGCAGTGGAATAGATGGTGATGGCGGGGGCACCGCCGGCGGTCTGGGCTGTCACGGGAAACTCCACGATGGATCGACGGTCTACATATGGTACCGGTGCGCTGGAATTTCCACGCCACGGCCGCAACACTGTGGATTAACGAATGGTTGCCCCCCGCCCTGCCACGCTTGGTGCGCCCCGCCCGAGGACCTTCTGCTTGCGAGCCCTGCTGCTGACTACCGCCGTCACCCTGGCCCTGGCCATGCCGCTGGCCCAGGCCCAGGAGAAGCTGCCCGACATCGGCTCTTCGGCCGGCGAGCTGCTGACCCCGGCCCGCCAGGCCGAGTACGGCGCGATGATGCTGCGCGAGCTGCGCAACTACGGCTACCTGCTGGAAGATCCGCTGGTCAACGACTGGCTGCAGACCATGGGTACCCGGCTCGGCTCCAACAGTGACCAGCCGCGGCAGCCGTACACCTTCTTCGTGATGAACGACCGCCAGATCAACGCGTTCGCCACGCTGGGCGGCTACATCGGGGTCAATGCCGGACTGGTGCTGACCGCCGAGCGCGAGGACGAGGTTGCTGCGGTGCTGTCCCACGAAATCGCCCACGTCACCCAGCAGCACGTGCTGCGCGGTGTCGAGCGCGCCCAGCGCGACCAGATCCCGATCCTGCTGGGCATGCTGGCGGCGGTAGTGGCCGCCCAGGCCAGCAACAGCACGTCGTCCGGCAACGCGACGATGGCGGCGATCAGCTCGGGCATGGGCCTGATGCAGCAGCGGCAGATCAACTACACCCGCTCCAACGAGTCCGAGGCCGACCGCCTCGGCATCCGCACACTGTCGCGCAGCGGCTACGACGTGGATGCCATGGCCGGCTTCTTCGAGCGGATGTCGGCAGCCATGCGCGGCAACGAAGGCGGCTACAGCGTGCCCGAGTTCCTGCGCACCCACCCGGTCAACATCACCCGCATCAGCGAGGCCAAGTCCCGCGCCCAGCAGATGAAGAAGGATACGGTGCTTCTCACCACCAGCACCCCCACCGGCGAGCGCAAGGAGCGGGTGGACCCGGCCGATCCCAGCCTGGGCGAGCCGCTGCTGCGCGGCAACAACCCGCTGCTGCCCGGCAGTGTGCTGCGCCTGCCGATCGGCCAGCTCAACCGTGGCGCCAGCGGTGACTTCGAGTGGGCGCGTGAGCGCCTGCGCGTGCTCAGCGCGGACTCCACCCCCGAGCTGGAGCGTGAGTACGCCGACCTGGCCAAGCGGCAGAAGGACGGCCTCAACGATGCGCAGCGCTACGGCCAGGCGCTGGCGGTGATGCGCGGTGGCCGTGCCGGTGCCGGCCAGGCCCGGCAGACCCTGGCCGGCCTGCTGCAGAGCCACCCCGGCAACCTGTGGCTGGCGCTGGGCCTGGGCGAGGCGGAGTCGCGCGCAGGCCAGGCGGCCCAGGCCAACAGCCGCTTCGAGCAATTGTTGCGCGAACACCCCAACAGCCGCCCGGTGGCACTGACCTATGCCGAGATCCTGAACGAACAAGGCAGCCGCGAAGCCGGCCAGCGTGCGCAGGCGATGCTGCGCCCGCTGCTGTCGCAAAGTGGTAACGATCCGGTCTTCCAGCAGCGTTTCGCCCGCGCCAGCGAGTTGGCTGGCGACAGCGTGCGCGCCAGCGAGGCCTATGCCGAGGCCGCCTTCCTCAGCGGGCGGCCAGAACAGGCGCTGATGCAGCTGCAGGCGCTCAAGCGCAACCCGGCGCTGGATTACATCGGCCGCGCGCGGGTTGACGCGCGCATCGAATCGATCACCCCGACGGTGCTGGAACTGCGCCGGCAGGGCGTGCAGGACCCGGATCTGGACCGTCGCTGAGCACCGCATGACCGGCCGATGGCAATCCAGGCCGGTTCCGGCCAGGTAGTCACAAACATGTCATCAAACCGTAGTCTACTGGCACCACTCCAGTAACCGAGCCCTACGGTGTCCTCGTGCAGAAACGCATCCTGATCGTCGATGACGAGCCCGCGATCCGTGAAATGGTCGCCTTCGCCCTTCGCAAGGGCGATTACGAACCGGTCCACGCCGGCGATGCCCGGGAGGCCCAGACCGCGATCGCCGATCGCGTTCCCGACCTGATCCTGCTGGACTGGATGCTGCCCGGCACCAGCGGCCTGGACCTGGCCCGTCGCTGGCGCAAGGAAACGCTGACCCGCGAAGTGCCGATCATCATGCTGACCGCCCGCGGCGAGGAGAACGATCGCGTCGGGGGCCTCGAGGCCGGTGTCGATGACTATGTGGTCAAGCCGTTCTCGGCACGCGAACTGCTGGCCCGCATCCGCGCAGTCATGCGCCGCGCCCGCGAAGATGACGAGGACGGCAGCGTAGCCGTCGGCCCGATCCGTATCGACGGCGCCGCCCATCGCGTGTTCGCCAACGACCAGCCGGTGCCGATCGGCCCGACCGAATACCGCCTGCTGCATTTCTTCATGACCCACCCGGAGCGCGTCTACACCCGCGCGCAGCTGCTGGACCATGTGTGGGGCGGCAGCGTTTACGTGGAGGAACGCACCATCGACGTGCATATCCGGCGCCTGCGCAAGACGCTGGAGCCGTTCAACGCCGAGAACATGGTGCAGACCGTGCGCGGCGCCGGATACCGCTTCTCCACTGCCACCTGAGTCTCGTCGTGCCGGCACCGCGCACTTACAGGTGCCGGTGCGGGCAACTCTGCTATAACCCTCGGTTCACCCCAGTGAACCGCCGCACCTCAACGACGAGATCGCAATGCCCCGCCACATCCGCTCTGCCTGGTTGAAGACCCTGGCCACCGTTGCCGCGGTGCTGCTGTTCGCCGGACTGGTGGGGTGGTTCACGGGCCATCTGTGGTTGTGCATCGCACTGGGCGCGCTGGCGACCCTGGCCTGGCATTACTGGCGCCTGCGCAGCGTTCTGCGCCGGCTGACCGCTCGCCAGCGCTGGGACACCGCCGAAGAAGGCACCGGCGTCTGGAACGAACTGGACCGCCTGCTGTACCGCAACCAGGTGGAAATGCGCGTGCGCAAGCGCCGCCTGCTGGACATGCTGCGCAGCTACCGCGCCGCCGCCGCCGCGCTGCCCGATGCTGTCGTCGTGCTGGATCGCAACAGCCAGCGCGTGCAGTGGTTCAACGAAGCGGCCACCGCCCTGCTCGGCCTGCACCATCCCGGCGACCTTGGCGAGGCCCTGGTCGAGCGCCTGCAGCCGATGCCGCTGGCGCACTGGCTGGCCGGTGGCCGCAATGCCGAGCCCATCCTGGACGTACCCTCGCCGGTCGATCCGGCGATCCGCCTGAACCTGCGCCTGATTCCCTATTCGTCGGACTACTGGCTGCTGATCGCGCGTGACGTCAGCAAGCTGCTGCGCCTGGAGCAGGTGCGGCGGGATTTCGTCGCCAACGTTTCACACGAGCTGCGCACGCCGCTCACCGTGGTCCACGGCTACCTGGACATGATGGACCCGGAGGATTTCCCGGGAACCGGACCGATGCTGGAAGAAATGCGCAAGCAGAGCCAGCGCATGGCCCAGCTGGTGGAAGACCTGCTGACCCTGTCGCGCCTCGAATCGCAGGAACACAGCGAGGACGAGACCGTGGCCATGCAGCCGATGCTGGCCACCCTGCGCCGCGAAGCCGAAGCGCACAGCCAGGGCCGCCACCAGATCAGCATCGACGACCTGGCCGGCGTTGACCTTCAGGGCTCGACCAAGGAGCTGCACAGCGCCTTCTCCAACCTGGTCACCAATGCGGTGCGCTATACGCCGGCCGGTGGCCGCATCGCGGTGGAGTTCCGCCGCGAGGGCGACGGTGCGGTGCTGGCGGTGCGTGACTCCGGCTACGGCATCCCGGCCACCCACCTGCCGCGCCTGACCGAACGCTTCTACCGTGTCTCCAGCAGCCGCTCGCGCGAAAGCGGTGGTACCGGCCTGGGCCTGTCCATCGTCAAGCACATCCTCGGCCTGCACCACGCACGGCTGGAAATTGAAAGCGAAGTCGGCAAGGGCTCGGTGTTCTCCTGCCATTTCGATGCCGACCACGTGCGCCCGCGCGAGTCCGCCCCCCTGACCTCCATCGAAGAATGACGCCATGAGCAGCCTCGGATCCCTCCCCCTCCCCGTGAGCCCGGACAGCGATCCGTTGCGCGACCCGGCGCTGTACATCAATCGCGAACTGTCACAGCTGGATTTCAACTTCCGCGTACTGGCCCAGGCGATGGACCCGCAGGTGCCGCTGCTGGAGCGCCTGCGCTTCATGTGCATCTCCTGCACCAACCTCGACGAGTTCTTCGAGATCCGTGCCGCCGCCGTGCGCCACGCGCAGGAGTACGGCCTGCCACCCGCACCGGACGGGATGAGCCCGCAGGCCATCCTGAGCGCCATCCATGACCGCGCCGCCGAACTGGTGGACCAGCAGTACCGTTGCTGGAACGAGACGCTGCGGCCGGCGCTGATGGAGGCCGGCATCGGCGTGCTCGGCCGCCACTCCTGGACCGACCGCCAGAAGCGCTGGCTGCGCGCCTACTTCCGCAACGAGATCATGCCGGTGCTGTCGCCACTGGGCCTGGACCCGGTGCACCCGTTCCCGAAGATCCTCAACAAGTCGCTGAACATCGTGGTGGTGCTCAAGGGCACCGATGCGTTCGGCCGCGCCGGCCACCTGGCCATCGTGCGTGCGCCGCGCTCGTTGCCGCGCATCATCCAGCTGCCGGAAAAGCTCGGCGGGCCCCAGAACTTCGTGTTCCTCTCGTCGGTGCTGTCGACCTTCGTCGATGAGCTGTTCCCGGGCATGGAAGTCCAGGGCGCCTACCAGTTCCGCGTCACCCGCAATTCCGAGCTGGTGGTGGACGAGGAGGAAGTGGAGAACCTGGCGCTGGCACTGCGCGACGAACTGGTCGACCGCGGCTACCGGCCAGCGGTGCGGCTGGAGATCGCGCACGACATGCCGCGCGAGATCGTGCGGACCCTGCTGCAGAATTTCGGCCTGACCGAGAACGCGGTGTACCGCATCGATGGCCCGGTCAACCTCAACCGCATCATCCAGCTGTACGACCTGATCGCGCAACCGGACCTGAAGTACCCGCCGATGACACCGCGCACGCTGCGCGACAGCGACGGCATCTTCGAGACCACGGCGCGCCAGGACCTGCTGCTGCACCACCCGTTCGATGCCTTCACCGCGGTGCTGGACCTGATCCGGCAGGCGGCGATAGATCCGAACGTACTGGCGATCAAGCAGACCCTGTACCGCACCGGCAAGGATTCGCTGATCGTCGACGCGCTGATCCAGGCCGCACGCAACGGCAAGGACGTGACCGTGGTGGTCGAACTGCGCGCCCGCTTCGACGAAGAAGCCAACCTCGGCCTGGCCGATCGCCTGCAGGAAGCCGGCGTGCAGGTGGTGTACGGCGTGGTCGGCTACAAGACCCACGCCAAGATGCTGCTGATCGTGCGCCGCGAGGGCCGCAAGCTGCGCCGCTACGTGCACCTGGGTACCGGCAACTACCACAGCGGCACCGCCCGCGCGTATACCGACATCAGCCTGATCACCGCCGATGCGGACATCGGCAATGACGTGCACCTGCTGTTCCAGCAGCTGTCCGGGCTGGCGTCGAAGATGAAGCTCAAGCGCCTGCTGCAGTCGCCCTTCACCCTGCACACCGGCATCCTCGGCCGCATCGAGCGCGAGACGCGCATCGCCGCCGCCGGCCGCCCGGCGCGGATCATCGCCAAGATGAACGCACTGAACGAACCGCAGGTGGTGCGCGCGCTGTACGCCGCGTCGCAGGCCGGCGTGCAGATCGACCTGATCATCCGCGGCGCCTGCACGCTGCGACCGGGCGTGCCGGGCATCTCGGACAACATCCGCGTGCGCTCGATCGTCGGCCGCTTCCTGGAACACAGCCGCGTCTACTGGTTCGGCAACGACGGCGCACCGGAAATGTACTGCGCCAGCGCGGATTGGCTGGAACGCAACCTGCTGCGCCGGGTCGAGACCTGCTTCCCGATCCTCGATCCGGAACTGGCCAAGCGGGTCTACCGCGAAGTCCTGCAGAACTACCTTGACGACAACCTCAACGCCTGGGAGCTGGATGCCGACGGCATCTACCACAAGCGTGCCCCGGCCCACGACGAAGCGCCGCATTCGGCACAGATGGCGTTGATGCAGGGGCTCTGACCCGGTGTGTCGACCAGGGTCGACACCTACCAGGAGCGGGAGGTGCCGCCCCCCTTGCAGTCCCGCCGCGCTCCCCTCTTCCAAAATGTGAAGGCCGCGCGGTGACGAGCACACCGCCCCTTCGGCTAACATTCGTCCATGCCGCACACCACCACGACTCCGCCCGCATTGCAGGATGGCGACCTGCTGGCCGCCATCGACCTTGGCTCCAACAGTTTCCACATGGTCATCGCGCGCTATACGCTCGGCCAGCTGCGGGTGATCGACCGCCTGCGCGAGACGGTGCGCATGGCCGATGGCCTGGATGGCAAGGGTGGTCTCTCTTCCGCTGCACGCCAACGTGCACTGGAATGCCTGGCCCGCTTCGGTCAGCGCATCCGCAATGTGCCGCCGCACCGGGTGCGCGCGCTGGCCACCAACACTGTGCGCCAGCTGCGCTCGCCGCAGTCGTTCCTGGTACCGGCCGAAACCGCACTGGGGCATGCCATCGAAGTGGTCAGCGGGCGCGAAGAAGCGCGCCTGATCTACCTGGGCGTGGCCCACGCGCAACCGCCCAAGCCCGGCCAGCGCCGGCTGGTGATCGACATCGGCGGTGGCTCCACCGAGTTCATCATCGGCATGGGCATGCAGACCCTGGAGCGCGAAAGCCTGCAGGCCGGCTGCATCGCCAGCACCCGGCGCTTTTTCCCCGGCGGCAAGCTGAGCAAGAAGCGCTGGAAGGACGCGCTGGCCGAGATTGGCCGCGAGTTCCAGCCTTTCGCCAGCAAGTACCGCGCGCTGGGCTGGCAGGAAGCGTTGGGCTCTTCGGGCACGCACAAGGCGATCAGCGAGATCTGCGCGACGATGAAGCTGAGCAAGGGCGCCATCACCGCCGAGGCCCTGCCGCAGCTGCGCGATGAACTGCTGAAGGCCAAGAAGATCGACGACATCCAGCTGCCGGGCCTGTCAAGCGACCGCCGCCCGATCATCGCCGGCGGCATCCTGGTGCTGGAAGCGGCCTTCCAGGCGCTGGGCCTGCAGAAGCTGCTGGTCAGCAAGGCGGCGATGCGCGAAGGCATCCTGTATGACATCGTCGGCCGCGCCGGCGAAAACGACCTGCGTGACGAATCGGTGGCTGCGCTCAGCCAGCGCTACGGTATCGATACCGTCCAGGCCGAGCGCGTGCAGGACACCGCACTGTCCCTGCTGGAACAGGTGCAGGAGCGCTGGAGGCTCGATGCCGACGATGCGCGCATGCTCGGCTGGGCCGCGCGCCTGCACGAGCTGGGCCTGATGATCGCGCACAGCGGCTACCACGTGCATGGCAGCTATGTGCTGGAACACTCGGATATCGCCGGCTTCTCGCGCCAGGAGCAGCAGATGCTGGCGGCTCTGGTGCGCAGCCACCGCCGCAGCGTGACCAAGACCGCCTTCGACGCCCTGCCCGAGCGACTGCTGCTGACCGCACGCCGGCTGGCGGCCCTGCTGCGGCTGGCGGTGCTGCTCAACCGCGCCCACGAAGACGATCCGCTGCCGGCACTGGAATTGACCGCCGACGACAACCGGCTGTCGCTGATCGTGCCGCAGGCCTTCATCGATGCCCGCCCGCTGCTGCGCGCGGACCTGATCGGCGAGACCGATGGCATCGCCGGGCTGGGCATCCAGTTCCGTCCGTTCGTGGCCTGAATACGCTGTCCGCTGTTGTCCACAGGACAATTGGGGTGACGCATTTCCCACTCCCACTTTGCGCAGTCTGGCGGTTTTTTGTGCTGCTCCGCAACACAACGGCGGGCTGTGGGCAATCGCTGCCATCACGTAAGCACCTGCTTTTGTTCACGTTTTGTGAAGACTGGCGCGGCCGCGTGACATAAATGGATACGAACTCTTTACAGAGCATTAACTAACGAGACTACTATCGGGTCACCGGCTCGGTCATCGACCCTGCTGGCTCCTTCGACGCCCCCTTTGGCGTCCTGTGCACGACCTGAGAGAGAGAGAGCTCGCCATGACTTCACGCACCACCGCACTGGGGCAGGCCATCCGCTACGCCCTGGCTACCACTGCAGCGCTGGCGGCGCTGCCCGCGTTTGCCCAGGAAGGCAGCAACGCCAACCCGACCAACCTCGACCGCATCGAGATCACCGGCTCGCGCATCCGCCAGGTGGACGTGGAAACCGCACAGCCGGTGTTCGCGATCAGCCGCAACGACATCGAAAAGCAGGGGTTCAGCTCGGTTGCCGACATCCTGCAGAACGTCACCGCGATGGGCAGCCCGACCATCAGCCGCGCCAATGCGCTGACCGCAGGCGAGAACGCGGGCGGCACCTACATCGACATGCGCAACCTGGGCACCCAGCGCACCCTGGTGCTGGTCAACGGCAAGCGCCTGGGCATCAGCACGTCCGGCTACCAGGACATCTCCACGCTGCCGGTGTCCGCCGTGGAACGCATCGAGGTGCTGAAGGACGGCGCCTCTGCGATCTATGGCTCCGACGCCATGGCCGGTGTGGTGAACATCATCACCCGTTCCAATGTCACCGGTGTGACTGCCAACGTCTACCACGGCCAGTACAGCCAGGGCGACGGCGCGCGTGACCGCTTCGACGTGGTCGCCGGCTGGAGCAACGATCGCGTGTCGTTGACCCTGTCCGCCGAGCATGCCGAAGAGAAGGGCGTGTGGGCGCGCGATCGCGGCTTCAGCAAGTACGGCATGACCGATCGCCATCCGTACGACAGCAGCAACTGGACCACGATCAGCCAGTACGGCCAGTTCACCGGTCTGCGAGGCCCGGGCTGTACCGCCACTGCGGGTTGCGGCTATTCCCTCAACCGCGGCGCGGATCCCACCAACCCGGCCAATTACCACCTCACCGATACCACGCCTTTCACCGGTGACGTGAGCAACGCCAACGACCAGATGCATGTGATGTATCCGGTCAAGCGCGACTCGGTCTATTTCGACGGCCGCTTCAAGATCACCGACAACGTCAACTTCCGCACCGAGCTGGGCTACAACAAGCGTGAGTCCACCCGCCAGATCGCGGGCTATCCGCTGCAGTCGAGCACCGCCGGTGTCGGCTCGATGTCGATCAACAGCTACTTCAACCCGTTCGGCCGCCAGCACGGTTACGCCAACCCGACCGCCGTGGCCTGGAACCGCCGCACCTGGGAAGTGCCGCGCGTGACCACCAGCGAGCTGAAGACCTACCGCGCGGTGGCGTCGTTCGACGGTTCGTTCGAGATCGGCAGCCGCTACTTCGACTGGGAAGTGGGCTACCAGTACAACCGCAATGAACTGGAATCGGTGGCCACCGGCAACCTGCACAAGGGTCGCGTCGCCGGCGGCGTCGGCCCGTCGTTCTACAACGCCGCTACCGGCAAGGTGCAGTGCGGTACCGCCGCTGCACCGATCTCCTATGACGTGTGCAAGCCGTGGAACCCGTTGGTTCCGTACGGCACGACGGCTGCCGATGGCCTGTACGGCAACGAAGAGCTGCAGGCGTGGCTGTTCCCGGAAGAGATCACCAAGGGCCGCACCACCTCCAAGAACTTCTTTGCCAACATCGCTGGCAGCATCGTGACCCTGCCGGCTGGCGATCTCGGCTTCGCCTTCGGCGTGGAAAGCCGCAAGGAAGAAGGCAAGTACACCCCGGATGCCCTGGCCCAGACCGGCGCTACCACCAACCTGGCCGCAGGCCCGACCGGCGGTGACTACACCGTCAACGAGGCCTACCTGGAAGTGAACGTTCCGGTGCTGGCCGACCTGCCGGGCGCGAAGGAACTGACCTTCAATGGCGCAACCCGCTTCTCGGACTACAACACCTTCGGCAACACGCTCAACAGCAAGTTCGGCTTCAAGTGGAAGCCGATCGACTCGCTGATGGTGCGTGGCACCTGGGCCGAGGGCTTCCGTGCACCGACCATCAGCGACCTGTTCGGTGGTGGCTCGGAGACCTTCGCGCAGTTCAGCGATCCGTGCGACACCCGTTTCGGTTCCTCGGCCTCCAGCGCCGAAGTCCGTGCACGTTGCGCACGCGACATCGCCAATGCGAATACCTTCCGCCAGCTGCGCCAGGGCGGCACCCCGGTGAACACGTCGACGGACGCGACGCCGGTGCCGTTCACCTCCGGGTCCAACCCGCTGCTGACGCCGGAAACCTCGACCAGCAAGACCCTGGGCCTGGTCTGGAGCCCGAGCTTCATCCAGGGCTTCAACGCCTCGCTGGACTGGTGGAAGATCCGCATCGACAACACGATCATCGCCGACACGCCGACCCAGATCCTGCAGGACTGCTACGAGTCGGGCATCGAAGCGCGCTGCTCGCGCTTCCAGCGTGACCCGGTGACCGGCATCGTGACCAACCTGAAGTTCGGCAACCGCAACGCGGGCTTCATGGAAACCGAAGGCTACGACCTGGACGTGAGCTACCGTCTGGACACCCGGTTCGGCAAGTTCAACGTGAACTCGGCCACCACCTACGTGTCCAGTGCGACCTACCGCACCTCCAACGACAACTCGATCGTTCCGATCGTCACCAACGGCATCGGCAGCGCCTTCCGCGTCCGTTCCAACCTGGTGCTGGGCTACGAGCGGGGCAACTTCGGCGCGAGCTGGACCGCGCGTTACTACTCGGGCGTGAAGGAAACCTGCTCGAACATCGCGCTGTACCCGGACGAATGCTCGGATCCGGGTGTGTATGCACCGTGGTACAAGGGCGCCCGCAACTACAACGAGCGTGGTGCGGTCACCTTCCACGACGTGCAGGTGCGTTACTCGCTGCCGTGGGATGCCACCGTGTCGGTCGGTGCCAACAACGTGTTCGAAAAGACCGGCCCGATCATGTACAGCAAGCCGAACTCGGCCTTCTCGTACTACGGTGGCTACGACATCGGCCGCTTCGTCTACATGAAGTACCAGCAGCGCTTCTGATCCATCGCGCTGTGACATGAAGCACCAGGACCACGGCCCTTCGGGGCCGTGGTTTTTTGTTGGCCGCAGCGCCCCTGCGGTGGCCGGCGCCCCCGTCATCTGACGGTCGCAAAGCGGTCATGTCGGCTACATCGCCAGGCCCGAGCATGCCGGAAACCGGGAGGCCCGCCATGCGCTATGCCATCGTCACCGAGACCTATCCGCCGGAAGTCAACGGCGTCGCCCTCACCGTACAGGGCCTGGAGCAGGGTCTGCGTGCAGCCGGACACGAGATCGACCTCGTCCGCCCCCGCCAGTCCACCGAAGCGCTGGATTCGGCACCCGGCACCTTGCTGGTTCCCGGCGCTGCCCTGCCCCGCTACCCCGGCCTGCGCTTCGGCCTGCCAGCCCCGATCCGGCTGGGCCGCCATTGGCAGAATCAGCGCCCTGATGCGGTCTACATCGCCACAGAAGGTCCACTCGGCTGGTCGGCACTGCGTACCGCACGCCGCCTCGGCATTCCGGTCGCCAGCGGCTTCCACACCCGCTTCGACGAGTACCTGCCCGACTATGGCGTGGCATGGCTGCAGGCCGCGGCCATGCGCTGGATGCGCCGCTTCCACAACCAGGCGGACGCTACCCTGGTGCCGACCCGCGAACTACAGCAGTTCCTCGGCGAACAGGGCTTCGAACGCGTGCGCCTGCTGGCCCGTGCGGTGGACAGCCAGCAGTTCGATCCGGGCCGGCGCGACCCTGCACTACGCGAGGAATGGGGCGTGGATGGCAACGGCCTGGTGGCGATCTATGTCGGCCGCATTGCTGCCGAGAAGAACCTCGGCCTGGCGGTGAAGGCATTCCGCCGCCTGCAGCAGATCCGGCCCAAGGCACGCTTTGTATGGGTGGGTGACGGCCCGGCCCGCGAGAAGCTGGCACATGAAAATCCCGATTTCATCTTCTGTGGCATCCAGCGCGGCGATGCGCTGGCCCGCCACTTCGCCAGCGGCGATCTGTTCCTGTTCCCCAGCCGCAGCGAGACATTCGGCAACGTGACTCTGGAAAGCATGGCCAGCGGTGTGGCCACCGTGGCCTTCGACTACGGCGCCGCGCGTGAGTACCTGCGCAACGGCGAGAACGGCGCAGCGGTGGACAGCGACGAGCAGTTCATCGAGGCCGCCGTGCAACTGGCCGCCGATGACGCGAAACGCCACGAACTGGGCGGCAATGCTGCACGCGCGATGAAGCGATTGCATCCACAGCAGGTGGTGGCCGAGTTCGATGCGTTGCTGGCCGAGCTTGCGCAGTCGCGGAGGAGCGGCCATGCGCACCACGCCGCTTGAACTGCTGGCAGGGCGCGAGGCGCGCTTGTGCCGGCGGGCGAACCATTACTGCCGGCGCCGCCGCGTGCGCCGCCTGTTCTCGGTCATCAGCCGTCTCGGCGATGGCGTGTTCTGGTATGTGCTGATGGCCGCGCTGGTGGTGCTGGATGGCTTCGATGGCCTGCGCGCCTCGGTGCACATGGCCGCCACCGGCCTGGCCGCATTGCTGCTGTACAAGGGCCTCAAGCGCTGGACGCGGCGCCCGCGGCCTTACGCGGCCGACCTGCGCATCCGCGCCTGGGTGGCGCCGCTGGACGAGTTCAGTTTCCCCTCCGGGCACACCCTGCACGCGGTGTCGTTCACCATCGTGGCACTGGCCTACTACCCGTGGCTGGCACCGCTGCTGGTGCCGTTCACCTGTGGCGTTGCGCTGTCGCGGGTGGTCCTGGGCCTGCACTATCCTTCCGATGTGCTCGCTGCCACGGGCATCGCCGTCCTGCTGGCTTCGGCCAGCCTGACCTGGCTGCCGCTGCCGGTGTAGCCCAGGGATCAGATCGCTTTTCCGCCGGAAAGGGATCCGACCCCGCCGCTCCCGCGGCGCTACCATCATCATTGATGGCCTAGAATGCAGGCATGACCACGTTGTTCATTTCCGACCTGCACCTGGACCCCAGCCGTCCGGAGATCACCGACCTGTTCCTGCGCTTCCTGCGCGAGCAGGCGCCCGGCGCCGATGCGCTGTACATTCTCGGCGACCTGTTCGAGGCCTGGATCGGCGACGACACGCCCTCTCCGGCCGCCGATGCGGTGGCCGATGCGTTGAAGGTGCTGTCCGACAGCGGCGTGCCCGTGTACTTCATCCGCGGCAACCGCGATTTCCTGCTTGGCGAGGATTACGCGCGCCGTGCCGGCCTGCGCATCCTGCCCGACCCGTGCGTGATCGAGCTGTACGGCCGCCCGGTGCTGCTGCAGCATGGTGACCTGCTGTGCACCGATGACATCCCCTACCAGCAGTTCCGTGCGCAGACCCGCGACCCGGTGTTCCAGGCGCAGTTCCTGTCGCAGCCGCTGGCCGCACGCATCGCCTTCGCGCAGAAGGCGCGCGAGGCCAGCCAGGCCCGCCAGTCGGAAATGAAGCAGGGCGATCGCGCGCAGTTCGAGACCGTCACCGACGTGGCCCCGTCCGAAGTCGATGCAACCTTCGTCCGCCACGGCGTGGACACCATGATCCACGGTCACACGCACCGCCCGGCGATCCACACGCTGCAGGCCGGCGGGCGCGCCTGCACCCGCATCGTGCTGGGCGACTGGTACGAACAGGGCTCGGTGCTGCGCGTGGATGCCAGTGGCTGGTCGCTGGATACCCTGCCCCGCGGGTAATTCCCGCCGGCAGGAAATCCGCGGCCGCACAAGGCGGCCGCGGACAGTACAGACTCAGCGGAAGGCCGCGATGGTGGCCTTGGTGTTGACCAGCACGCGCTGGTTGTCGGCGGTACTGGCGTTGCCCATCGGGATGCCGTTGTAGCTGATGTTCGGGTTGGACCAATAGTTCAGGCGCGGGCAGCTGCGGGTGCAGTTGTAGGCCATGATCGTGCGCCAGCCGGTGCCGCTGGACGGCTCATAGCGGTAGCCGTGGCCATAGGCGTAGGGCGATGTGCTCGGGTCGGTGGCGATGTCATGCCGCGCGCTCTGCAGGTGGCCGATCTCATGCGCGAATGAGTAGTAGCCGGTCGCGCAATCCCAGTACACCGCCGCGAACGCCGTCGACGCGGTCGAGCCGATCCCCGAGGCCAGGCCGCAGTAGGCACTGTTGTTGATCAGCAGCACGCCGACATCGGCCGCGGTGGTGTTGCGGCTGGTGTGGATGCTGTCCATGTAGCCGTCGCTGGTGCCACGGAAACGCGACAGGTCGGTGGTGAAGTTGCCGGACTCGCTGTAGTTGGTGGTCTCGTAACCGGCCAGTTGCAGCGTCAGGCCGACATTGCTGTTGCCGTAGCCCTGGTTGGACTCGGCTACCGCCAGCTGCACCAGCGACTGCATGTTGCCACCATAGGCGGCGACGGCGGCATTGGTCGCCACCACCAGCACACGGATGGTCGCCGGCGTACCGGACGAAGCCTGCGCGATGCCGATGCGATCGTTGTTGCCCATCGGGATCTTCGGCAGCTGGTTGTAGTCGGCCGGATGGTCGGCCGGCATCCGCGATTCATCCACTTCCACCAGCACGTGGCGGTTGCCCAACGGGCGCAGGCGATACAGCTTTCCCTCCTTGCGGATCGAGCCGGTGATGGTGTCGCCCGAGCGCACCAGGATCAGCGAATTGCCGGGGTCGTCCTGGCCGTTGGAGGTGGCCGCGGTCAGCTTGTCCGAGGGCGAACGGAACTGGCCGTACCAGATGCTGCCCCCATCGGGCAGTGCTTCGACCCTGCTGCGCACCGCCTGCACCCGCTGGCCGAGCAGTTCGAATTCCAGCTGCGGTTGTGCAGTGGCGGCTGCATCGACACGCACTTCCTGTACCGTCGCCGTGGACGGGGTGGCCAGCAGCTTGCCCAGTGCGGGCTCGCTGTTTGCCGATGCGCGGCTGATGACCGTCACCGGCTCGAACAACGGTGCCGCATGCGCGGCCGCTGCCACCGACAAACCCAACACCAGGCCACCTGCCGCTTTGCCAATCGATCTGGACAACATTGCGTCGCTCCTTGAATGATGTGAACAGCGTTGATGCAGCACGACCCGGTTTGCCGGGTCTGGCCATATGGCCTGCGCGGGGCGTGTGAATTCAATAGGCGAGAGAAGTGAAAATCAGGATTTGTGATCGACCGCATCTGGGTTAAGTAAGGTCAAAAGCGTCACTACACGTCGCCAATACACCGCTTTCGCGCTACCGTGACGCAGCCACGACGGGGAATGCACATGGCACCATCGCTGGACACGGACGAAGATGTCGGCTTGCTGCGGATCGGGCTGTTCTTCGATGGCACCCGCAACAACGCACACAACCTGGCCCGTGGCAGGCCCCAGCCGCCGCAGCCGCGCCCGGCGCAGCTGCGTGCGGATGACGATTCGACCTACCAGAGCCGGTTGACCAGCAGCTACGACAATGGCCTGACCAACATCGCCCGCCTGCAGCAGCTGTACCCGGACAGCCGCAGCGGGACATCGGCGCGCCCCTCCCTGTCGATCTACGTGGAAGGTGTCGGTACCCGCGATGACGCCGACGACGACCTGATCGGACTGGCGTTCGGCATTGGCGCCAGCGGTGTGCGCGCCAAAGTGCAGCGGGCGCTGCAGGTGCTGCTGCCGGCGGCACTGAGTGCACTCGCTACGCGCTGGCAGCGACCACTGCGTGGCGTGCAGCTGGATCTGTTCGGCTTTTCACGGGGTGCGGCCGCCGCGCGCGATGTGGCCAACCAGTTGCAGGCCTGGGATCGCACCCGCTGGCGGCAGCTGTTGCAGGCCGCTGGCCTGTCCTGCACAACGGACTTCGCCCCGGCCGATCCGCCGCTGCGCTTCATCGGCCTGTTCGACACGGTGGTTGCGGTCAGCGGTGGCCGTGCCGACGAACAACCTCATCTCGCGCTGCATGCAGGCGTTGCCAGGCAGGTGCTGCAACTGAGCGCGCGTGACGAGCATCGCCAGCACTATCCATTGACCAGCGTGGCGCCAGCGTTCACCGAGATCGCCCTGCCCGGCGTACACGCCAACATCGGCGGCGGCTACAACCAGCTCGAAGAAGGGCCCAAGCTGCTCAGTCGCCCGCGCCGGCAGCTGCTGCGCCGCGCGAGCGTGGCCGAGTACCAGACGCCACCGCTGGCGATCCTGCAGGCGACCACGGCCTACGCCGAGGCACAGGCCGACGCCGAGCGCTGGCGGCAGCAGTTGGGCCTGGACGAAAAGGAAGTCTGGGTGGATGTCTGGCACCAGTGGCAGCAACAGCGTCGCGCCGGCAGCCGCAGCGTACTGCTGTCACCGGTGCTGTACGTGACGGCCGCCGTGGTGTTGCGCCGGCGCATCGACTGGCGCTACCAGCTGATCGCGCTTCAGGTGATGCAGCAGCATGCCATCGATGCCGGCGTGCAATGGACGGCCAATGCCAACGCAGTCCCCGGCTGGGAGCTGCCGTCCGCCCTGCAGCCCATCGCACGACGACTGGTGGCCGGACAGCCACTGACGCAAACCCAGGAGGCGCTGTTGCGGCGGCGTTACCTGATGCAGTCGGCGCACTGGAACTTCGACGCGCTGGGCGACACCGCACTGACCTACGCTGCCGACGCCGGCGTCAGCGAGCTGCCGTATCGGCCCGGCCCCGGCCTGTTCTACATCAACCGGCCCACCGTGGATGGCAAGCGCGTGGTGCTGCCGAACGCATGAAAGAGGGGACGGAGGGATCAAGTCGTTTTGGCACAAACGACTTGATCCCTCCGTCCCCTTTTCTTCAACCGGCCTGTTCGACCAGGTTGGCCAGCTCATCGGCGTCGAAGCCGGCCAGCAGGCGCGCTTCCATGTTGAACGGCCCATGCAGGTAGCCGCCGGCGTACTCCACCAGCAGCTCCTTGAAACGCGCGCGCGGCTCGACACCGGCGCGGTCGCAGTACCAGCGATACCAGCGCGAACCGGCGGCAACATGCGCTACTTCCTCACGCAGGATCACCTCCAGCACATCGGCGGTTTCGCCATCGCCGACATTGCGCAGCTTCTCGATCATGCCCGGGGTGACGTCAAGGCCACGCGCTTCCAGCACGCGCGGCACCAGCGCCATGCGCGCCAGGCCGTCATGCGCGGTCTTTTCGCACATTTCCCACAGACCGTTGTGTGCGGGGAAATCCGCATAGTCGTGGCCATGCACCTGCAGGCGCTCGCGCAGCAGCATGAAATGCCGCGATTCGTCATCGGCACAGCTGACCCAATCAGCATGGAACGCCGACGGCAGGCCCCGGAACCGGTACACCGCGTCCCAGGCCAGGTCGATCGCGTTGAGCTCGATATGGGCAATCGCGTGGATGAAGGCAGCCCGCCCTTCCACGCCGCCCAGTCCACGCCGTGGCACCTCGCGCGGATGCACCAGCACCAGTCGTCCCGGACGACCCGGCATGCAGATCGGATCCGGCGGCGGCGCATCCGCGGCCACCTTCAGGCGACCGGCACGGAACGCGGCCGCATACGCCCGGGTCAATGCGACCTTGCGCAGCGGATCGGCTTCAGCCAGGCACTGCTGCGCAGCGCGCAGCAGGTCGCCACCAACGTCGGGCACATCCACCACGCCTGATCCTCAGGCGCGACGCTTGTGCTTGGCATCGTCCGAACGCAACTGCTGGATGCGCTCGAAGTAGCCCGGCTCGATACCGGTCGGGTAGTGGCCGTTGAAGCAGGACGAATCGAAGCTGCGCAGCGCCGGGTTGCCTTCGCTCACCGCCGCTTCCATGTCTTCCAGGTCCTGGTAGATCAGCCAGTCGCAGCCCAGGTGGGCCTCGATCTCTTCCACCGTGCGGTTGTGCGCGACCAGCTCTTCGGCCGCCGGCATGTCGATGCCGTAGATGTTCGGGTAACGCACCGGCGGCGCGGCGCTGGCCAGGTAGACCTTGCGCGCGCCGGCATCACGGGCCATCTGCACGATCTGCTGGCTGGTGGTGCCACGCACGATCGAATCGTCCACCAGCAGCACCACGCGGTTGCGGAACTCCAGGTGGATCGGGTTGAGCTTGCGGCGCACCGACTTCACGCGTTCACCCTGCCCCGGCATGATGAAGGTGCGGCCGATGTAGCGGTTCTTGATGAAGCCTTCGCGGTACTTCACCCCGAGCACATTGGAGATCTCCAGCGCGGCATCGCGCGAGGTATCCGGGATCGGGATGATGGTGTCGATGTCATGGTCCGGGCGCAGGCGCAGGATCTTCTCGCCCAGCTTGATGCCCATGCGCATGCGTGCCTTGTGCACCGAGACGTTGTCGATCATCGAATCCGGGCGTGCGAAGTACACGTATTCGAAGATGCATGGTGTGTGCTCGGCCGGCTCGGCGCAGATTTCCGAGAACAGCTCGCCGCGCGCGGTGATCACCAGCGCTTCGCCCGGCTGCACGTCACGCACGCGCTGGAAACCCAGCACGTCCAGTGCGGCCGATTCGGACGCCACGATGTACTCGTCGCCTTCTGCGTGGCTGCGCTTGCCCAGCACCAGCGGGCGGATGCCATGCGGGTCGCGGAAGGCCACCAGGCCCAGGCCCAGCACCACGCTGACCACTGCATAGCCGCCCTTGCAGCGGCGATGCACGCCGGCCACCGCGCGGATCGCGGCTTCCGGGCTGAGCTGGCGCTGCTGCTCCAGTTCGTAGGCGAACACGTTCAACAGCACTTCGCTGTCCGAATCGGTGTTGACGTTGCGCCGGTCCTGTTCGAACACCTGCTGGCGCAGCGCCTCGGTGTTGATCAGGTTGCCGTTGTGGGCCAGCGCGATGCCGTAAGGCGAATTCACGTAGAACGGCTGTGCCTCGTCCATGCCTTCCGAACCTGCCGTCGGATAGCGCACGTGCGCGATGCCGACGCTGCCTTCCAGCGTGGACATGGTACGGGCGTCGAACACATCGCGGACCAGGCCGGTGGCCTTCTGCACCCGCAGGCGGCTGCCATTGGCGGTGGCGATACCTGCCGCGTCCTGGCCGCGGTGCTGGAGAACGGTCAAGCCGTCATACAACTGCCCGGCGACGTTCTGGTTGCCGACGATTCCGACGATGCCACACATGGTGCGAGGTCTCCGCTGGGCTGTGCCCAGTTACAAGGAAGGTGGCCGTACCTGGCCGCGGTGGTCGCCGCGCCTGCGGTCGACATTGGCCGGATCGTCCGGCTCGATACTGTCCGGCAGTGCTGGGGCGTCCGGGCGCACTTCGGCCGGATCGTATGCATCGCCCTGTTCCGCTTTCGCAGGCCGCAGCCATCCGCTGCCTGCCACTACCTGGTTGAGGATGCCATTATCGCCTGCCGCGCCCGGCTTTCCCAACCCGGCGCCTGCGTTCTTCCCCAATTCCATCAATGCAGATGGGGACAGCATGTCGGTCGGCAAGGCCTTGGGCAGCATATCGGCGCCCGGTACCTGCCAGCGCGGCAGCTTCCCGTTCATCCAGGTCACGGCCGGATTCAGCACCGGGCGAACCGCCGAGCGCTTCCAGGAGGGCTCGGCGGTCAGCGGGGTGAAGCCGGCCAGCAGCACCAGGATCGCCGCGATCAGGCCACCTCGCACGGCCCCCAGTACACCGCCCAGCAACCGGTCCAGGCTGGTCAGCATGCTGCGGTGGATCATCGCCTTGATGACCATGCCGATCACCGCGACCACGATCATCACGCCGATGCCCACGCCCAGGTAGCCGCCGACGAAATGTTCGCCGCCAGGTGCGGCGGGCGCCGCCCACCAGCGCGCGGCATCGTTGCCGAAGGCGAAGGCCGCCCACGCGGCCAGCAGCCACGACAACGTGCCGATGACGATTCCCACGAAGCCACGCAGCATCCCGAGCAGGGTCGAGGCGGCGATCACGATCAGCAGCACCACGTCGATCATGGCGCCCCGCTCCTTCGGCGGCGCTGGCAACGGGCCTGCGCGTCGGTCATGGGTGCGGTCGGACCATGCCGGCGACGCCAACCTTGGCGGCGACCTGCGCCTTCAGCTGTTCGGCGTCAGCCCGGTTGGCCACCGGTCCGACACGGACGCGATGCAGGGTGCCCTTTTCGGTACGCACCTGCTCGACGAAGGCGCTGAAGCCGGCAGCACGGACCTTGTCACGCAGCGCATTGGCATCGCTGGCCTGACCGAACGCGCCCAGCTGCACGGCGAAGCCGACGCCGCTGGCCGCCGGTGCAGCCGGCGTGGTCGGTGCCGTCGCCGGCTTGCTGGCGGTGGCCTCCGGCTTAGGCTCGGGCTTCGGGGCTTCGGGCTTCGGCGCCGGCTTCGGCGGCTCGGGCTTGGCCGCCGGAGTGGCCGTCGCAGTCGGCGGCAGGCTTTCGCTGCGCACCGGGTTGCTGCTGGCGGACGGCGAGGTGGCTGCGGACGGGGTACTGGCACTTGGCGTAGCCGGTGCCGGTGCCGGTGCCGGGGTAGCTGCCACAGGGGCGCTGCTGCCCGTTGCGGCATCCAGGGTGATCACTTCGGCCTTCACATCGGCGCGGATCTTCACCGCCTGCAGCCGGGCCGCCTCGGCCTGTGCACGGTCGGCATACGGCCCCACGCGCACACGCCATGCCTGACGGCCGTTGATGGTAGTCGCTTCTGCGAAGCCCGGCAGCTGCGAGCGCTGCAGGTAGGCGATCACGGCATCGGCGTCGGCCTTGCTGCCGTATGCGCCGAAAGTGACGGCGTAGTTGCCGGCGGCAACCGCCGGGGACGTGTCCACGGTCGGTGGCGTGGCCGGCGTGGCGGCTTCCTGCAGCGGCTTGGCCTGCCCGGTCTGCAGGCCGGTAGCCCCACCGGCCGGGGCCACCAGCGGCAGTTCACGGGTTTCGAACTGGCCCTCGGCCGGTGCATCCGGCGCGGCGATCGGCACCGAGGCCACGCCGCTGTCCGGTGCAGGCCCCTTGACCAGCATCGGCAGGAAAATCACGGCCAGTGCAACCAGCACGATGGCACCAATCAGACGCTGTTTCAGAGGCGTATCCACGTGAGGCGGCAACTGTCCGGAGGTTGCGGTCGATTATACGGGTGCCGGACCGGACGGCGTCGGGATTGGCTGAACGTGGCTCAGGCGCTGCCCTGCAACCACTGCAATGCGGCGGCAGCGGTATGGAAGGAGCCAAACACCAGTACGCGGTCACCGCGCTCGGCCCGGGCCAGTACCTGCGCCAGCGCCTGTTCGACCGAAGCGGCCAGCTGCGCGCTGCCAGCAGCGGTCTCGGCCAGGCGCGCCTGCAACTGGTCGGCACTCTGGCCACGCGGGCCGTCCACGCCGGCAAGGGTCCACTCGGCAACCACGCCCTGCAATGCCTGCACCACACCCACCGCGTCCTTGTCCTGCAATGCGGCATACACCGCCAAGGTGCGCCCGGCCGACGCCTCGGCCTTCAGCGCGCGCGCCAGCTGGCCCGCCGCCTGCGGGTTATGCCCGACGTCGACGCGGATCTGCACACCGCCACGCTCGAACGCCTGCAGGCGGCCCGGAATGCGCGCCGCCGCGATACCGGCGGCCCACGCCGCGCGCGGCACCGGCTTGTCCAGCGCGCGCAGCGCGGCGATGGCCGCACCGGCATTGGCCAGCTGGATCGGGCCGGCCAGCGCCGGGGTCGGCAGTTCCATGCGCAGGCCGACATCGCGCCAGCGCCAGCGCTGGGCGTCGATCGGCTCGTAGAAGTAATCGCTGCCGCCGCGGATCGCGTTGGCACCGACCAGGTAGGCACGCGCGAGCACGCTCGAGGGCGGGTCGGTCTCGCCCAGGATCACCGGCTTCCAGCCGCGGATGATGCCGGCCTTCTCGGTGCCGATCGCCTCGCGGTCCTCGCCCAGCCATTCGGCGTGGTCGATGTCCACGGTGGTGATCACCGCCACGTCGGCGTCGACGATGTTGACCGCATCCAGGCGGCCGCCCAGGCCCACTTCCAGCACCGCCAGGTCCAGCCCGGCGTCGGCGAACAGCTGCAGCGCAGCCAGCGTGCCGTACTCGAAATAGGTCAGCGTGGTCTCGCCACGCGCGGCCTCGACCGCACTGAACGCAGCGACCAGCGCGGCATCGTCCACGTCCTGGCCGTCGATGCGCACGCGCTCGTTGTAGCGCAGCAGGTGCGGCGAGGTGTACGCGCCGACCTTCCAGCCGGCGGCACGTGCAATGGCTTCGATGAAGGCCACGGTGGAGCCCTTGCCGTTGGTGCCACCGACCACCATGGTGCGCTTGCCCGGCGCCCCCAGGCCCATCGCGGTGGCCACGGCGCGCACGCGCTCCAGGCCCATGTCGATGGTCGCCGGGTGCTGGCGTTCAATGTAGTCCAGCCAGTCGGCCAGGGTGGTCGGGGTGTTCGTCACGGCAGCGGTTCCAGCAGAAGCAGTTGGTGCGAGGGGATCGATCAGAGTGCGCGGTGCTTGGCTTCGCCGAAGAACGGCGTGTGGTGGGCGCAGTCGTTCAGGCGCACCACTTCCAGGCTGTCAAGGTCGGCGCCTTCGAGCAGGTTGAGCGTGGTCGGTGCCTGGCGGAAGGTCCACAGGCGGGAGATCGGCAGGCCCAGCACCTTGCACAGGATCACGCGGTTCACCGCGTCGTGGGCGACCACCAGCAGGGTGTCGTGCTCGCCGAGGCCGTCGGTGGCGCGGGCCAGGCCGCGCCAGCTGCGCTCCAGCACCAGGCGCAGCGATTCGCCGCCGGGCATCAGCACGGTATCCGGCTCCTCGCGCCAGGCCTGCAGGCGCGACGGATCCTTCTCGTGGATCTCGCTGGCCAGCAGCCCTTCCCATTCGCCGTGGGCGATTTCCTGCAGTTCCGGCTCGGTCAGCAGCATGTCGGCACGTGCGGCGCCAAGCGCCAGCTGCGCGGTGCGCTGCGCGCGCGACAGCGGCGAAGCGACGGCACGGGTAATGTCGACCGAGGCCAGGCGGGCACCCAGTGCCTGGGCCTGGGCTTCGCCGATCGGCGACAGCGGGATGTCGATCTGGCCCTGGTAGCGGCCTTCGGCGTTCCACGGCGTTTCGCCGTGGCGGGCAAGCAGGATGCGCATGCGTGCAAGGGGTCCTGGGGGGAGGAGGTTCCCGCGTTTCGTTCACATCCTGTGAAGTGCGCGGAACACGGATGATACCTGTTCGGCGCACCGGGTCGGGGCGGGCATGAAAAAACCCCGCGACGTGGGTCGCGGGGTTTCGAGAACTCCGGCTGTCTGGTCGAGGTTGCCGGCCAGCGGCCGGCACTACCGCAACCGGTTTATTTCGCCAGGTTCAGTTCCTTCAGCAGCTGCGGCGCCGGCGCCACTTCCTGCATGATCCACTGCATGTAGCGGCTGTCGACGGCGATCATGCGGGTCATCACCGGGTCGAACACCCAGTTGGAGCTGACCGATTCCCAGTTGCCGTCGAATGCCAGGCCGACCAGCCTGCCGTTGGCGTCCAGCACCGGCGAACCCGAGTTGCCACCGGTGATGTCCAGGTTGGACAGGAAGTTCACCGGCACCGAACCGATGCGCTTGTCTTCCAGGCCGCCATAACGCTTGGCCTTGACCGCGTCGAGCAGCGCCTTCGGCGAATCGAACGGATCTTCACCGGTTTCCTTCGCCGCCACGCCTTCCAGGGTGGTGAACGGGGTGTACTTCACGCCGTCCTTGCCGTAGCCCATGACGTTGCCGAAGGTGATGCGCAGCGACAGGTTGGCGTCCGGGTAGACGAACTCGCCCTGGCTCTTCTTGTAGTCGGCCACGGCCTGCAGGTACAGCGGACGCGCGGTCAGCGATTCGCCTTCGCGGATCTTCTTCTGCTCTTCCTGCTTCAGCAGTGCCGGCATGACAGCCACGGCGTACTGGATGGCCGGATCGCTGCTGGCTTCAAATGCGGCACGGTCGGCCTTGAACCATTTCAGGCGTGCGTCCAGGCTGCCGAGCTCGGTGCCCGACAGCTTGCCCACCAGCGCCTTGACTGCGTTGGCATCGCTGCCGGCCAGCCACTTGTTCAGCACTTCATTGTCGCGCTGCGCGGCCGGCAGGGCCACGTACTGCTCCAGCCAGTAGGCCTGCAGCTGCTGGTCCATCTTCGCCACGTAGCGGCGGTCCATCTGCTTCAGGCCACCTTCAATGGTGGTCAGGTCGCGCTCCTGGTAACCGGCTTCGCGCTCGGCATCCGGCTTGCTGCGCTCGATCGACAGGCGGTACAGGGTGATCGCCGCGCCAACGGCCGAGGTGTTGTTGAACTGGCCGACGAACAGGTCGCGTTCGCGGGTCGACTTGCTGGTATCCAGATGCTTGAGCAGCTGCGCATGTGCGGCCAGCGCGGGCTTGCCGGCAGCGCCCTGCTTCTTCAGCCACGCCAGCACGGCGGCCTCTTCCGCCTGTTTCTGGCCGGCGGCGTCGATGCGCTTGAAGCCTTCCAGCTGGCCCAGGTAGTTCTTGGCCACGTTGTTCATGCTGGCGGCGGTGGCGGCGTACTTCACCTTGACGTCGGCGTCGGCCTTGCCGGCGTCGGCGATCATCTTCAGCACGGCGTTGTAGTGCTTGGCGATGGTCGGGTAGGTGAAGCTGGCGGTTTCGTTGAACTCACCGGCCAGCGCGTAGCGGTTGGTGCGGCCCGGGTAGCCGGCCACCATCACGAAGTCGTCGGCGCCCAGCGGCTGGTCGGCGAACTTCAGGAAGTGCTTGGGCTGGTACGGCACGTTGTCGGCGGCGAAGGCGGCCGGCTTGCCGTCCTTGCCGACGTAGGCGCGGTAGAACGAGAAATCGCCGGTGTGGCGCGGCCACATCCAGTTGTCGACGTCGCCGCCGAACTTGCCGACGCTGCCCGGGGGCGCGTAGACCAGGCGCACGTCCTTGATTTCCATGTTGCGGAACAGGCGATAGGTGTTGCCGCCGGAGAAGCTGTACAGGCGGCAGCGGAACCCGGCATCGGCTTCACAGGCGGCAACCTGGGCCTTGTCGAAGGCGTCCAGCGCGCGACTGCGGGCCAGCGGGTCGTTGCCGGCGGCGGCGATGGCGGCCTTGGCCTGGGCGGTGACGTCGGTGATCTGGTCGAGCACGAACACGCGGGCGTTCGGGCCGGCGCTCAGTTCGTCCTTCAGGGTCGGCGCGTTGAAGCCGTCCTTGATCAGGTTCTTCTGCGCGGTCGAATTGAGCTGGATGGCGCCATACGCGCAGTGGTGGTTGGTGACCACCAGGCCCTGCGGCGAGACGAAGCTGGCGGTGCAGCCGCCCAGCGCAACCACCGCACCCATCGGGTCACCGGTCAGGTTGGCCAGCTGCTCCGGGGACAGCTTCAGGCCGGCCTTCTGCAGCGGCCCGGCGATTTCCGGCAGCTGCTGCGGCACCCACATGCCTTCTGCGGCGTGGGCGACCTGGACCAGCCCAAGGCTGGCGACGATGGAAAATGCAAGCAGGTTCGAGCGCATGGAGCGGCCCCTGGTAGTGGAACCCTCGATTGTAGCCCGCCGCCCTGCCCCGGCCCGAACCCCGGAAGTCATGCAATCGGATGCTTCCACCGTTCAGCGTCTCCACTGCGATCGGACGGAGGCGGGAGGCCAGGCCGATGCAGGACACGCCGTAAACCCCGCTCCGCGGCCCGGCCCAGCCGCTGGCGGCTGTGCGTTCTGGCGCTTGCGAAGCAGTGCTTCGCAAGCAAAGCGCCCTCACCCATGGGGGCTCGGTCGCGCCATCCATGGCGCTCACGGTCCTGCATCGGCCTGGCCTCTCGCCTCCCCACAGTCCCCTGGCCTCGGACGGTAGCGCCGAGCCATGCCCGGCGAGCGAAGCGGCGCTGCTGTTTGCAGCACGTTCGAAACGCCCGCCGGCGCACGTCTTTCGTTCCGCCACTGCACCCGCAGCGCAACATGGGAAATCCGCGCGGCACCCTATAATCCGCGCTTTCCCCCTGATGAGTTCCACCCCGATGGCGCAGCAAACGATGAAGGCCCTGGTCAAGCGCGAAGCAGCCAAGGGCATCTGGATGGAAGAGGTTCCGGTGCCGACTCCGGGCCCCAACCAGGTGTTGATCAAGCTCGAGAAGACCGCGATCTGCGGTACCGACCTGCACATCTACCTGTGGGACGAGTGGAGCCAGCGCACGATCAAGCCGGGCCTGACCATCGGCCATGAATTCGTCGGCCGCATTGCCGAAATCGGCCCGGGCGTGACCGGCTACGAGATCGGCCAGCGCGTCTCGGCCGAAGGCCACATCGTCTGCGGCCACTGCCGCAACTGCCGTGGCGGCCGCCCGCACCTGTGCCCGAACACCGTCGGCATCGGCGTCAACGTCAATGGTGCCTTTGCCGAATACATGGTGATGCCGGCCAGCAACCTGTGGCCGATCCCGGACCAGATCCCGTCGGAGCTGGCCGCGTTCTTCGACCCGTACGGCAACGCTGCGCACTGCGCACTGGAATTCGACGTGATCGGTGAGGACGTGCTGATCACCGGCGCGGGCCCGATCGGCATCATCGCCGCCGGCATCTGCAAGCACATCGGTGCGCGCAACGTGGTGGTGACCGACGTCAACGACTTCCGCCTGAAGCTGGCCGCCGACATGGGTGCCACCCGCGTGGTCAACGTCGCCAACCAGTCGCTGAAGGACGTGATGAAGGAACTGCACATGGAGGGCTTCGATGTGGGCCTGGAAATGAGCGGCAACCCGCGTGCGTTCAACGACATGCTCGACTGCATGTACCACGGTGGCAAGATCGCCATGCTGGGCATCATGCCCAAGGGTGCCGGCTGCGACTGGGACAAGATCATCTTCAAGGGCCTGACCGTGCAGGGCATCTACGGCCGCAAGATGTATGAGACCTGGTACAAGATGACCCAGCTGGTGCTGTCCGGCTTCCCGCTCGGCAAGGTGATGACCCACCAGCTGCCGATCGACGACTTCCAGAAGGGCTTCGACCTGATGGAAGAAGGCAAGGCCGGCAAGGTCGTGCTCAGCTGGAATTGACCCGAAGGGTCAATTCCCCCGCATGTTTCCTTATCCCCGCGCCTTTGGCGCGCCCCCTTGAACAACAAGGGGGCTCTTCCCCAGATGGGATCAAGAACACCGCGGAACTGAAAAAGGCGCCCGATGGGCGCCTTTTTCGCAATGCGTGCCAGGCAAGCCTGGCACCTGCCGTAACGCCTGCGGCGTTACTTGCCGACGGCCACGGTCAGCAGCACGCGGCTGTGTGCCAGCTTGCCGGAGTTGTCGCGACCGTTGCCGTCGGTGCCGTAGTAGCCGAGGCCGACGTTGAACAGGCCGAACTGGCGTTCGACGCCGACGTTCCAGTCGGTATAGTCCTTGGCGATGCCGTCCTCGAAGGTGCTGCGGCCGACGTTGGCATTCAGGGTGAAGTCCTTCGGCAGGCCCCAGCTGCCGCCCAGGCCGAAGTACCAGCCATCGGTGCTGCTGTTCCAGACATCGTTGGTGTAGGCCACCGTCAGCTTGTAGGTCTCGTCCAGCGTGGTGGTGGTGATCAGCTCGTTGTAGTTCAGCTCGCTGGCACCGAGGTAGGTGTAGCGGTTCAGCAGCGCGTCGAAATTGACGCGGGGCGTGACGTCAACGCCGTAGCCGATCTGGTAGTCCACCTCAGTGCTCGGGTCGCCCGGACCGAAGTCGACGCCCGAACCCCAGACACCGGCATACAGGCCGACCGGCGAGGTGTAGGTGAAACCGGCCTGCAGGGTCGGCTTTTCGTCGGTCTGCGAGACACCACGGAACAGGTAATCGGAAACGGCGGTGACGTTCCAGCTGTACGGCGATTCGTTTTCCTGCGCACTGGCGGTGAACGGGGCGGCCAGGGTCAAGGCAGCGGCAATGGCGAGGCAGGCACGGGCGTGCTTCATGAGCGTCTCCGGTGGGGGCGGTGGCGTGGCGCGGAAGGCGAGAGCGGCCGGAGCGGGACAGCGCCGGTTCACGAATTTTTAACCCGTTTGCTATTGCGATGCAACATGTGTCCGCCGTGGCGATGCCCCGCCCGGGTCGGTTGGCAAGCGGCGATGCCCGGTAGAATCGGCGGTTTCCCGTTCAGAGCCGTGCCCACGCCATGACCGACGCCTCCTCCGCCCTGACCCGCCACTACGCCGAGGAACTGGACGCCATCCGCGCCCAGGGCCTGTTCAAGTCCGAGCGGATCATCACCAGCCCGCAGTCGGCCGAGATCACCCTCGACGACGGCCGCAAGGTGCTGAATTTCTGTGCCAACAACTACCTGGGACTGGCCGACCATCCGGACCTGATCCAGGCCGCCAAGGACGCACTCGATACCCACGGCTTCGGCATGGCCTCGGTGCGCTTCATCTGCGGCACCCAGGACCTGCACAAGCAGCTGGAGAAGCAGATCGCCGACTTCTTCGGCAAGCAGGACACCATCCTGTACGCGGCCTGCTTCGATGCCAACGGCGGCCTGTTCGAGCCGCTGCTTGGCGAGAACGACGCGATCATTTCCGATGCACTGAACCATGCTTCGATCATCGACGGCGTGCGTCTGTGCAAGGCCAAGCGCTTCCGCTACGCCAACTGTGACATGGCCGATCTGGAAGCCCAGCTGCAGGCCGCCGATGCCGCCGGCTGCAAGACCAAGCTGATCACCACCGACGGCGTGTTCTCAATGGACGGCTTCATCGCGCCGTTGGACGAGATCACCGCGCTGGCAAAGAAGTACAACGCCCTGGTACACATCGACGAATGCCATGCCACCGGCTTCCTCGGTGCCACCGGCCGCGGCTCGGCCGAGGTCAAGGGCGTGCTGGAGAAGATCGACATCATCACCGGCACTCTGGGCAAGGCCATGGGTGGCGCACTGGGCGGCTTCACCTGCGCCAGCGCCGAGGTGATCGAACTGCTGCGCCAGCGCTCGCGCCCGTACCTGTTCTCCAACTCGCTGCCGCCGCACGTGGTAGCCGCCGGCATCAAGGCGTTCGAAATGCTGGCGGCCGCTGACGACCTGCGCAGCACCCTGGCCGAGAACACCGCCTACTTCCGCGAAAAGATGACCGCCGCCGGTTTCGACGTGAAGCCGGGCGTGCATCCGATCAGCCCGGTGATGCTGTATGACGCACCGTTGGCGCAGAAGTTCGCCGAGCGCCTGCTGGAAGAAGGCATCTACGCTATCGGTTTCTTCTTCCCGGTGGTGCCCAAGGGCCAGGCCCGCATCCGTACCCAGATCAGCGCTGCGCACAGCCGCGAGCACCTGGACCGGGCAATCGACGCCTTCACCCGCATCGGTGTCGAACTGGGCGTGGTCAAGGGCTGATCACGGCCGTGGTCGGATCCCCAGGGGTAGCGCCGGGCCATGCCCGGCGATTTCCCGAAAGCCGCGCCATGCGCTCGCCGGGCACGGCCCGGCGCTACCGAAATGACGCGCGACGCGCGTCACTTCTTTTTCTTCTTGCCCTTCGGCTCTTCCTTGCTGGCAACCACTACCGGCTTGGCGGCAGCGTCCTGGCCATTGCCCTTGGCAACGCGGATGCCGTTGGCCTTCATCCAGGCATCGAACTCATCGGCGGTCATCTTCTTGTCGCCGTTGCTCATCAGGAAGCGGTAACTGCCGCGACCATCCAGCTCCGGGGTTTTCACTTCCACCACCGGGGTCTCGGCAGGCGTTTCCGCCTTGGCCACCTTCTTGTGGCCGCCGCAGGCGGCCAGCAGCACCATCGGCAGCAGCAGGCCTGCACAGCGCAGGGTTTGATTGAGGGTCGGGTGGTACATGGCAGGCTCCGTTCGGGAAAGTCGACAGCCAGGCGCCCCCTACGCCTGGAACGGCGGCCGGCAACTGCCGGCCACGGGCGATGATCAGCCCGGTGCAGCGGCCCCCAGCCGCTGCTGGTCGCTGACCTGCAGAACCCGCCACTGGCCCTTGCCGAGATCGCCGAGCAGCAGCCCACCGATCGCGACCCGGACCAGGCGCAGCACCTGCAGGTCGAAGGCCGCCAACAGGCGGCGGATATGGCGGTTGCGGCCCTCGTCGAGGACCACCTCCAGCCATGCGGTCTTGTCGCCACTGCGCAGTACGCGCACGGCACGGGCGGCGAGGAAATCCCCCTCATCCTCCACCCCGGTCTGCAGTGCCGCCAGGGTGGCGTCATCGGGCAGACGATCCACCTGCACGTGATAGGTCTTCTGCGGGCCGGTCTCCGGATCGGTCAGGTGCGCCGCCCACTGCGGATCATTGCTGAACAACAGCAAGCCTTCGCTGGCCTTGTCCAGGCGCCCGACCGGCGCGATCCACGGCAGGCCGGCACCATCGAAGCAGCGATACACGGTGTCGCGACCACGCTCGTCCTGCGCCGTGGTGACCACCCCGCGCGGCTTGTTGAGCATCAGGTACAGGCGCTGCGGCGCCCCCATCGGCTGGCCGTCGACCTCGATCGGCGGCACCGGCTGGCCAATCGGAAATTCCGGGTCGCGCACGATGCGGCCGGACACCCGTACGCGGCCTTCGGCAATCCAGCGCGCGGCCTCGCTGCGCGAGCACACACCCGCCTTGGACAGCACGCGCGCCAGGCCATGGCGCACGCCACTGGATACATTCGGAGTCGCACGCCCACGCGGTGCGCGGGAGCGGGCGGCGGGGGCGGCAGGCGGGCGGCGCGTGCGCAAGCCTCTGCTCCCCGCGGCGCTTACTTCTTGTCGACCGGCTTGGTCTCAGCCGGTGCTTCGGCCGGGGCCGGAGTGGCGGCCGGAGCCGGACGCGCCTTGACCACGCGAACGCCGCGCGCCTTCATCCAGGCGTCGAACTCTTCGGCGGTCATGCGCTTGCCGTTCTGGCTCATGTCGAAGCGCCAGGGCGTGTTGTCGAATTCGGTCTGCGGCTTGTAGGCCGCCGGATCGTTCGGCTTCACCGCCGGTGCGCTCGGAATGGCCTTGGCGATGTTCTGGCAGCCGTCGATGCGCAGGCGCTGCAGCACCTGGTCCAGCGACTGCGACGGGTCGTAGTTGCTGCTCAGCACACCGGCCGGCATGCCCAGCTGGTTGCCACGGATGTACAGCTCGTCGGCCACTGGCGCGATGGTCGTGGCCGGCAACGGCAGCGGCGAGGCGCTGGTGTTGACCGAGCAATCGACCGCAGCGTGGGCGGCGGGAACCAGGGCCAGCGCCAGGACGGCGGCCGATGCAGAGCGCAGCATGAGGGGCATCCACGGAAGGAAGTGACGCGGCGAGTTTAGCAATGCCGCGTCAGCTTTCAAGCGCCACTTTCAATGAATACGACAACTTGTTGGTTTTACGGACAAAAGACCGACGAACGGTTGTGTTGCCGCGTCACAGGCGAGCTTCCTGGCCGCAGAAACAACAAGACCCGGCCGAAGCCGGGTCCTGCTGTGTCCTACGGGCAGAGCGTCAGAACTTAGTTCTGGACGTTCAGCTCGGTACGACGGTTCTTGGCGCGACCTTCCGGGTTGTCCGAACCATCCGGGTTGGTGTTCGGAGCAATCGGACGGCTCTCGCCGTAGCCGATCGGGCCGACCAGGCGACCGGCGTCAACGCCGTTCTTGGTCAGGTAGTTGTACACGGCGGTAGCACGACGCTCCGACAGCTTCTGGTTGTAAGCGTCGGTACCCTTCGAGTCGGTGTGACCGGCAACTTCAACGCGCAGATCCGGGTAACGCTTCAGGATCTCGGTGGCTTCGCTCAGGATCGCCACGGCGTCCGGACGCAGGTTCGACTTGTCGAAGTCGAAGTTGACGCCCTTCAGGTCGATGGAGACCGGAACCGGGCAACCGTCCGGACCGATGGTCTGACCCGGCTGCGAGTTCGGGCACTTGTCGTCGCAGTTGTTGACGCCGTCACCGTCGTCGTCCAGGTCGGCGCAGCTCGGGGCAACCGGAGCCGGAGCCGGAGCAGCCGCGACCGGAGCCGGGCCCAGCGGGATCACGACGCCGACCGAAGCCAGCACGTCGCCGAACCAGCTCTCGTCACGTGCGGCGATGCTCTGGTCGTCGAAGTCAGCGCGGTAGGCCACTTCGGCGCGGACAGCAACACGCTTCTCGAAGGTGGTCTGCAGGCCGACGCCCAGCTTGGCGGCCAGGTTGCCGTCCTTACGCTGGCGCGGGCCGTTGTTGTCGAGCGCAGCGTACTCTTCTTCCGACTTCTGGTAGCCCAGGCCACCGACGATGTACGGGTTCCAGCCGCGGCCTTCCTTGATGAAGTGGCGACGCAGGTCCAGCGAGACGCCGTACTGCGACCAGTTCAGGTCCTGGTTGCTGTCGAAGTTCGGGTTCTGGTAGTTCAGCTCACCGTCCAGCGACCAGTTCGGGCTGATGAACTTACCCAGGCCCAGGGTCACGAACGGAGCGTCATTGGTCAGACGGTCGCTGTCCTGGAAGTTGAAGCCGGCCGAACCGGTCAGGTACCAGCGGTCATCGAACTCCTGCGCCGAAGCTGCCTGGGCGAAAGCCAGGCCGCCCAGCAGCGCGGCAGTAAGGATCTTCTTGTTCATTGAGTACAGCTCCTATTTCGGGGGTATGAAACCGGTAGAGGCATGGGCCAGCACTAGTGCGTCGATGTTCGACAGCCGATTCAGCACGCCACCGCCGCGAACATTATGCTCAGGCGGGTGAAGGCCATGTTAACAGTCCCGTAACATGTGAAGTGTTGCGCCCGACCGTCCACCGGTCCGACGTTGAAACCCTATACAGGATGATGAAAATCCGCAAGACCCACACGCTGCAAGGGTTTGACGGGGTTTAGGCGCGAGAAGCGACATATTGCGCAACGTGCTGCATCACACGGTTCAGCGCGTCTGAGGAAACGTGAGGAACCTTATGATGGGATCACGAACCCAGCCGGAGCCGTGATGAAAGCCGTCGCCCTGAGTCGTGAATACGCACCCGCCCTGCGTGATGTCCTGCTGCCGCCGCCGCTGCCTCCTCGCGGCCGCGATCTGCTGGTGCGAATCGAAGCGGTTTCGGTCAACCCCGTCGATGGCAAGCAGCGGGCCGCCACCGATCCGGCCACCCTTGAGGTTCCCCGGGTGCTCGGCTGGGACGCAGCCGGCGTGGTCGAAGCCATCGGTGACGAGGCCAGCCTGTTCGCCTCCGGTGACGAGGTCTACTTCGCCGGTGACGTTACCCGGCCGGGCTGCAACGCCCAGTACCAGTGGGTTGATGAGCGCCTGGTCGCGCGCAAGCCGACCACGCTCGATTTCGCTGAAGCGGCCGCGCTGCCGTTGACCACTCTCACAGCCTGGGAACTGCTGTTCCAGCGCATGCCGCTGCAGCTCGATGGCCGCCGCCACGTGGGCCAGCACCTGCTGGTGATCGGCGGCGCCGGCGGCGTCGGCTCGATGGCGATCCAGCTGGCACGCCATGCCGGTTTCGAGGTGATCGCCACCGCCTCGCGCGAGGCCTCGATCGACTGGTGCCGGCAGATGGGGGCCACGCATGTGATCGACCATCGGCAGCCACTGCAGCCCCAGTTGCGGGCGCTGGGCATCGATGCGGTGCAGGTCGCGCTCAATCTGGCCGACACCGACCACTACTGGGATGAACTGGGCCAGCTGCTGGCACCGCAGGGCCACGTCGGCCTGATCGTCGAGCCGCGGGGTGCGCTGCGCATCGGCGATCCCTACAAGGCCAAATGCATCGGCATCCACTGGGAATTCATGTTCGCGCGTTCGCGCTTTGCCACCGCCGACTGTATCGAACAGCACCGCATCCTCAGCCGTGCGGCCAGCATGATCGATGCCGGCCAGCTGCGTGGCACGCTCAAGGAGACGCTGGGCACGATCAATGCGGCCAACCTGGACATCGCGCATCAGCGCCTGGCCAGCGGGCGCACGGTAGGCAAGCTGGCGCTGGTCGGCTGGGACGACTGACGCGGTGATGTAGAGCCGAGCCCACGTTCGGCTGCTGTGCCTGCCGCCACCCGCAGAGCACGGGCTCGGCCCTGCACAACCGCCCGCATGCAGGATCGACGCTACCTGTAGCAACGGATTGGCCGGCATCTGTATCTATGGATGATGCAGAAACAGCGATACGGTGGAAACAGATCCTCGCCCCCCCGGACCGCCATGCCCACCGCCCTGCCCTTGCGCCTGCTGCAATTGATCACCGGCCTGTTCCTGTACGGCTTCGGCGCCTCGCTGATGATCCGTGCCGCCATCGGCGTGGCACCCTGGGATGTGCTGTCGCAGGGCATCGCTGCGCAGACGCCGCTGTCATTCGGCCTGGCAACCAATGCCATCGGTGCATTGGTGCTGCTGCTGTGGTGGCCGCTGCGGCAGAAGCCGGGCGTCGGCACCGTGCTCAACGTGATGCTGATCGGCCCCTCCGCACAGTTCGGGCTGTGGCTGCTGCCGCCGGCCGTCGGCCTTGGCTGGCAGCTGGCGATGTTCTGTGGCGGCATGCTGCTGGTGGCGCTGGCCACCGGCCTGTACATCGGTGCCCGCCTTGGCCCGGGGCCACGCGATGGTCTGATGACCGGTCTGCATGCTCGTACCGGCTGGCCGATCTGGAAGGTGCGCAGCCTGATCGAAGGCAGCGTACTGCTGCTGGGCTGGTGCCTGGGCGGCAATGTCGGCCTCGGCACCCTCGCCTTCGCCCTGCTGATCGGGCCGCTGTGCGGAATGACGCTGGGCTGGTTCGGGATCGGTCGACCCGCGCCGGTAGTGCCGGCCGCTGGCCGGCAACCGCAATCGCCCTGAGTTGACCGGAATGCCGGCCAGCGGCCAGCACTACCAAACCGTCAGACAGCGGCCAGCCCTTCCAAAGAAGCGGCCCTTGCCCCGGCCGCCGTTTCGCGGCACGCTTCGCGCTTCCGTACGCAAGCGTATCGACCATGTCGCCAGCCAACGAAAGCGCCTATCCCCACCTGTTCGCCCCGCTGGACCTGGGCTTCACCCAGCTGCGCAACCGCGTATTGATGGGTTCGATGCACACCGGCCTGGAAGATCGCGCCCGCGACTTCCCGCGGCTGGCGGCCTACTTCGCCGAGCGCGCCGAGGGCGGCGTCGGCCTGATCGTCACCGGCGGCTTCGCGCCCAATGTGGTCGGTTGGTTGAAGCCATTCGGTGGCAAGCTGTCCTGGCCCTGGGAAGTGCGGCCGCACCGCCAGCTCACCGCCGCCGCGCACCAGCACGGCGCGAAGATCTGCCTGCAGCTGCTGCATGCCGGCCGCTATGCCTACCACCCGTTGTCGGTGGCACCGTCGAAGCTGAAGGCACCGATCAACCCGTTCACCCCGCGCGCATTGTCGGCCAGCGGCGTAGAGCGCCATATCGCCGACTACGCTCGCAGTGCCAAGCTGGCCCGCGAGGCCGGCTACGACGGCGTGGAAGTGATGGGCTCGGAGGGCTACCTCATCAACGAGTTCATCGCCCCGCGCACCAACAAGCGCGCCGATGCCTGGGGCGGCGACGCGCGCCAGCGCATGCGCTTCGCGGTCGAGATCGTGCGCCGCATCCGCGAGGCCTGCGGCCCGGACTTCATCATCATCTACCGCCTGTCACTGGTGGATCTGGTCGACGACGGCAGCGACTGGGACGAGATCGTTCAACAGGCGCAGGCGATCGAGGCGGCTGGCGCAACGATCATCAATTCCGGCATCGGCTGGCACGAAGCGCGCATTCCGACCATCGCCACCTCGGTGCCGCGCGCGGCCTTTGCCGGCGTCACCGCCAAGCTCAAGCCGCATGTGAAGGTACCGCTGGTGGCGACCAACCGCATCAACATGCCCGACGTTGCCGAACGCATCCTGGCCGGTGGCGGCGCCGACATGGTGTCGCTGGCACGCCCGCTGCTGGCCGACCCGCAGTGGCCGAACAAGGCCCGTGCCGGCCGCGCGGAGGCGATCAACACCTGCATCGCCTGCAACCAGGCCTGCCTGGACCACGTGTTCGAGAACAAGCTGGCCAGCTGCCTGGTCAATCCGCGCGCCGCCCACGAGACCGAGCTGGTCTATCGTCCCACGGCTACGCCGAAGAAGGTTGCGGTGGTCGGTGCCGGCCCCGCCGGCCTGGCCTGCGCCACTGTCGCTGCCCAGCGTGGCCACCAGGTCACCCTGTTCGATGCCAATGACGAGATCGGCGGCCAGTTCAACGTGGCCAAGCGCATCCCCGGCAAGGAAGAGTTCCACGAGACCCTGCGCTACTTCCGCCACGCGCTGCAGGAGACCGGCGTACAGCTGCGCCTGGGTACCCGCGTCGACGCTTCCCAACTGGCTGGCTTCGACGAGGTGGTGCTGGCCACCGGCATCACCCCGCGCAAGGTCGATTTCCCCGGTGCCGATCACGACAAGGTGGTGAGCTACCTGGACGTGCTGCTGGGACGGGTCGAAGTGGGCGCCAATGCGGCGATCATCGGCGCCGGCGGCATCGGCTTCGATGTCGGCGAATTCCTCAGCCACGCCGGTGAATCCCCCTCGCTGGATCCGCAGCGCTGGATGGCCGAATGGGGCGTGGATGCCAGCTTCGAGGCACGCGGCTCGCTGGGCCGGCCCCAGGTCGAGCCGTCACCGCGGCGCTTGTGGCTGCTGCAGCGCAGCCCGGGCAAGCCAGGCGCGCGGCTGGGCAAGACCACCGGCTGGATCCATCGCGCCACACTGAAGGCCAAGGGCGTGCGCATGCTCGGTGGCGTCGAGTACCTGGGGGTGGACGACGAGGGCCTGCGCATCCGCGTGGACGGCAGCGAACAGCTGCTGCCGGTCGACCATGTGGTGATCTGCGCCGGGCAGGAACCGAACCGCACGCTGCAGGCCGAACTGCAGGCGGCCGGCATCAACGCGCAGCTGATCGGTGGTGCCGACGTGGCCGCCGAACTCGATGCGAAACGCGCCATCGACCAGGGCAGCCGGGTCGCCGCCGCGCTCTGATGAGCGCCTGAATGGGGGACGGAATGTGATTTCCGTCACCCCGGTTGAACCTGAATGTCAAGCCGAGCGGTTCATGATGCGTTCGGCTATGCCCCCCTACCTTGCGCCATCTTTCCGCTCACCAGCCAGTTTCCGGTGAGCCGGCGCAGTCCCCACGATCGGTACTGATCGTTTCTTTTGGGGCTGCCCACGGGGCGGCCCCGATGGCCGCCTCCCCATGACGCCAAGTCGTCCCCCGCCTCCTGCCGCCCCGCGGCCGGAACCGGAGGGTGCGGCCCATACGGAGCAAGGAGTTAGTTATATGAAACTGGCCTGGATTCTCTGGCTGTCGCAGTTGCTGCCTCAGCCGGCCGCTGATTCACTGTGTTTGAGCACCACCGTCTACCTGGAAGCCCGCGACCAGACCCTGCGCGGCCAGCAGGCCGTTGCCGAGGTTGCCCTGCGCCGTCTCGACAGTGGCCTGTGGGGCGACTCGATGTGCCAAGTGGTCACCGCGCGCAAGCAGTTCGCACCGACCATCGTCTCCCCCGGCACCCAGCTGGGCAATGACGCGGCGTGGAGCGAAGCGATGAACGTGGCCTTCGACGCCGAGCGCAACTGGGCGCTGCCGGCCGGCGAACGCCGCGAGATCGTGCCCGGTGCCAGCCACTTCGCCGCGCTGTCCATCGCCAGCCCGAACTGGCGCAACGCCTACCAGGTGGCGACCATCGGCGATCACACCTTCTACAAGGTGCAGAACCTCAAGCCGCGGCAGTCGTAACGATCCGTGCTGGCGGCAGCGTTGCCGGCCGCCGCCGGGCTCTGGGATAGTGGGCGTTTCCCGCCCGCATCACCTGGAGTTCCCATGAAGCTGTACAGCAAGCCCGGTGCCTGTTCCACCGCCGACCACATCGCCCTGCAGTGGACCGGCCAGCCGTTCGAAGTTGAACTGCTGAACAAGGACACCCTGAAGGGTCCGGAATTCCTCAAGATCAACCCGGCCGGTGCCGTTCCCGCACTGGTCGACGGCGACTTCGTGCTGCTGCAGAACGCCGCGATCATGGGCTACATCGCCGACAGCTTCCCGCAGGCCGGCCTCGGCGGTGATGGCAGTCCGCGCCAGCGCGCCGAAGCCACCCGCTGGCTGGCCTTCGTCAATTCCGACGTGCACCCGGCCTTCTCGCCGCTGTTCGCGCCGGGCAAGTTCATCGCCGACGAGAGCCAGTTCGATGCGATCCGCGCCGCCGCGCACAAGCGCCTGCGTGGCCTGTTCGAGACCGCCGACAGGCAGCTGGCCGACAAGCCCTGGCTGGCCGGCTTCCGCAGCTTCGCCGACCCGTACTTCTACATCACCCTGCGCTGGGCCGCCGGTACCAAGGTTGATCTGTCCGGCCTGGACAACCTGGCCGCCTACAGGGCACGCATGGACGCCGATGCCGGCGTGCAGGCCGCGCTGAAGGCCGAAGGCCTGGCCTGAGGATGACCCGGGGGTCAGGGCCGTTTGCGTGTCGAACGGATCTGACCCCGCTGGTTGCCAAACGCGGGGTCGGATCCGCCTGTACCGCAGGCGGCTCTGACCCCATCCGTTGCATCCTCACACTCAGCCGATCTGGCGGATCACTTCGCCCTTGGCATCGCGCAGATAGGTCGGCACCACGTCGATGCGCAGCGCCTCCGTCAACGGGTAGATGCCACGTTCGGCACGCACGCCGGCCAGGGCCCGCAGCCCCGCCTCGCTCAGCGCCCAGCGCGCGCTGTCCGCCGACAGTTCGCCCACGTCGCCATGCCCGGCTGGAATGAACGCCCATTGCCGCTCGCGACTGACCAGTTCCAGCGACTTTCCGTGGCGCAGGCGCAGCGGCAGCAGTTCGCACACGCTGGCGACCTGGCCCGCGCCGAGCACCAGCGTGGTGACGCCCGCCTCCTGCCGCCAGTCCAACGTCTCGACGAACAGCATGCCGGTGCTGGAGCCCTCGCGCTCGCTGCCGGCCCTCACCCGTTCGGCCAATGCCGGATCTTCCAGCAGGTTGCCGCGATGCAGGTCGCTGATCCACAGCGGCATCGCCGGCTGCAGTGCCTGCAGCACGCCACGCGTCGACCAGCGCTTGACCGCCTCCATCTCCTCATCGGTCAGCCCGACCAGCTGCAGGAACTGCAGGTGGCCATTGGCGGTGTCGCGTGCCGGCAACTGCGGGTCGGCAATGAAGGCCAAGTGGCACAACCGCGTGTCGGTCTCCAGTGCGATCGGGCCGTTCGCATTCAGATGGTGGCCATCCTCGAACACGTTGCCGCTGCCGAACACATAGCGCGCCAGGTTCTGCAGCAGGTTCATCGGCCACACCGGCGGCGTGCTGTCGGCGTTCTCAGCGGCTTCGGCAGCAAGACGGAACGTCAGCTCGAAACCATAGCCGCTGGCGGCAGCATCACTGCTCTCCTTGGCATACAGCTCGGAGAAACCGTAGGTGATGTAGTGCCAATGCGGAACCGGCGCATCCGCCCAGTACACGCTGATGCCATCCAGCGGATCCTGGCCGCCGAGCGTGTAGGGAAGCGCGGTGCCGTAGTGTCGCGGCTCCTGCCCGGCATACAGCGGCGCCAGCGCCGCATTGATCGCGTCCCAGCCGGGGGTGTCGGTGTCATCGTGGTCGTCCTGCACGCGGGACTCCTTGTGGGAAAGTGAACCGATCACTTTACGCGGTGGCTCAGGCCTGCACGACCTCTTTGCCAGCGTTTACTACGGCGGACTGGGTTTCCTGCCACCAGCGCTGGGCCAGCGCCGGGCTGCGCGCCTTGCCCACCGCCGCCAGCAGTTCCGGGCAAAGGCGTTCCAGCGCCAGCGCATCGGTGCAGCGTTCGATCTTCAACTGCATGAAGTAGCCCTTCAGCCCCAGATGGCGCCGCACCGCCTCGCTCATCGCGTCGTACAACTGCTGGTACAGCGCCGGGTCCTGTTCGCGGCCGGTGCTGATGCCACGCGCCGGAGCGGCCTCTACGCTCCCGCCGATCACCTCGATCAGTCCCTGTGCGGCCAGCTGCTCCAGTGCATCCGGAGGTGCGCGCAGGCCATCGAACAGGCCACGCAGTTCGGTGTCATCGCGATGGCCATCAACCATCAGCAGGATTGAACGCAGTGCCGCCGGCAGGCGCCGGCCACGGTCTTCGATTTCCTGACGGCCAGCCGCCGTCTTGGCGTGCAGCAATGCCATTGCCTCCCCCTCCCTCGATGCGCAATGCCGGCGCGCCCTGGCGGGCACGCTCCCCTGCAACCGAGCTTAGCGCACCGGTTGCAGGGAGGAAGCTGCGGTGCAGCAACGGCCTCCCCTGTAGAGCCGAGCCCATGCTCGGCTGCTTTGGCAAGGCATGCGGAGCCGAGTATCGGCTCGGTTCTACAGAAGCAGGTCAGCGGCCCAGCGCGCGGCGGATTTCCTCCAGCGCGCTGGGATCATCCAGCGTCGACAGGTCGCCCGGGTCACGCTGCTCGGCCAACGCCTGCAACGAGCGCCGCAGCAGCTTGCCCGAACGGGTCTTGGGCAGCGCGTTGACCACGTGCACATGCGCCGGGCGCGCGACCGCACCAAGCGAAGTCGTCACTGTCGCCATCATCTCGGCCACCACCGGCGCCGGATCCTCGCCCTCAAGCCCCTGCTTGAGGGTGACGAACACCAGCGGCACCTGCCCCTTCAGCTCGTCCTTGACCCCGATCACGGCAGCCTCGGCCACGCGCGGGTGGCTGGAGATGGCCTCCTCGATCTCGCGCGTACCCAGACGATGCCCGGCCACGTTGATCACATCGTCGGTACGGCCGAGGATGAAGGTATAGCCATCGTCATCGCGGATCGCCCAGTCCAGCGAGCTGTACAGCAGTTCCTTGAAGTGGCTGAAGTAGCTCTGCAGGAAACGGCTGTCGTCGTTCCACACCGTGCTCATGCAACCCGGCGGCAAGGGCGGCGACACCACCAGCACGCCCTTCTGCCCCGGCGCCACTTCCTCGCCGGTGTTCTCGTCGATCACCTTCATCCGATAGCCGAGATTGGGGAAGCCCGGTGAACCGAAGCGGACCGGCTTCATCTCCAGGCCCGGCAGCAGGGTCAGTGCCGGCCAGCCGGTTTCGGTCTGCCAGTAGTTGTCGATGATCGGCTTGCCCAGCGCTTCGCTGATCCAGTGCGCGGTGGGTTCGTCCAGCGGCTCGCCGGCCAGGAACAGGTACTTCAGGGCGCGCAGGTCGTGGCGATGGATGAAGTCCGCGTCGTGCTTCTTCAGCACGCGGATGGCGGTGGGTGAGGAGAACATGGTGCGCACGTTGTACTGTTCGCACAGCGCCCACCAGATACCCGGGTCCGGATTCGTCGGCAGCCCCTCGTACAGCAACGAGGTGCAGCCACCGATCAGCGGGCCGTACACGTTGTACGAGTGGCCCACCGCCCAGCCGACGTCGGAAGTGGAGAACATCACCTGGCCCGGCTTGCAGTCGAACACGGTCTCCATCGACTGCGCCATCGCCACCGCATAACCACCGACATCGCGCTGCACGCCCTTCGGCTTGCCGGTGGTGCCGGAGGTGTACAGCAGGTAGCTCGGCTCGCTCGCTTCCAGCCACTGCACCGGCACGTCGACTTCACCGACCTGAGCACGCAGCGTGGCGTAGTCCACGTCGCGACCCGGCACGCGGGGTTCGGCGGCATCCAGCCCGCGCGAGACGATCAGCACGTGTGGCGGAGGCGACGCCGCTTCGGCGCAGGCCGCGTCAACCATCGGCTTGTATGGAATCAGCTTGCCACCGCGCATGCCGGCATCCGCTGCGATCAGCAACTTCGGCTTCGCATCGTCGATGCGCAGCGCCAGGTTGTGCGCGGCGAAGCCACCGAACACCACCGAGTGCACCGCACCGATGCGCGCGCAGGCCAGCATCGCGAACACGGCTTCGGCCATGTTCGGCATGTAGATCACCACGCGGTCACCGTGGCCGACGCCGAGATGCTTGAGCACGGCGGCGAAGTCGTTCACTTCGCGATACAGCTGGCGATAGGTGATCTCGCGGGTGCTGTTGGTTTCGGTGGAAATCGCAACCAGCGCGAGCTGGTCGGCGCGCGTTGCCAGGTGGCGGTCGACGGCGTTGTAGCAGAGATTGGTTTCACCACCGACGAACCAGCGCCGGAACGGCGGGTTGCTGTAATCGAGCACCTGCTGCGGCGGTTTGTGCCAATGGATGCGCTTGGCTTCCTCGCCCCAGAACGCCTCCGGCTCGTCGATCGAGCGACGGTAGGTTTCCTCGTAGTTCATGACGCAGCCCTCCCAGACAAAGTCATGGGTTCGAGGATAGTCCGGCGCTGGCGCGCGGGCCGCCCTACCTTGGTAGGGGGTGGGGTTTGTTGTGCAGGGCTTGCAGCCCTGCACCTCGGTACGCGCCATCGCATGCGCGCTGCCGCTCCCACGCTTCGCTGCGCGAACCGCGGGCCCCACTTACCAACACCCAAACCCCCGCCGCTTCGCGGCCGCTCCCTGACTCAGGGGGCTCTGCCCCAGACACGATCCGACGCCCGCCATGCCGGATCTGACCCCGGATGTATTTCGATATCTGACAGATTCCATCCACGCATAGCATGTTCCATCCACGCATAGCATGGATCCATCAGATCGCGGGAATCTATCAGAGGCGGGACGGTGTCGGAGTACGGGGTGTCAGCCGCATGGGCCCGAGGCATGCCTCGGGCGGGTTGGGCAGGACGCCCAACCCCGGTCTTGCCGTGTGCGCAGGAAAGCGCACACGAGCAAGCGGCTGCCAAGCCTACACGGACGTACTTGCGGCGTCCCCGCACTCCGACACCGTCCCGCCAACCCACGGATAGCCCGCTTTTGACGTTGACGTTGATTCTGCGGGTGCAGGGCTGCAAGCCCTGCCGGCCCCCTAGAACGGAGTCGCGGACTCGAACGCGAGTGTTTCGCCCGTCACCGGATGGGTGAACCGCAGGCTGCGCGCATGCAGGTGCACGCGTTGCGCCGGTGCCGCGCCATACAGGACATCACCGACGATGGGATGGCCGAGGCTGGCCGTGTGCAGGCGCAGCTGATGGCTGCGGCCGGTGATCGGTTCCAGCTCCACGCGGGTACGCTGCGCTTCCACCTCACGCGCCATTACGCGCCAGCGCGTCAGCGCCGGCTTGCCGCGTTCCTGATCGACCCTCTGCTTCGGCCGGTTCGGCCAGTCCACGATCAACGGCAGGTCCACTTCACCGGAATCACCCTCGAGCAGCCCCTGCACCACCGCTTCATACCGCTTGCCAACCCGGCGCTGCTCGAACTGCATCGACAACGCCGCCTGCATGTCCTTGCCACGCGCATGCAGCAGCAGCCCGGAAGTCACCTGGTCCAGGCGGTGCACGGTCAACGCATCCGGGTACAGCGCCTGCAGGCGCGCGACGACGCAGTCCTGGTTCTCGGCGCTGCGGCCGGGCACGGACAGCAGGCCGGCGGGCTTTTCAGCCACCAGCAGCGCGTCGTCGATGTAGTGCAGGTGGATCATGCGGTTCCAGGAATTCCAAATGAGAACGGGGAAGCCGAAGCCTCCCCGTCTTCTGCGGTGAGCGTACCGACCAACGGTCGGTACCCACCATCGCGGTGGAGGTACCGGCCGTGGCCGGTACCGCCTGCATCAGCCCAGCAGGTGGGCGACGCCGGCGCGCTCTTCTTCCAGCTCGGCCAGGGTCTTGTCGATGTACTTCTGGCTGAAGTCGTCGATCGGCAGATCCTTGACCAGGGTGTACTTGCCGTTCTCGGTGGTCACCGCGAAACCGAAGATCACGCCTTCCGGAATGCCGTAGGAACCGTCGGACGGCACGCCCATGGTGACCCACTTGCCGTTGCTGCCCAGCACCCAGTCACGCACGTGGTCGATGGCGGCATTGGCGGCCGAAGCGGCCGAGGACGAGCCACGGGCTTCGATGATCGCCGCGCCGCGCTTGCCGACGGTCGGGATGAACGTGTTGGCGTTCCACTCCTGGTCGTTGATCGCATCGGCGATCGAGGCGCCGTCGGCGGTGGCGAAACGGTAGTCCGGGTACATGGTCGGGCTGTGGTTGCCCCACACCACCAGCTTCTCCATGCCACCGACCGGCTTGCCCAGCTTGGCCGACAGCTGGCTCAGCGCGCGGTTGTGGTCCAGGCGCAGCATGGCGGTGAAGTTCTCCGGCTTCAGGTCCGGAGCCGACTTCATCGCGATGTAGGCATTGGTGTTGGCCGGGTTGCCGACCACCAGCACCTTCACGTCACGGCTGGCGACCTTGTTCAGCGCGGCGCCCTGGGCGGTGAAGATCTTGGCGTTCTCCAGCAGCAGGTCCTTGCGCTCCATGCCCGGGCCACGCGGACGTGCGCCGACCAGCAGGGCGATGTCGGCGTCCTTGAACGCGACTTCGGCGTCATCGGTGCCAACCATGCCGGCCAGCAGCGGGAACGCGCAGTCTTCCAGCTCCATCATCACGCCCTTCAGGGCGGCCTGGGCCTTGTCGACCGGCAGTTCCAGCAGCTGCAGGATGACCGGCTGGTCCTTGCCCAGCATTTCGCCGGAGGCGATGCGGAACAGCAGGGCATAACCGATCTGGCCGGCGGCGCCGGTCACGGCAACACGAACGGGTGCTTTCATGGGGGTTTCCTCTTGCTTGCAAGCGTTTGATGGGGCGCCGCGGGCATGGCCACGCAGGCCGGGCGGGCGGCGGGGAACAGGGAAACGGCCACCCGTGGGTGGCCGTTTCGAAAGGGGGTCAGGCGGCGAGGTGCTTGTTCCACTCCGCGACGCGGTCGGCCTGGGCGGCCAGCACGGCGTCGACGTCGCCTTCCAGGGTGATCGAATGGATCACGTCGCCCTGCTTGACCGAATCGACGATGGCCTGGCCTTCCAGGACCTTGCCGAAGACGGTGTGGCGGCCGTCCAGCCAATCGGTCTTGATGTGGGTGATGAAGAACTGGCTGCCGTTGGTGTTCGGGCCGGCGTTGGCCATCGACAGCGAGCCGACCTCGTGCTTCACGCCATTCTTCTCGTCTTCGAACTTGTAGCCCGGGCCGCCGGTGCCACGACCCTGCGGGCAGCCGCCCTGGATCATGAAGTCGGCGATCACGCGGTGGAAGATCAGGCCGTCATAGAAGCCGTGCTTGACCAGGTTCACGAAGTTGGCCACGGTCAGCGGCGCCTTGTCGGCGAACAGCTCGACCTTGATCGGGCCCTGGGTGGTGTCGAAAGTGGCGATGAGGGACATGAAGATCCTTGGTGCAAAGGGGAATGCGTCTAGCCACCTAGTTTACACCTGCCTCGTGGCGGCGGTGCCTTCGACCATCGGTGGAGCCCCCGCCTTCAGCCAGGGGAAGGTGAGCCGAGGGGCCGTCCTGGCGACCTCGGCCGAAGCGGTGGACAGCCAGCTGAATGGGCCGTTTGGCCGGCGTGAAATCCATCTTTTCGCGAATCGTCAAGTTCGACGTATAATGTTGGACTTCTTTTTCCAAATCCGGCGCCGACTGGCCCCCTTTCGTATGTCCATCGAAAATCTTCGCAACATCGCCATCGTCGCCCACGTCGACCATGGCAAGACCACCCTGGTCGACCAGCTGCTGAAGCAGTCCGGCACCCTGTCCGAGCGCACCGTCCTCGCCGAGCGCGTGATGGACAGCAACGACCAGGAAAAGGAACGCGGCATCACCATCCTGGCCAAGAACACCGCCATCACCTGGGAAGACAAGAAGACCGGCATCAAGAACCGGATCAACATCGTCGACACCCCCGGCCACGCCGACTTCGGCGGTGAGGTCGAGCGCGTGCTGTCGATGGTCGACACCGTGCTGATCCTGGTCGATGCGATGGACGGCCCGATGCCGCAGACCCGCTTCGTGACCCAGAAGGCCTTCGCGATGGGCTTCAAGCCGATCGTCGTGGTCAACAAGGTCGACCGTCCGGGCGCCCGTCCGGAGTGGGTGATCGACCAGGTCTTCGACCTGTTCGACAAGCTCGGTGCCACCAACGAGCAGCTGGACTTCCCGATCGTCTACGCCTCGGGCCTTAACGGCTACGCGGGCCTGGAAGACACCGTGCGCGACGGCGACATGACCCCGCTGTACGAAGCGATCATGCAGCACGCGCCGAAGCCGGAAGTGGACCCGGAAGGCCCGTTCCAGATGCGCATCAGCCAGCTGGACTACAACAACTTCGTGGGCGTGATCGGCATCGGCCGCATCCAGCGCGGCACCCTGAAGAAGAACATGCAGGTCGCGGTCATCGACCGTGAAGGCAAGAAGCGCAACGGCAAGGTGCTGCAGGTGCTGGGCTTCATGGGCCTGGAGCGCATCGAGCAGGATTCGGCCGAGGCCGGCGACATCGTGGCCATCTCCGGCATCCAGGAGCTGACCATCTCCGACACCATCTGCGCACCGGACTTCCCGGAAGCCCTGCCTGCGCTGACCGTCGACGAGCCGACCATCTCGATGACCTTCCAGGTGAACAATTCGCCGTTCGCCGGCAACAAGGACCTGTCCGGTGGCAAGTTCCTGACCAGCCGCCAGATCAAGGACCGCCTGGACCGTGAAAAGGTCCACAACGTGGCCCTGAAGGTCGAGCAGCTGGAAGACGCCGACAAGTTCCTGGTCTCCGGCCGTGGCGAACTGCACCTGTCGGTGCTGATCGAGAACATGCGCCGCGAAGGCTACGAGCTGGCCGTGTCGCGCCCGGAAGTGATCATCAAGGAAATCGACGGCCAGCTGATGGAGCCGATCGAGCAGCTGGTGGTGGACATCGAGGAAGTGCACCAGGGCGGCGTGATGGAAAAGCTGGGCACCCGCAAGGGCCAGTTGAAGAACATGGAATCGGACGGCAAGGGCCGCGTGCGCCTGGAGTACCAGATCCCGGCCCGTGGCCTGATCGGCTTCCAGAACGAGTTCAAGACCCTGACCCAGGGTTCGGGCCTGCTGTTCCATGTGTTCGACCACTACGGCCCGAAGGAACAGGGCGCCATCGCCAAGCGCATCAACGGCGTGATGATCGCCAATGCGCCGGGCGTCACCCCGGCCTACTCGCTGGGCCCGCTGCAGGAACGCGGCAAGCTCTTCGCTGCCGAAGGCGACAACGTGTATGAAGGTCAGCTGGTCGGCATCCACTCCAAGGACAACGACCTGACCGTCAACGCGATCAAGACCAAGCCGCTGACCAACATGCGCGCTTCCGGCAAGGACGACGCGATCCAGCTGACCCCGGCGATCAAGTACTCGCTGGAACAGGCCTTGGACTTCATCGAAGACGACGAGCTGGTCGAGATCACCCCGAAGGAGATCCGCCTGCGCAAGAAGTTCCTGACTGAGAGCGACCGCAAGAAGGCTTCGCGCGGCGGCTGAGCCAGCACCCCGTGAACCAGAGCGGCTACAACCCGGATCCACACCGGCATCCGGGTCTGCACGTCATCGCCCTGCTCGAAGCGAGCAAGGCGATGCTGGCGCTGTTGGCCGCCACCGGGCTGGAAGTGCTCGGACCGCAGCCGCTTCGGCACGGCATCATGGTCCTGATCCGGCGTTTCAGCCTGGATCCGGACCATGGCACCCTGCCCTCGCTGCTGCATATGATCAACCCCGACGCGGTCCACCTGGCCGCGGCAGGGATGATCGGCTACGGCCTGCTGCACCTGGTCGAAGCCTGGGGCCTGTGGCGGGCCAAGGCCTGGGCCTCCTGGCTGGGCTGCCTGACTGCCTCGCTGTACCTGCCCTTCGACATCTTCGCGATCATCCGCCACCCCGGCTGGCCGTCGTGGACGATCCTGGCGATCAACCTGATCGTGGTCTACGTTCTCGCCCGCGACCTGCGCAAGCGCCACCGCTGACCACCGGCTACACTGGGGATTGGAGCCGACCAAGCCGCCCCATGCGCCCGTCCTTGCCGCCTCTGCTGACCTGCCTGCTCGCCGCGCTGCCTGCGCTGCTTTCGGCTGGCTGCAGCCCGGCCACGCCCAGCGCGCATGCGGCCGAACCTGCGAGCCGCAACGTGCCGTTCCCGTACGCTGAAACCGATGTTGCCGACCTGCAGGCGCGGATGACCGCCGGTGAACTGGACAGCACCACCCTGACCCAGGCCTACCTGCAGCGCATCGCCGCCCTGGATCGGGCCGGGCCCCGCCTGCGCGCGGTGATCGAGCTCAACCCCGATGCCCTGAAGGAAGCCGCGGCGCGCGACCGCGAGCGCCGCGATGGACGCCTGCGGGGCCCGCTGCACGGCATCCCGGTACTGCTGAAGGACAACATCAACGCTGCGCCGATGGCCACCAGTGCCGGCTCTCTGGCCCTGCAGGGGTTCCGCCCTGACGATGCGTATCTGGTGCGGCGCCTGCGCGAGGCCGGGGCCGTGGTGCTGGGCAAGACCAATCTCAGCGAATGGGCCAATTTCCGCGGCAACGATTCGGTGTCCGGCTGGAGCGCGCGCGGTGGCCAGACCCGCAATCCCTATCGCCTCAGCCACTCGCCTTGCGGCTCCAGCAGCGGCAGCGCGGTAGCGGTCGCCGCCAACCTGGCCAGCGTGGCGATCGGCACCGAAACCGACGGCAGCATCGTCTGCCCTGCGGCGATCAATGGCATCGTCGGCCTCAAGCCGACCGTTGGCCTGGTCAGCCGCGATGGGATCATCCCGATTTCCTTCAGCCAGGACACTGCGGGGCCGATGACACGCAGCGTCGCCGACGCTGCCGCCGTACTGACCGCAATTGCCGGCCGCGATGATGCCGACCCGGCCACCGCAACCATGCCCGGCCGTGCGGTGTACGACTACACCGCGCGGCTGGATCCGCAGGGACTGCGTGGCAAGCGCATCGGCCTGCTGCAGACGCCGCTGCTGAAATACCGCGGCATGCCGCCACTGATCGAACACGCCGCCACCGAGCTGCGTCGGGCCGGTGCCGTCCTGGTGCCGGTGGAGCTGCCCAACCAGGGCGCCTGGGCCGACGCCGAACGCAAGGTGCTGCTGTACGAGTTCAAGGCCGGGCTGGAGCGTTACTTCAGCGCCCACCGCGCTCCCCTGCACAGCCTGGCCGAATTGATCGCCTTCAACCAGGCGCACAGCAAGCAGGAACTGGGCCTGTTCGGCCAGGAACTGCTGGTGGAAGCCGACGCTACCGCCGGCCTGGCTGACCCCGCCTATATCCGCGCACGCAGCGATGCGCGCAGGTTGGCGGGCCCGGAAGGCATCGATGCCGCCCTCGCCGCCCACCAGCTCGACGCCCTGGTCGCGCCGACCACCGGCGTTGCGTGGCCGATCCGCAGCGAAGGCGACGACTTCCCCGGCGAGAGCTACAGTGCCGCCGCCGTCGCCGGCTATCCCAGCCTCAGCGTGCCGATGGGCCAGATCGATGGCCTGCCGGTCGGCCTGCTGTTCATGGGCACCGCCTGGAGCGAGCCGAAGCTGATCGAGATGGCCTACGCCTACGAGCAGCGCACGCGCGCACGGCGCCCGCCGCACTTCGATACCGACACGCTGATCGACGCCGGCGAGCCGTGATCGTGTTTCTGTAGAGCCGAGCCCACGCTCGGCTTCAACGGAAAATCGAAAGCAGCCGAGCATGGCTCGGCTCTACAGCGGCTGGTCGGGCTCCGCTGGCACGATTGCCGCCTCACCGTCTTCAGCCCCCGGCGAACGCACATCTGCAGTACGTGCACGTGGACCACGCGGCATGTCCAGCTCGTCAGCATGCTGCAGCCGCGCACGCAGCTGCGGCAGCGACTGCGGATGCTCACGCGCGAGGAAATCGAGCATGCGCTCGCGTACCAGGCAACGCAGGTCGAACGCGTCGCCGGAGCTGCGCGCACTCACCAGCAGCCGCACCTGGATCGCACGCTCGCTGGTTTCGGTCACCTGGGTCACGCAGACCCGGCCATCCCACAATGCCTCGCCCTGGCAGATGCGCTCCAGCTCGGCGCGGATCGCCGCGATCGGGGCACGATAGTCCAGCCACAGAAACGCCGTACCGAGCAGATCGGCGCTGCGCCGGGTCCAGTTCTGGAAGGGGTTCTCGATGAACCAGGTCAGCGGCACCACCATCCTCCGCTCGTCCCAGATACGTACCACCACGTAGCTGCTGCCGATCTCCTCGATGCGTCCCCACTCGCCCTCGACGATCACTACATCGTCCAGTCGGATCGGCTGGGTCACTGCAATCTGCAGGCCGGCGATCAGGTTGCCGAACACCGGCTTTGCGGCGATACCGGCCACCAGGCCGATGAGGCCCGCCGAGGCCAGCAGCGCGGTGCCGATCTTCTGCACCATGGGAAAGGTCAACAGCACCAGCGAAGCACCCAGCACGATGATGCCGCCCATCAGCACACGGCTGAGCACCCGCGTCTGGGTCTGGATGCGGCGCGCTTCCAGATTATCGGAGACATCGATGGGATGGCTGCGCAGGATGGCCCGCTCACCCGCTGCCACTGCGCGTACCAGCAGCCAGATGAAGCAGGCGGTCAGTGCGATATGCAGCACCCGTTGCAGGTTGCCCAGAAGGGGATCCTGCAGCGGCGTGGCCTGCAGTGCAGGGATCAACAGCAGCAGCGGCCATGCGGTGGCCATTGGCAGCCCGAGCACACGCCCGATGCGCGCGCGCCGCCGATCACGCCCTTTCAGCCGGTGGTAGATCCACAGGATCAGCCACGCGCCGATGCCACCCACTACTGCTGCCAATCCCAACGGCCATGCGTAGGCCTGTGCGCTTTGCCAGTGCACCGTTGCCACCTCCACTCGAACAGCCAAGCAGACAGCCTCGCGCATGGGGCATGAGCGTCACGTCAGCCGTTCGTAAGCAGGGTGTTGGTGGGCAGGGCTTGCAGCCCTGCACCTGCCCAGAAGCCGAAGCGACAGCAACGGCAACAGCAACAGCCGAAGCAGAAGCGGGTTTCCTGTGGGATGGCGGGGTGGGTCCGGTTGCGGGGGGCGCTGCAAGTACCCCTCCGGGGCCCGGCCCAGCCGTTGGCGGCTGCGCGTTCGGGCGCTTGCGAAGCAGTGCTTCGCAAGCGAAGCGCCCTCACCCATGTAAGCTCGGTCGCCGCATCCATGCGGCTCACGCCCCCGCAACCGGACCCACCCCGCCTTCGACAGTTCCCGCGGCTGTTGGTGGGTGCCGACCGTTGGTCGGCACGGGGTCAGATCCCGTTGCTGCGCAACGGGCTCCTACCCCATTTTCAATATTGATATCTGACAGAAAAATCGTGTCGACCCAAGTCGACACCTACCAACAGCCGCCATTACCAGTGGATCCACGCCATGCGTGGATGATTCATTCGATATCTGACAGATGTGCCGACCAACGGTCGGCACCCACCAACAGCGCACGACATCTGTCAGAGGCGGGGCGGTGTGGGTGGGCAGGACCGTTGGCGCCATGGATGGGTTTACGGCGTGTCCTGACCACCCACGCCACCCCGCCACCCCACGGAATGCCGCTTCGGCTTTTGCCGTTGCCGTTGCCGTTGATTGCAGCAGGTGCAGGGCTGCAAGCCCTGCCGAAAACCCCTTACCGCACTTGCTCCTGCTTGCGCACGATCGCCATCGCGATCTCCAGCGACTGCTCGTAGTTCAACCGCGGGTCCACCGTTGAACGATACGCGCGCTCCAGGTCGCGCTCGGTCAGTTCGCGCGCGCCGCCGATGCACTCGGTCACGTCCTCGCCGGTCAGTTCCAGATGCACACCGCCCAGGCGCGTACCGGCGGCCGCATGCAGATCGAATGACATCTCCACCTCGCCACGCACGTTGTCGAAGCGGCGTGTCTTGAAACCGTTGGCGGTGCTTTCGGTATTGCCATGCATCGCATCGCACACCCACAGCACGCGGCGACCATCACGCTTGACCGCGTCCAGCAGCGGCGGCAGTTTCTCTGCGATCTGCGTTGCGCCCATCCGGTGGATGAAGCTCAGGCGGCCCGGCTCGTCATGTGGGTTGAGCACATCGATCAGGCGCAGCAGCTGGTCCGGCGTCACCGACGGGCCCACCTTGATCGCAATCGGATTGCGCACGCCACGCAGGTACTCCACGTGCGCGCCATCGAGCGCGGCCGTGCGCATGCCGATCCACGGGTAATGCGTGCTCAGGTTCAACCAGCCCTGCTGGCGCGGCACCTGGCGGGTCAACGCCTGCTCGTAGGGCAGCAGCAGCGCTTCGTGCGACGTGTAGAAGTCGATGCGGTTGAGGTTGTGCACGCGGGCCCCGGCCAGGGTCTCCATGAAGTGCACCGCATCGCCGATCGAGGCCACCATCTTCTGGTACTCGGCCGCCAGCGGCGAGTGGCTTACCCACTCCAGGTTCCAGTATTCGGGGTGGTGCAGGTCGGCGAAACCGCCGTCGATCAGCGCACGCACGAAGTTCATCGTCATCGCCGAATGCGCGTGGGCCTGCAGCATCCGCTTCGGGTCCGGCAGGCGCGCCGCTTCGGTGAACGCCGGTGCGTTGATCACATCACCGCGGTAGCTGGGCAGGGTCACGCCGTCGCGGGTCTCGGTGTCGGCCGAGCGCGGCTTGGCGTACTGGCCAGCGAAGCGGCCCACGCGGATCACCGGCTGGCGCAGGCCGTGCACCAGCACCAGGCTCATCTGCAGCAGTACCTTCAGGCGGTTGGAGATGGTGCCCGATTCGCAGTCGCTGAAGTTCTCGGCGCAGTCGCCGCCCTGCAGCAGGAAGCGCTTGCCTTCCTGGGCCTCGGCCAGCTGCTGCTTCAACGCCAGGATCTCCCACGAGGTGACCAGCGGCGGCAGCCGCTTCAGCTCGTGCAGAGCGGCGTCCAATGCCACCGGGTCCGGATAGGTCGGCATCTGCAGCGCGGTCTTGCCACGCCAGCTCTCCGGCGACCAGGCAGCGCCAGCGGTGGTCGCGGCGGGATCGGAGACGGGCGGAACGGCGGACAGGCTCATTGCAGACTTCCGGGGTGGGGGGCGGTCATGGTCGCAGAGCCAGCCGCCGACGCAAAGGCCCATCCCCGCCGCCCCGGCCACCTGAACGGCAGGGAAAGGCCAACGCCAGCAGCCAGATCCAGCATGGCCAGCCGCACGGGACAGGCGCATGATCTGTTACGGAGTAACACTTCCACGTCATGGACCGGCCCCTTCCACACCCAGCCGCCCCCTCTCTCACCATGAAGCCCTCACCCCTCGCTACCGGCATTGCCTTCGCCCTGGCCTTGGCCAGCCTGCCCGCCTTCGCCGCAACGACCGACGACACCTCTTCCTCCGTCAAGGATCTGGACGCAGTCACCGTCCACGCCCAGCTCGACCAGGCCCGCAACGCGCTGTCGCCGGACATCGGCAGCAGCCAGTACCAGATCACCGCCGAGGACATCCAGAAGCAGCCGCTGGGTGCCTCCGCGCCGCTCAGCCAGGTACTGCTGCAGGCCCCGGGCGTGGTCCAGGATTCCTATGGCGGCGTGCACGTGCGCGGCGACCACGCCAATCTGCAGTACCGCATCAATGGCGTGCTGCTGCCCGAATCGATCTCCGGCTTCGGCCAGACACTGGATGCACGCACCATCAAGAGCATCCGCCTGATGGATGGCGCGCTGCCGGCGCAGTTCGGCGAGCGCACCGCTGCAGTGGTCGACATCAGCACCCGCAATGGCGCCGAGCTCGGCAATGGCGGCAGCGCCGGTCTGACCGCAGGCTCGTTCGGCAAGATCAATCCGAATGCCTCGTGGTGGGGCAACCAGGGGCGATGGAGCTGGTTCCTGACCGGCAACTACGACCAGAACGAGGTTGGCCTGGAGAACCCGACCCGCTCGCGCAAGCCGCTGCACGACGACACCCACCAGGGCAAAGCGTTCGCTGACCTCACCTACCTGGTCAACGAGAACACGCGCCTGAGCGTGTTCGCCGGCTTCGCCAACAATCGCTTCCAGATCCCGGTCAACCCCGGGCAGACCCCGCAGTTCGGTTACCTGGACACCACCACCTTCGACTCCAGCCAGCTGGATGAAACCCAGCGCGAGACCACCCGCTTCGGCATGCTGGTGCTGCAGGGCGCGCTGGGCAGCACCGCCTACCAACTGTCTGCCGGGCAGCGCTACAGCGATGTGGCGTTCAACCCGGATGTCATCGGCGACCTGGTATTCAGTGGCGTCGCCTCGCAGGTGCAGCGCAGCAACCGCGCCAACACGCTGCAGGCCGATTTCTCCACCCCACTGGGCAGCGACCACACGCTGCGCTATGGCCTGTATGGCAACTACGAGAACGCGCGGGCCAGCAACAGCAGCTGGGTGTTCCCGGTCGATGACGCCGGCCAGCAGTCCAGCACCACGCCGCTGCTGATACCTGACCACAGTGCCTTCCATGCCAGCACGCAGGCGTTGTACGTGCAGGATGAATGGAAGATCGGCGACGACTGGACCGTCAACTACGGCCTGCGCGGAGATCGCTACAAGGCCATTGGCCACACCGAGGGCCAGCTCAGCCCCCGCGTGGGCGTGGCCTGGAATGCCAGCGACAGCACCACCGTGCATGCCGGCTATTCGCGCTACTTCACGCCACCGGCCAGTGAGCTGATCGCCAGCAGCGATATCGCGCTGTACGACGGCACCACCAACCAGCAGCCGAGCGGCGGCAACAACACGCCACTGGCCGAGCGCAGCGACTACTACGACATCGGCGTGTCGCAGCAGGTGGGCGAACACCTGACCCTGGGCCTGGATGCCTATGACCGACGCGTCGCACGCCTGCAGGACGAAGGCCAGTTCGGTGCCGCCTACATCTATTCGACGTTCAACTACCGCCGCGGCCATATCCATGGCCTGGAGTTCAGTGCCGACTACAGCGACGGTCCGTTCAGCGCCTACGTCAACGCGGCGTTCAACAAGGCCATCGGTACCCAGGTCATCACCGGCCAGTACAACCTCGATCCGGACGCGCTGGCCTATGTGGCCAACCATTGGATCCACCTCGACCACGACCAGAAGCTGACCTCATCGGGCGGCTTCAGCTACGCCTTCGCCGGCCACAACCGGGTCGGCGCCAACTACGTGTTCGGTAGCGGCCTGCGTTCGGACATCGAGGGCGTGCCCAACGGCGGCGAGCTGCCGTCCTACCTGCAGGTGAACCTCAGCGCCGGGCATGACTTCAATGCCGACAGCGGCCATCCGCTGCATGTGCAGCTGGCGGTCATCAATGCATTGGACCGCAGCTACCAACTGCGCGATGGCGGTGGCGTCGGCGTGTTCGCCCCGCAGTGGGGACCGCGCCGTGGCGCCTACCTGAGCCTGCAGCAGGATTTCTGAGGACGCCAGGGTGCCTGGGGTCGGACCCCCTTTCCGCAGGAGAGGGCTCCGACCCCGCCTTAGTTCAGCGCTTGACCTTGCGCAGCGACACCACCAGCGCCCACAGCGCCAGCAGCACGAACCACACGCCCGACCACATCGGCATGGTCAGGCCCAGGAACGTCCAGTCGATATTGCCGCAGTTGCCGGTACCGGTCAGCACCGTGCGGAACACTTCCAGCGGCCCCATGGTCTCGCGCAGGAAGCTCAGCGGCGGGCCGCAGGTCGCCCCCATCTCCGGTGGCAGCATCTGCACGTAGACGTGGCGCGCAGCGATGCCTACGCCGACCGCGGCGGCAATGAAGGCGAGCACGCCGTAGGTTGCCCGGCCAGGACGGTTGCAGGGCCCGTGCAGTGCACCGATCAGGAACAGCAGGCCCAGCGCGGCGAACGCCAGCCGCTGGAAGATGCACAGCGGACACGGCTCCAGGCCCATCTTCAGCTGCAGGAAGATCGCGTAGCCCAGCAGGCCCGCGCAGATCAGGAAGCCCAGAAGGAACTGGGCGCGGAAGGGCCAGCGCAGTGGATTCATCGTCAACGCTCGAATGGATCAAGGCGCCAAGCGTAACCGAGAGTGCGCGCCATTCGAACCGCCACAGGTGACGCCTGTCGGAACGGTGCGGGTCAGATCCCGCAGAAACGCAAAAGCCCGGCAGAGGCCGGGCTTTCGCTGTGTCGCGTTGGAGCGGTCCGATTACTCGGCCACTTCCTCGGCCACGACCGGACGGTCAACCAGCTCGACGTAGGCCATCGGCGCGTTGTCGCCAGCGCGGAAGCCGCACTTCAGCAGGCGCAGGTAGCCGCCCGGACGGTTCGCGTAGCGCGGGCCCAGGATGGTGAACAGGTTGCCCACGGCTTCGTTGTCGCGCAGGCGGGCGAAGGCCAGACGGCGGTTGGCGACGGAGTCGACCTTGGCCAGGGTGATCAGCGGCTCGGCAACGCGGCGCAGTTCCTTGGCCTTCGGCAGGGTGGTCTTGATCAGCTCGTGCTTGAACAGCGAGGCGGCCATGTTCTTGAACATCGCTTCGCGGTGGGCGCTGGTGCGGCTGAACTTACGGCCAGACTTCTGGTGACGCATGGTGATATTCCTTGGTTAATGATGAGGCTGTGCGGATCGTTGTCGCCATCCTGGCGTTGCTGCGCGGACTGCGGATGGTCCTGGCCGCCCGTCCTGGACGACCTGCCCGCGAACCTGGGGTTCGTCGTGGCATGTTGTGTTGCGTTGAAGGCCCCACCGCGAACGGTGGAGCCTTCAGGCATTGCCGATATCAGCCCAGCATGCCGTGGCTGGCGACGCCGGCCGGCGGCCAGTTCTCCAGCTTCATGCCGAGCGACAGGCCGCGCTGAGCCAGCACTTCCTTGATCTCGGTGAGCGACTTCTTGCCCAGGTTCGGGGTCTTCAGCAGCTCCACTTCGGTCTTCTGGATCAGATCGCCGATGTAGTAGATGCTTTCAGCCTTCAGGCAGTTGGCCGAACGCACGGTCAGCTCCAGATCGTCGATCGGGCGCAGCAGCACCGGATCCACGCCGTTGTTGGCCGGCTTGGCCGCACCGCGGTCGCGGTGGGTGAAGTCACCGAACACCGACAGCTGGTCGCTGAGGATGTCGGCGGCGGTGCGCACGGCTTCCTCGGCGTCGATGGTGCCGTTGGTCTCGATATCGATGACCAGCTTGTCCAGGTCGGTGCGCTGTTCGACACGCGCCGCTTCCACGGCATAGGCGACACGGCGGACCGGCGAGAACGAGGCATCCAGGACCAGGCGGCCGATGGCACGGGTTTCTTCGTCCGGACGACGACGCGCGGCAGCCGGCTGGTAGCCGAAACCACGTTCGATCTTCAGACGCATGTTGATTGCCGTGTCCTTGGTCAGGTGGCAGATCACATGGTCGCCGTTCAGGATCTCCACATTGTGGTCGACCTTGATGTCGGCAGCGGTGACAACGCCCGGGCCCTGCTTGGACAGGGACAGGGTGGCGCTGTCGCCGGAGTGCATACGGATGGCCACGTCCTTCAGGTTGAGCAGGACTTCGAGCACGTCCTCCTGCAGACCTTCGACCGTGGTGTACTCATGCAACACGCCGTCGATTTCGACTTCCGTGATGGCGAAGCCCGGGATGGACGACAGCAGCACGCGACGCAGGGCGTTGCCCAGCGTATGCCCGTAACCCCGCTCCAAAGGTTCGATAACGACCTTTGCACGGGTGTCGGTAAGGCGTTCGATCTGCGGACCGCGAGGACGCAGAACCTGGTTGGCGGTAACCGTCATGTTGCGGGTTCTCCTAGTGAACCCCCGGCCGTCGCCGGGGGCTCTCCAATGTGAATTACTTCGAATACAGCTCGACGATCAGCGCTTCGTTGATGTCCGCAGGCAGATCCGAACGATCCGGAACAGCCTTGAAGATGCCGGTGAACTTGCCGGAATCCACTTCAACCCACGACGGGCTCAGGTCATGCTGGGCGGCGACGGTCAGGGCTTCCTGGACGCGCAGCTGCTTGGCAGCCTTTTCGGACAGAGCGATGGCGTCGCCAGCCTTGACCTGGTACGAAGCCAGGTTGACCGACTTGCCATTCACGGTGACGCCGCGGTGCGACACCAGCTGACGGGCAGCCGGACGGGTCACGGCGAAGCCCATGCGGTAGACGACGTTGTCCAGGCGGGTTTCCAGCAGCTGCAGCAGGTTCTCGCCGGTGTTGCCCTTCTTGGTCGAGGCCTTCTTGTAGTAGTTGCGGAACTGACGCTCCAGCAGGCCGTAGATACGCTTGACCTTCTGCTTTTCACGCAGCTGGGTGGCGTAGTCGGACAGCTTGCCCTTGCGGGCAGTGGCGCCGTGCTGGCCGGGCTTCTGCTCCAGCTTGCACTTGGAGTCCAGCGCACGCGCCGGGCTCTTCAGGGACAGGTCGGCGCCTTCGCGGCGGGCGAGCTTACAGGTAGGACCGATATAACGAGCCATTTCTTATCGCTCCCTTTAGACGCGACGCTTCTTCGGCGGACGGCACCCGTTGTGCGGGATGGGCGTCACGTCGATGATGTTGGTGATCTTGTAGCCGACGTTGTTCAGCGAACGCACGGCCGACTCACGGCCCGGACCCGGGCCCTTGATGCGGACTTCCAGCGACTTCACGCCGTAGTCCAGCGCAGCACGACCGGCCTTTTCAGCAGCCACCTGGGCAGCGAACGGGGTCGACTTGCGCGAACCGCGGAAGCCAGCGCCACCGGAGGTCGCCCACGACAGAGCATTGCCCTGGCGATCGGTGATGGTGACGATGGTGTTGTTGAACGAAGCGTGGACGTGGGCAACGCCGTCGGTGACGACGCGCTTGATCTTCTTCTTGGTCTTAGCAGCGGGCTTAGCCATTTCTCAGTCCCTTACTTCTTGATCGCCTTGCGCGGACCCTTGCGGGTGCGGGCGTTGGTACGGGTGCGCTGGCCACGCAGCGGGAGGCCACGACGGTGACGCAGGCCGCGGTAGCAGCCCAGGTCCATCAGGCGCTTGATCGCGATGCCGATCTCACGGCGCAGATCGCCTTCCACGATGTACTTGCCGACTTCGGCGCGCAGGCGCTCGATTTCCGGCTCCGACAGATCGCGGATCTTGGTGGTCGAAGCAACGCCTGCGACTTCGCAGACCTTCTTCGAACGGGTACGGCCGATGCCGTAAATGCTTTGCAACCCGACCCAGACGTGCTTCTGGGCTGGCAGGTTGACGCCTGCAATACGCGCCATGACGCGGTTCTCCAGCTGAGTGATGGCCGACAGCGCGCCTCGGGCACGCCAATCCGGCAGGATGGATCAAAAAAGTGAACTAGCGATACTAACAAGGTTCCGGTTTACATGGAAGCCCGTGAAACCATTGGTTTCATGAACCCGGCCTGGGGAGTGTGCCCAGGCTCCGGCGCCGGATGGGGTTGGACCTGGGGTTTCCCCCGGGGCCGCCCGCGCTACTCCAGCGCGGGACCACCTCATCACACCCCCACCCGGAACCGCTGCGGGGGCCGCCCTTCGTTTGTGTGGCCGGAGTCCGCGAAGCGGAGGGACCATCACGTCAGGAAGACGAAAGTATAACAGGCCTGTCAGCCGCGGGCAAAACCGCCGCGGTTGCCGCCCTTCAGGTTGGCCTTCTTCAGCAGGCTCTCGTACTGGTGGGACATCAGGTGTGCCTGCACCTGGGCGATGAAGTCCATCACCACCACCACCACGATCAGCAGCGACGTGCCACCGAAGTAGAACGAGGCATTCAGCTGCGTGCGCATCAGTTCGGGCAGCAGGCAGACGATCACCAGGTAGGCCGAGCCGGCCGCGGTCAGGCGGGTCAGCACGCCGTCGATGTAGTCGGCGGTGGCCTTGCCCGGACGGATGCCCGGAATCAAAGCGCCCGACTTCTTCAGGTTGTCGGCGGTTTCCTGCGAATTGAACACCAGCGCGGTATAGAAGAACGCGAAACCGGTGATCAGCGCAGCGAACACGATCATGTGCAGCGGTTCGCCCGGGCCCAGGGCATTGGCGACCTTCTGCAGGACCTGGCCGAAGCTGCTCTGGTTGGCAGCTTGGCCGGACCACATGGCCAGGGTGGCCGGGAAGGCCAGCAGGCTCGAGGCGAAGATCGCCGGGATGACGCCGGCCATGTTGAGCTTCAGCGGCAGGAACGAGGTCTGGTTCATGTACGCGTTGCGACCGCCCTGGCGGCGCGCGTAATTGACCGTGATCCGGCGCTGGCCGCGCTCCACGAACACCACGAAGAAGGTGAAGGCGAGCACGACGACGGCGATCAGCAGGAGCTGGATGAACTGGATGTTACCGTCGCGGTAGGCGTCGAAGGTGTGGATGACCGCACCCGGCAGGCCGGCGACGATACCGGCGAAGATGATCAGCGACACGCCGTTGCCGATACCGCGTTCGGTGACCTGCTCACCGACCCACATCAGGAACATGGTGCCGGCAGTCAGTGCGACCACCGCGGTGAGCACGAAGCCCATGCCGGGGGCGTACACGACCGGAGCGCCCGACGGCGAAACCTGCCCCTGCAGGGCCAGCGCGATCGAACCGCCCTGAACCACTGCCAGCAGCACGGCGCCGATGCGCGAATACTGGGTGATCTTGCGGCGGCCGGACTCGCCCTCCTTCTGCATCGCCTTCAGGGCGGGGAAGATGTGCACGGCCAGCTGCATCACGATCGATGCCGAGATGTACGGCATCACGTTCAGCGCAAAGATGCTGAAACGGTGCAGGGCGCCGCCCGAGAACATGTTGAACATGTCCACGATGCCGCCGCCCTGCTGTTGCATCATGGCAAGCATGGCATCGGGATTGACGCCCGGCACCGGCACGTAGCAGCCGATGCGATAGACGATCAAAGCCCCGACGACGAACAGCAAACGTTGGCGAAGTTCAGTGAACTTGCCCATTCCGCCCGCGAGGTTACCGATGCCAGCTTGCGCCATGATTTTCTTACTCCGTTACGCTGCCGCCGGCAGCTTCGATCGCAGCCTTGGCACCAGCCGTGGCAGCAATACCCTTCAGGGTGAACGCCTTGGTCACTTCGCCCTTGACGACGACCTTGGCCTTCTTGGCAGTGCTCGGGACCAGCTTGGCAGCACGCAGGGCGGCGAAGTCGATCTCACCGGCCGGCAGCTTGTCCAGCGCGTACAGCAGCACTTCAGCGGTGTCCTTGGCGATCGGCGAACGGAAGCCGATCTTCGGCAGACGACGCTGCATGGGGGTCTGGCCGCCTTCGAAGCCAGCCTTGATCTTGCCGCCACCCTTGCGGGCGAACGAACCCTTGTGGCCGCGGCCGGCAGTCTTGCCCAGGCCCGAGCCGATACCGCGGCCGACGCGGGTGCGCTCGGTGCGGGCGCCCGGTGCCGGGCTCAGTTCATTGAGACGCAGAGTCATGGTCGATTACTCCTCAACCTGGACGAGGTACTGAACCTTGTTGATCAGGCCGCGCACCTGCGGGCTGTCCTTCAGTTCACGCACATCGTTGAGCTTGTTCAGGCCCAGGGCACGCACCGACAGGCGGTGACGCGACTGGGTGCCACGCAGGCCACGCACCAGGCGGACCTTCACAGTCTTGTTGGACTCATTAGCCATGGTTGAGTTCCTCCACCTTCTTGCCGCGCTTGGCCGCGATGCGGGCCGGCGACTGCGCAGCAGTCAGGCCCTTCACGGTGGCGCGCACCAGATTGATCGGGTTGCGCGAACCGGTGGCCTTGGCCAGCACGTTCTTCACGCCAACGGCTTCCAGCACGGCGCGCATGGCACCACCGGCGATGACGCCAGTACCTTCCGAAGCCGGCTGCATGAACACGCGGGCTGCGCCGTGACCATCCTTGATGGTGTGCCACAGGGTGCCGTTGTTCAGGTCAACGCTGACCAGGTTCTTGCGGGCCTGTTCCATCGACTTCTGGATGGCGACCGGCACTTCGCGGGCCTTGCCATAACCGAAACCGACCTTGCCTTCGCCGTCGCCGACAACGGTCAGGGCGGTGAAGGTGAACTGGCGGCCACCCTTGACGGTCTTGCTGACGCGGTTGACCGCGACCAGCTTTTCGATCATGCCGTCGTCGATCTTTTCTTCGCGGTTACGGTCGCGATCGCGACCCCGCTGCTGACGCTCTTCTGCCATGTTGATTCCTTGGTTGTTTGGGTATGTACGGCTCGGGGCCGCTTATGGTTGTGGAGTGACGCATTGTTCCGGTGGGCCGCTGCAGAAGAGCGGCGCCGTCCAGCCTCGCTCAGGCTGGCGAGCAGGTGGGCAGGAGGCCATCGGCCCCCTGCCCTGATCCCTTAGAACTGCAGGCCGGCTTCGCGGGCGGCTTCTGCCAGGGCCTTGATGCGGCCGTGGTAGCGGTAGCCCGAACGATCGAAGGCAACCTTCTCGATGCCGGCGGCCTTGGCGCGCTCGGCAACGATGCGGCCGACCTTGGCAGCGGCATCGGCGTTCTTGCCGTTCTTCAGGCCTTCCTTGACGTCGGTCTGGGTGGTGTTGGCGGCAGCCAGCACCTTCGAACCGTCAGCGGTGAAGACCTGGGCGTACAGGTGCTGGCCGGTGCGCAGCACCGACAGGCGGGCGACGCCGAGCTCACGGATGTGGGCGCGGGTCGACTTGGCGCGACGCAGGCGGGCGATGTTCTTGTTCATGATGTTTTTTCCTTGAAAGCGGAAGCGCCTAATTAGGCCTTCTTGGCTTCCTTACGGATGATGACTTCGTCGGAGTACTTCACGCCCTTGCCCTTGTACGGCTCCGGCTTGCGGAACGCACGGATCTTGGCGGCGACTTCACCGACGACCTGCTTGTCAGCGCCCTGGACCAGGATCTCGGTCTGGGTCGGGGTGGAAATGGTGATGCCTTCCGGCGCGACGAACACGACCGGATGCGAGAAACCGAGCGACAGGCTCAGATCCTTGCCCTGCATGGCAGCACGGTAACCCACGCCGACCAGCTCCAGCTTGCGCTCGAAGCCTTCGGACACGCCCTTGACCATGTTGGCCAGGATCGCGCGCACGGTACCGGTCAGCGCGACCAGGTCGGCGCTCTCGGTGCTCAGGGTGGCAACGCCGCTGTCGACGTTGATGGCAATACCGGCCGGCTTGACCAGCGACAGGGTGCCCTTCGGGCCCTTGACGGTGATGCTTTCCGACTGGACGTTCAGTTCGACCTTACCCAGGGTGACGGGCTTCTTGGCTACGCGGGACATAGTTCTACTCCTTTCGCCTTAGGCCACGAAGCACAGGACTTCGCCGCCGACGCCCAGCTGGCGCGCCTGCGCATCAGTCATGATGCCCTTGGAGGTGGAAATGATGGAGATGCCCAGGCCATTCATGACCTTCGGCAGCTCACTCTTGCCGCGGTACTGACGCAGGCCCGAACGCGAGAAGCGCTTCAGGGTCGCGATGACCGGCTTGCCTTCGAAATACTTCAGCACGATTTCCAGCTCGGACTTGTTGTTTTCCAGCTGGGTCACGCGCAGGTCGGTGATGTAACCCTCGTCCTTCAGGACCTGGGCGATCGCAACCTTGATCTTGGACGACGGGGCTTTCACCGTCTGCTTGCCAACCGCAGCCGCATTCTTGATGCGGACCAGCAGGTCGGCGATGGGATCAGTCATGCTCATATGAGTACCTTTGAGTGCACCGATATCCGCTTTCGCGAAAATCTGTTGTCTCCTGGAAACGGGCCAGGTCCCTTGATGCAGCGGGCCGGGGCCCACTCCTACAACCCCGTTTGCGCAGGGCAAGACGCGGGAGTATACGCCAAAAGAGCCCGACTTGCGCCGGGCTCTTCGGGTTTTTTCGCAGAAAGGAAGCTGAACGCCTCCCTCCCCCGGTTCAGAAGCCCCCGAGGGGGCTCCTGATCGCAGGGCCGGCTGGGATTACCAGCTGGCCTTGCGCAGGCCCGGGACGTCGCCACGCATGGTGGCTTCGCGCAGCTTGTTGCGGCCGAGGCCGAACTTGCTGTACACGCCACGCGGACGACCCGACAGCTCGCAACGGTTGCGCTGGCGGCTCGGCGACGAATCGCGCGGCAGCTTGGCCAGCTTGGTTGCGGCGTCGATCTTCTCTTCGTAGGTCGCGTCCACGGAGGACACGATCTTCTTCAGAGCCGCACGCTTCTCAGCGTACTTCTTGGCCAGCTTTTCCCGCTTGATGTCGCGGTTGACCATGGAGGTCTTTGCCATTTCGGTTTCCTCGACAGATCAGTTACGGAACGGGAACTTGAACGCTGCCAGCAGCGCCTTCGCTTCCGCGTCGGTCTTCGCAGTGGTGGTGATGGCGATATCCATACCGCGGATCGCGTCGACGGCGTCGAAGTCGATTTCCGGGAAGATGATCTGTTCCTTCACACCCATGTTGAAGTTGCCGCGGCCGTCGAAGGAACGACCGGAAACACCACGGAAGTCGCGCACGCGCGGCAGCGAGATGTTGATCAGGCGGTCCAGGAACTCGTACATCTTGTGGCGACGCAGCGTGGTCTTGCAGCCGATCGGCCAACCATCACGGATCTTGAACGACGCAACCGAGATACGCGACTTGGTGACAACCGGCTTCTGGCCGGAAATCTTGGTCATGTCCGCGACGGCGTTTTCCAGGATCTTCTTGTTGGTGGCAGCCTCGCCGACACCCATGTTCAGGGTGACCTTGACGAGCTTCGGTACTTCCATCGGATTGGTGTAGCCGAACTGCTTCATCAGCGCCGGCACCACTTCTTCCTTGTAGATCTTTTCGAGACGGGAAGTCATCTTCACATTCCTCAGGCGTCGAGCGCCTCACCGCTGGAGCGGAACACACGCAGTTTGCGTCCATCCTCCAGCACCTTGAAGCCAACGCGTTCGCCCTTGCCCGAAGCCGGGTTCAGCACGTTCACGTTGGAGATATGGATCGAAGCTTCGCGCTCGACCACGCCGCCGGCAACACCTGCCTGCGGGTTCGGCTTGGTGTGGCGCTTGACGATGTTCACGTTGGCGACGACCACGCGGTCGCCGTCGACGCGGACGACTTCGCCCTGCTTGCCCTTGTCCTTGCCAGCGTTGACGACAACCTGGTCGCCCTTCTTGATACGGTTAGCCATGATTATCTCCTGTCGCTCACAGCACTTCGGGAGCGAGCGAGACGATCTTCATGAACTTCTCCGAACGAAGTTCACGGGTCACCGGCCCGAAGATACGGGTACCGATCGGCTCCTGCTTGTTGTTCAGCAGGACGGCAGCGTTGCCGTCGAAGCGGATCAGCGAACCGTCGGCGCGACGCACACCCTTGCGGGTACGCACCACGACGGCGTCATACACTTCACCCTTCTTGACCTTGCCGCGCGGAATCGCATCCTTCACGGTGACCTTGATGATGTCGCCGATACCGGCGTAACGGCGCTTGGAACCACCCAGCACCTTGAAGCACATCACCTGCTTGGCACCCGAATTGTCCGCGACGTCAAGGTAGCTCTGCATCTGGATCATGATTCAGACTCCTTATTCAGCCGCACGCGTGATGACTTCCACCACGCGCCAGTTCTTGGTCTTGGACATCGGAGCAATCTCGGTCACGCGGACGACGTCGCCTTCCTTGCAGGCGTTGTCGGCATCGTGGGCGTGCAGCTTGGTCGAGCGCTTGATGTACTTGCCGTACAGCGCGTGCTTGACCTGACGCTCAACCAGGACGGTAACCGTCTTGTCCATCTTGTTGCTGACGACACGGCCTTCGACCGTGCGCAGCGTCTTCTTTTCAGTATTGTCGCTCATAGCGGCCATCCTTACTTCGTGCTGCCGAGCAGGGTCTTGACGCGAGCAATCTCGCGACGGACCCGGCGAATGTCGTGGGTCTTCGGCAGCTGCCCGGTGACCTGCTGCATACGGACAGAGAACTGTTCCTTACGCAGGTCGATCAGGTGGGCCTTGAGTTCGTCAGCCGACTTTTCACGGAGAGTTTTGATATCCATCAGCGCACCGTACGGGTCACGAAAGTGGTGGTGACCGAGAGCTTGGCGGCGGCCAGGCGGAACGCCTCGCGAGCCACTTCCTCGGAAACACCCTCGATTTCATAGATCATGCGGCCGGGCTGGATCTGGGCCACCCAGTATTCCACGTTACCCTTACCCGAACCCATTCGGACTTCGATGGGCTTCTTGGTGATGGGCTTGTCGGGGAACACGCGGATCCACATCTTGCCGCCGCGCTTGACGTAGCGGCTGATCGAGCGGCGGGCCGCTTCGATCTGACGCGCGGTCAGCTGACCGTGTGCGGTTGCCTTCAGGCCGTATTCGCCGAAGCTGACAGCGTTGGCGCTCCAGCTCAGGCCATCGTTACGGCCCTTGTGTACCTTGCGGTACTTGGTTCGCTTGGGTTGCAACATTGTCGTTACCTCGCTTCACGGGCCGGGCGCTGACGGTCACCACGGTCGCCGCGATCGTGACGATCGTTGCGCGACGGGGTGTCGTCCTGCTTTTCCTGGCCAACCTGGGAGAAATCGAAGACCTCGCCCTTGTAGATCCAGACCTTGATGCCGATGATGCCGTAGGTCGTCTTGGCTTCAGCGAAGCCATAGTCGATGTCGGCACGCAGGGTGTGCAGCGGCACGCGGCCTTCGCGGTACCACTCCGAACGGGCGATTTCTGCACCGTTGAGGCGGCCACCAACGTTGACCTTGATGCCCAGGGCACCCAGGCGCATCGCGTTGCCGACCGAGCGCTTCATTGCACGGCGGAACATGATGCGACGCTCCAGCTGCTGGGCGATCGACTCGGCAACGAGCTGCGCGTCCAGTTCCGGCTTGCGCACTTCGGTGACGTTGATGTGCGCCGGGACGCCCATCATCTCGCTCACTTCCTTGCGCAGCTTCTCGATGTCCTCACCGCGCTTGCCGATCACCACGCCCGGACGGGCGGTGTGGATCGTCACGCGAGCGGTCTTGGCCGGACGCTCGATCAGGATCTTGCTGATGCCGGCCTGAGCCAGCTTCTTGCGCAGCATGTCGCGCACTTTCAGGTCGGCTGCCAGGTAACCAGCGAACTCGGCCTTGTTGGCGTACCACTTGGAGTTCCAGTCCTTGGAAATGCCGAGGCGGATACCAATCGGATGAACTTTATGACCCATGGTCTTTTCCTTATCCGCTTACTTGGCGGCGCCCACAACCACAGTGATGTGGCTGGTGCGCTTGAGGATGCGGGTACCGCGGCCTTTCGCCCGCGCCATGAAACGCTTCAGGGTCGGACCTTCATCAACCATGATGGTCTGAACCTTCAGCTCGTCGACGTCGGCGCCCTGGTTGTTCTCGGCGTTGGCAATTGCCGACTCCACCACCTTCTTGATCAGGTGGGCAGCCTTCTTGTCCGAGAACTTCAGCAGGTTGACCGCACGTTCGGCCGGCAGACCGCGCACCTGGTCAGCGACCAGACGAGCCTTCTGCGGGGAGATGCGCGCAGTGCGCAGGATGGCTTTCGCTTCCATTGTCATCTCTCCTTACTTGCCCGACTTCTTGTCACCACCGTGACCCTTGAAGGTCCGGGTGATGGCAAATTCGCCGAGCTTGTGGCCGACCATGTTCTCGTTGACGAGAACCGGGATGTGGTTCTTGCCGTTATGCACGGCAATGGTGATGCCTACCATGTCAGGCAGGATCATCGAACGGCGCGACCAGGTCTTGATCGGCTTCTTGCTGCCCGCAGCGGCCTCCACCTTCTTGACGAGGTGGTGATCGACGAACGGGCCCTTCTTGAGTGAACGTGCCATGGTCGATTAGCCCCTACGATCGCGGACGATGAACTGCTGAGTGCGCTTGTTATGGCGCGTCTTGTAACCCTTGGTCGGGACACCCCACGGGGTGACCGGATGCGGGTTACCCTGGCCGGCCTTGGCCTCACCACCACCGTGCGGGTGGTCAACCGGGTTCATGGCAGCACCACGAACGGTCGGGCGGACGCCGCGCCAACGCTTGGCACCGGCCTTGCCCAGCTTTTCCAGGCTGTGCTCGTCGTTGCCGACTTCGCCGATGGTGGCGCAGCACTCGACCGGAACCTTGCGCATTTCACCCGAGCGCAGGCGCAGGGTGGCGTAGATGCCTTCACGAGCCACCAGCTGCACGGCCGCACCAGCGGCGCGAGCGATCTGAGCGCCCTTGCCCGGCTTCAGTTCGATGCAGTGGATGGTGGTGCCGACCGGGATGTTGCGCAGCGGCAGGGTGTTGCCGGCCTTGATCGGGGCGTCCGAACCAGCGATCACCTGATCACCAGCCTTCAGGCCCTTCGGGGCGATGATGTAGCGACGCTCACCGTCGACGTAGCACAGCAGAGCGATGTGGGCGGTGCGGTTCGGATCGTATTCGATGCGTTCCACGCGCGCCGGGATGCCCAGCTTGTTGCGCTTGAAGTCGATGATGCGGTAGTGCTGCTTGGCACCACCACCGACGTGACGCACGGTGATGCGACCGTGGTGGTTACGACCACCCGAGCGGCTCTGCGACTCGACCAGCGCGGCGTGCGGAGCACCCTTGTGCAGGTCGGGGGTGACCACGCGCACGGCCGAACGGCGGCCGGGGGAGGTGGGCTTGAATTTCATCAATGGCATGGGATGTACCTCAGGCCTTGGCCGTTACATCGATCGACTGGCCGTCGGCCAGGCGAACGTACGCCTTGCGCCAATCGCCGCGGCGGCCAGCACGGTTACGGAAGGACTTGTTCTTGCCCTTGACGTTGACCACGTTGACGGCTTCGACCTTGACGTCGAACAGCTGCTCAACCGCGGCCTTTACATCGGCCTTGGTGGCTTCGTTCGAAACTTCGAAGACATACTGATTGGAGAGTTCCTGCAGGCGCGCGGTCTTTTCCGAGACACGCGGGGCACGCAGCACGCTGAAGATTTTTTCGTTGCTGTTCATGCCAGCCACTCCTCGACCTTCTTGACCGCGTCAGCGGTGATGACGACCGTGTCGGCACCCACCAGCGAGACCGGGTCCAGACCCTGCACGTCACGCACCTGCACGTACGGCAGATTGCGGGCGGACAGGTACAGGTGCTCGGACGCTTCCTCGGTGACGATCAGCGGGCGCTTGCCCACTTCCAGGCCGGCCAGCTTGGCGATCAGACCCTTCGTGCTGGTGGCTTCGACGTCGAAGGCCTCCACGATGGTCAGACGGCCCTGACGGTTCAGCTCGGACAGGATCGCGCACATGGCGGCACGGTACTGCTTGCGATTGACCTTCTGCTCGAAGCTGCGCGGCTTGGCCGCGAAGGTGACACCGCCGCCGACGAAGATCGGAGCCGTCAGTGCGCCATGACGCGCGCCGCCGCCCTTCTGCTTCTTCGACTTCTTGGTGGTACCAGCCACTTCGGAGCGAGTCTTCTGTGCCTTGGTGCCGGCGCGACCGGCGTTGCGGTAAGCAACGACGACCTGGTGGACCAGATCTTCGCTGAAATCGCGACCGAACACGGCTTCGGAGACCGAGACCTTGTTGTTGCTACCCGTGATAACGAGTTCCATCGTCATCTCTCCTTATGCCTTGCTCGCCGGACGGACGATCACATCGCCACCCGCCGCGCCCGGAACGGCGCCGCGAACCGCGATCAGACCGCGCTCGACGTCGACCTTGACCACTTCCAGGTTCTGGGTGCTCTGCTGCACCGCGCCCATGTGGCCCGACATCTTCTTGCCCGGGAAAACGCGACCCGGGGTCTGGCGCTGACCCAGCGAACCCGGCGCGCGATGCGACAGCGAGTTACCGTGGGTTGCATCGCCCATACGGAAGTTGTGGCGCTTGATGGTGCCCTGGAAGCCCTTACCCTTGGTGACACCCTGGACGTCGACGATCTGGCCGACTTCGAAGATGTCCGCCTTGACTTCGCCGCCAACGGCGAAATCGCCGAGCTGCGCGTCTTCAACGCGGAATTCCCACAGGCCACGACCCGCTTCCACCTTCGCCTTGGCGAAGTGGCCGGCTTCCGGCTTGTTGACCAGGGCAGCGCGACGCGCGCCGACGGTCACCTGCACGGCGCTGTAGCCGTCGGTTTCGACGGTCTTGATCTGCGCGATGCGGTTCGGGGTTGCTTCGATCAGGGTCACCGGGATGGAGCGGCCATCTTCAGTGAACACGCGGCTCATGCCGGCCTTGCGGCCCACGAAGCCCAACGAATACTTCTTCGTCATGGTCGTAGTCCTCAGGTCAGCTTGATCTGAACGTCGACGCCGGCAGCCAGTTCGAGCTTCATCAGCGCGTCCACGGTCTTGTCATTCGGGTCAACGATATCGAGCACGCGCTTGTGCGTGCGGGTCTCGTACTGGTCACGCGCGTCCTTGTCGACGTGCGGGGAAACGAGAACGGTGTAACGCTCGATCTTGGTCGGCAGCGGGATCGGGCCACGCACTTGCGCGCCGGTCCGCTTTGCCGTTTCAACGATCTCGCTGGCCGAACGGTCGATCAGACGATGATCGAACGCTTTCAGCCGGATCCGGATCTTTTGGTCCGCCATGGCGGTAGGTTCCTTCGTTAAAAGAGCGACAGACAAAGCCTCTGGGTTGCTTTGCCCCATGAAATTCCTGAATACGGACGGCCCGCAGTCCTGCATGCCGCCAAGGTCAATCCATGGACCTCAAAAACGTAGGCAGACCAGTTACCCGGCCTGCCCAGACGTAGAAGCATAATGGCACGCAAGGCAGCTGTCAACAGTCGCCTGTTGACGCCGCCTGAATGGCATTGACCCTTCCTGGTCCGGGGAACACAAGGCACATCCTGTGCCTGCTTTCCCATTTGATACGCCCCGATGCCCTACCCAGGCAACATCGGGGCGCAGATACTACCAGATTACTCGATGATCTTCGAGACCACGCCGGCGCCGACGGTACGACCGCCTTCGCGGATGGCGAAGCGCAGGCCTTCGTCCATGGCCACCGGGTTGATCAGGGTGACTTCCATCTTGACGTTGTCACCCGGCATCACCATTTCGACGCCTTCCGGCAGCTTGGCGGCGCCGGTGATGTCGGTGGTGCGGAAGTAGAACTGCGGACGGTAGCCGTTGAAGAACGGGGTGTGGCGGCCGCCCTCATCCTTCGACAGGACGTACACTTCGCCTTCGAACTTGGTGTGCGGCTTGATCGTGCCCGGCTTGGCCAGCACCTGGCCACGCTCGACGTCG
>NZ_JBXUHP010000057.1:0-344 GCF_057179845.1 Stenotrophomonas maltophilia group sp. SKK55
GACCGAACCTGGGTGTCATCCACGTCGATCCGACCACGAGCGTTGACAATGCCCAGTCCTTCCAGGTGCGACAATACCGGCCGGAAGCCGGTGCACCAGATCATCGCGTCGAAGTTGCGTTCGCTGCCATCTGCCCACTGCATGCCGGTGGCGGTGAAACGGACGGGTGGCGGCATGGAGACCAGTACACCGCGGCGCCGTGCGTCCACCACCGGCGGCACCATCACGATGTCGCCAAAACCATCCCGCTGAATATCCGGCTCGCGTCCTTCCTGCTGAGCCCTCCACTTCTCGGTTGCGCGTGCGAACAGAACGCGCCCGTCGACATCGTCGGCCAGGAAGGC
>NZ_JBXUHP010000058.1:0-377 GCF_057179845.1 Stenotrophomonas maltophilia group sp. SKK55
GATTGCCTCAGGAATCAGGGCTAGCGCAACGACAATGCCCGACAGCAGGTCACCACGGATGTTACCGAGCCATTGCTGGCGCAGGGGATAAATTGCAGACATAGAAAATGATCTCCGCGCACAGCCGTGCGCGCCAAACGAAAGAAACAGGCACCCTTCCAGACCTATGTGTCTGGATCGCTTCTTCAATCAAGCGTCAGGGTGGAGTCATCGCTAGCCGATCCGTTAGGTATTTGACGGTCTATTGTAGACCGGCATGGCGCCTGAGGGGAAACCCGCCATCGCGGTCGCCTCGGTGCACTCTCAAGGGTAGCTTCCCAGATCCCAAGATCATTTCGCAGGCGAAGTCGACAAGCTGGTAGGCAGTTGATCAGATT
>NZ_JBXUHP010000059.1:0-1775 GCF_057179845.1 Stenotrophomonas maltophilia group sp. SKK55
GAGCAGATCGACAAGAGCTTGGCCTGGATGCAAGTGGCGCTGTCGAGCATTGATGGCATCAAGATCCTGAATGATCCAGGGTTGCAGGCGGACAAGACGCGGGCGCTGTGGTTCATCGGCATGGGCACGGGCGGTCCGGCCGTCACCGCTGGTGCGATGTTGCTGCTCTACGAGGTCGCGCTGGCGCTGTTCATCGGCCTGGGTCCCTTGTTCATTCTGTGTCTGCTGTTCGACCAGACCAAGCAGCTGTTCCAGCGATGGCTGTTCTACGGCATCGGCACGATGTTCTCGATGGCGGTACTGGCAGCGATGGTATCGATCGCGCTGGACATGGTGATCCGTGTCTCGACCGCGTTCTGGTCCACCGCCTTGGTCAACAAGTTCCTACTCGAAGGCGCCTCCAGCGACGGCATGACCAGCCAGGCGATGCAGCAGGGCGGCATGGGCCTGATTCTCACAACCCTGATCCTGACCGCTCCCCCAATGGCAGCGATGTTCTTCCAGGGAACCTTGGGCAGCTTCATGGCATATTCGCAGATAGGTGGCAGCCCGGTGGCGCAGGCGCCGGGGCCCAGCGGGCAGCCGCCGGGTAGTTACTACACGCCAGCGACGCCAGAGAAGGGACGAACTGTCGACTCCGGTGACTACAGTAGTCAGTCAACAAGCCGCATGACATTGCCGCAGTCGGATGCGACAAAGATTGCGGAAGCTGGCCAGCGAGCTGCTCATCCTGGTAGATAGTGATTCAGGCGTATTTGGAGTGTTAACGTGAAGCGCATTGTGATCTCCCTCTTTTGGATTTGCTCTGCTTTGTTCTTGCTTGTGACAGAAGATGCCCAAGCGGAGGGGCGCTGCCCGCCCGGACAATATCCGATTGGCGGACAGGGGGTTGGTGGATGTGCGCCAATGCCGGGCTCTAATGGAGGCGATGCAGGGTCGAGTGGTCCGGTCGCGACTGGCCGCTGGATCAAAACCTGGGGAGCTATTGCAACCGCAGTAAGCACAGGTGATATGGGGGCTTCGGTTGGAAGGCGTTCAAAGCAGGAAGCTTCGTCCGAGGCGCTTTCCCGTTGCGCAAGCCATGGCGCTAGAGATTGCAAAGTCGGAACTACCTACAAGAACCAGTGTGTTGCATATGCTGATCCCGAGAGGGGGAGTAAGGGCCGTGTCTCCTATTCGGTTGCAGGCTCCAAGGAGGAGGCTGCAAATCGAGTCTTGTCCCATTGCGCGGACATCGGTGGCGGCCAGTGCAAAGTTCTTTATACAGATTGTTCTGAGCCGATCTTTGAGTCGTTCTAGTCTCATGACTGCCGTGACATCTTTGATGGTATGAGCGTACCTGAGCCAAGCTGCTCAAGAGCCTGGGGTAGAACGCGCGGCTGAAGAAGCCGCTCGGCGAGAAGTTGAGCGAGAACGACTTCATCAAGGTTGCATTGCGACTCGTGCACCTTGTTTAGTGGGCAAGTGTTCTTCTACTGCGCTGGGAAAGTGGTACAGGGCTATCGGATCGTCACCGGCCGCAGCCGGGATTCGATGATGATCCTGGTGACCAACATGGCGCGCGCCGCCCTGATCGTGGCGGTGGCGACGAGCATGGGCATGTTCGGTCGCGACCTCCATGAATTCCTGACGGAAGACGTGAAGGGCCTGATCACGCACGTTGTGACCGGCAAGGATGAAAAGCCCGAGGCGCAGATCGACAAGAGCCTTGCCTGGATGCAGGTGGCGTTGTCCAGCATCGATGGGATCAAGATTCTCAATGATCCCGAGCTGCA
>NZ_JBXUHP010000059.1:2147-107393 GCF_057179845.1 Stenotrophomonas maltophilia group sp. SKK55
CCATGTTCTCCATGGCGGTGCTGGCGGCGATGGTCTCGATCGCGCTGGACATGGTGATCCGCGTGTCGGCCTCGTTCTGGATGACGGCGCTTGTGAACAAGTTCCCGCTCATGGGCGCATCCAGTGACGGTATGACCAGTCAGGCGATGCAGCAGGGCGGCATGGGATTGATCCTGACTACCTTGATTCTGACTGCGCCCCCAATGGCGGCCATGTTCTTCCAGGGCACCTTGGGCAGCTTCATGGCATATTCGCAGATAGGCGGTAGCCCGGTGGCGCAGGCACCGGGCCCGAATGGGCAGCCGCCGGGTAGTTACTACACGCCGGATAAGCCTTCGACGAGCAAGGGAAGTGAAGGCGCTAATGAAGTTGGTGCTCCAACAAAGATGTTCACCGGTCCTTCTAACTCCACGCCTGAGCATGATCCAGGCAGGATGGGGATTGGCAATAAACCGAGATAGAGCCAGGGTGATTGTGATGCGTGCAGCGAATAAATTCAGGGCGAAGCAACTGGTAGCAGCGTACGCCTCGATGCTGTCTTTGCTGTTGATCCTCTTCTTGGTGGATGCTCCCTCCGCTAGCGCAGAAGGTCGTTGCCCACCCGGACAATATCCCATTGGTGGGCAGGGCGTGGGGGGGTGTGCACCGATTCCGGGCGGGGACAGTGGGGCGAATGCAACGGCGGCGCCTCGGCCAACAGGCCGCTGGTTGAAAACTTGGGGAGCTATTGCCACTGCTCCGAGCGGTGATGCCGGTGCATCAACGGGTCAGAGTTCGAAAGGCGCTGCAGAGAAAGAAGCTATTTCGCAGTGTGCCCGCGGAGGCGCTAGTGATTGCCGAGTGACGATGTCCTACAAAAACCAATGCGCTGCAATGGTTACCCCTTCGAGTATCGAAAGAGGAGGAGCGGTGACGTGGCGGGCCGAGACGGAGGCTCTCGCCACGAAGCTTGCAATGGATGAATGCACAAAGCGGGGAAGCGCAGGGTGTAAAGTATTTTATTCCGCATGCTCTGATCCGATTTTTCAGGAGTACTAGTGGAATTTCAGCGTGAGCGAATTTTGAGGCTGGCTTGCAAGTATTCCTACTTGGCAGGTGGAGTCTGGAGCTGACGGGCGGTGCGCTTTGCTGCTAGATTTAAGTGACGTCCGTTTATTTGAGGTGGCTTAATTCAGTTGGGCTCCTCAACATGATGTCGCGAATAGCCTCCAACTTCGTCAGGCTGTACGGCTACTCCGCGTGCAATCCTATGCGTGTGTTTTTGATGGCGCGCGTATACGCTGAGCGCGAATTGAATTGGTAAGCTTGGGCTCAGTTCGTGGGAAGTGCTGATGTGATATCGGCTCATCAATGATAGCCCCGGTGATTCAAGAGACGTAGGCCGGCCTGTTCTCGACTGTTGTGGCGACGAGCATGGGCATGTTCGGTCGCGACCTCCATGAATTTCTGACGGAAGACGTGAAGGGGCTGATCACGTACGTTGTGACCGGCAAGGACGAAAAGCCCGAGGCGCAGATCGACAAGAGCCTTGCCTGGATGCAGGTGGCGTTGTCCAGCATCGATGGGATCAAGATTCTCAATGATCCCGAGCTGCAGGCTGACAAGACCCGCGCGATGTGGTTCATCGGCCTGGGCACGGGTGGCCCTGCGGTGACGGCAGGTTCAATGCTGCTGCTGTATGAGGTCGCCATGGCCCTGTTCATCGGCTTGGGACCACTGTTCATTCTGTGCCTTCTGTTCGACCAGACCAAGCAGCTGTTCCAGCGATGGCTGTTCTACGGTATTGGAATCATGTTCTCCATGGCGGTACTGGCGGCGATGGTCTCGATCGCGCTGGACATGGTGATCCGCGTGTCGGCCTCGTTCTGGATGACGGCGCTTGTGAACAAGTTCCCGCTCATGGGCGCATCCAGTGACGGTATGACCAGTCAGGCGATGCAGCAGGGCGGCATGGGATTGATCCTGACTACCTTGATTCTGACTGCGCCCCCAATGGCGGCCATGTTCTTCCAGGGCACGTTGGGTAGCTTCATGGCATATTCGCAGATAGGCGGTAGCCCGGTGGCGCAGGCGCCGGGGCCGAGCGGACAGCCGCCGGGTAGTTACTACACGCCGGATAAGCCATCCAACAACGCTAATGTGTCCACCAACACCCAGGACGCGACCGCTGGAGTATCACGCATGACGTTGCCGCAGAGTTCGACGTTGGGAGCACAGGAGACGGGTCTTCGGGGAGCAAATCGTTAGGTCCGCCGTCCTCCATGATGGCCGTTTCACCGAATTGTCTTGGTCGTTGAATAGAGCTTATGAAAATTGAGAAAGTGATGCTGTTAGTTCTGTTGCTCGCGTTCTCTGTAAGTGCATATGCGGAGGGTCGTTGTCCGCCCGGACAGTACCCGATTGGCGGCCAAGGAGTAGGCGGCTGCGCTCCGATCCCTGGTGGAACTGGTGGGGGGGAGGTTCCGAGCCCTCGAGCGACCGGGCGTTGGATAAAGACCTGGGGGGCCATCTCTCGTTCGATTACAACGGGTGACGTGGGCGCTTCTGTCGGAAAGCGTGCCAAGGCGGAAGCAATAGCTGAGGCGCAGTCGCGATGCGCATCGTATGGGGCGGTGGACTGCGCTGTTGGGCTCACCTACAAGAATCAGTGTGCTGCTCTCGTGGCTCCTGAATCTGGGTCTGGTGGGAGGATATCAATGGCTGGAGGGCCTTCTAAAGATGTCGCTACAAAGGCAGCGATGAAGAGTTGTTTAGATAACGGGGGGAGGGCTTGCGTGGTTAAGTACACCGACTGCAGTGAGCCCTTGTTTGAGAAGTTCTGACTCAACTGTGAACTTGTCCTGCTCGCTGCCGTTGTCCACATTGACTGCGCCCGGCGATCCTCGCTGGGCTGCCAACCTTGTCATTGCCTCCGCCACATGCTCCCCGCGTAGCGACTGGTCCACGACGATGGCAAGACACTCACGCGTGAAGTAATCAACCACGGTCAGCATCCGGAAACGGCGACCGTCAAACAGTGCGTCGCTGACGAAGTCCATTCCCCAAAGTGCATTGGGAGCAACGGCTACCTTTATCGGCTGACGCTGGCGTGCACTTCTACTGCGCCGAGGCAGGCAATGCCTTAAAGAATGGCCTTCCTCCTTGCAAATACGATGGACCCGCCGACCCGGGTGCGTCGCTGGGCAGGCCTCAGAACTTTTTTGTGACCACCTCCTGCAACATGGCTTTGTCCAGGCTGAGATCAGCAACCAATTGCTTGAGCTTTCGGTTTTCCTCTTCCAGCAGCCTTAAACGTTTCAATTCCGAATGGCCAAGTCCACCGTACTTATTTCGCCATACGTTGAAGGTTGCCTCGGCAATACCCATTTTCCTGCAGATCTCGCCAGCTGCCGTTCCCAGCTCCGCCAGCTTCAGCGCGTAGGCAATCTGCTCCTCGGTGAAACGCGACTTCTTCATGCCTGAATCCTCGTTTGTCACGGGGCCCAATGCTGCCGACGTCTCTACTTTAGCCTGCACCAGTTTTCTGGGGGTGGGTCACTTTCGTTCACGCTTAAGGTGCCGACTCTGCGCCAAAGGGGGGGCGTCCCGCGAGGCGACGCGCCTGGCCGTGCCATAGGGCGCCATCCGCGCTACCGTGAGTCTTCGCGCCATTCGAAGGAACGAATCATGCAGAATCCAGGCCGTGTTGCCTTGCTGATTGGCGGACTGCTGTTCGCTTCGCTGGCACAAGCTACTGATAGCTGGGTCATCTTCACCGGTGGCGAAACGCCGAACCGCGAGGCATGGGTGGTCGATGCGCAAACGCTCGCCGACCGCTCGGATCTGGGCGGTTTTCTTCAGCGTGCCATGCCGGCAGAGCAGAACGCGTACCTGAAGCAATTGCGCCGCAGGAAGCGGCCAAAGCCCGGTGAGCCCGTTGCTGGGCCGGAGCCGTGTACGAGATCCAGGTCGATACCGTCTACGAGAACGCGACCAAACCGAATCGATTGGTCAGAAAGTACTGGGTGAACTGCTCACGGAACACCGTGGCCATCAGGACGAGTCTGATCCAGTGGCGCGATCGGCCAATGGAGAACGACCCTCCGGATAAGTTCGAACCGCGAATCGAGGCGATTGCTCCTTGGCAGGTGCAACTGGTGCGTTTTGCCTGTCTCGTGGGGCCTGATCCCAAGGCCAAGGTGCCGGCGGAAATGATGAAGCGTGGCTTCCTTTCCATCGGTGACGTCGGGCGATCGCCTGTGGATTTCATCTGGGGCAGCCTGTGGAAGGACGGCAAGCGCCCAGCATTCACCTATCGGCCGACCGACGCTGAAATGGATCGTACTGTGCGTAGCCTGGAAGCGACTGTGGCGCGCGGCCAGAATGAAACCAGCAGAGCTCTGGATGAGTCGCGTCGCGCAGCGAACCGGGTGGGTCGCAACAATCTCATGGAGCTGTGGATCGGCAAGACAGAGCAGGAATTCGTGCGGACGTGGGGCCCACCGGATCGTGTGGAGATTGGGGCCGATGGTTCGCGCACCTTGTACCTGCATCGTGGCGAGCGTATGCAGGGATTGAATGCTTATGGGCATGTCGTCAGTGACGTCAACCATCGATGCGATATCACGGTGCTGACGATGGACGGCTACGTCCGTGACTACGCCACACAGGGGGCTACATGCGCGCAGCAGTTGCGCTGATTGTGATTGCTGGCTACGACGCGCGGATCCAAGGCGCGTGCAGGATCCAGTACCCATCCGCATAGGCGACGCAGACCTTCCGTGCAACATCGCCCCGGCCGGACCAGACCGTATGTGGGAATGCGAGCCATACCTGCGGTGCCATCCACCGCGTGTCTGATTGTCGGATAAGCCACCATTCACGTTAACCGCGCTTTTTATGTGATCAAGTGCGCTTTTCATCCCGAGCCCCCTTCGACGAGCGCTGCCTCCTCGAAGTAAGCTGCGTGCGCGTCAAAATCCCGGCGCGCCGGTGCCATCGAACGCAGGAGCTTTTCCGTCCATGAGGACTGTGTCCCCCCGCGATGCGGGTGACGCTTGCCACCATCGCGGTTGCCGTGGGCTCGGGGCTATCATCCGCCATGGCGGCCGCAGGACACGTGCGAGGCATCGCCCCGTTTCCGGCCTCCGCTCGGGAACTGGCAAGACGGGATTGAAGGAGTTGCAGGGGATGGAGAAGGGGAGTGGCGTACACATGGACAATGCCCTGGCGTTCGTTCCGTCCGGCGCGAACCTGCTGGAAGCCGTGCGCGGTGATCTGACCGGCAATGGTTTCCAGGACCAGCTGCTGGTGATCGACCAACCTCCTCCGGAGGGCTTGCTGCCCGGCGAGCACGGTCCCAACCGGGTGCTGTTGCTGCTGCTGGGCGACGCCACGGGTCGATGGCAGTTGGCGGCGCGCAACGACAAGCTGGTGCCGTGTTCCACCCGGGGAGGCATTGCCGGCGATCCCTTCGCGTACGTGACCATCGAGGATGGTGCGTTCAGTGTGATCACCAACGGCGGCAGTCGCGAACGCTGGAGCAGCGTCTACACGTTCCGGTATGCACCTGCCGAGCAGGCGTGCTGGGTGCATGGCGTGCAGCGCAGGGTGGTCGACACCGAGACCGAAGCCACCCATACGCGTGACTTCTCGGCCGCCGAACTTGGCCGGGTGCGGTTCGAGGATTTCGATCCGTCCGTCGTCGCCGACGTCAGCTTGCCCTGAGTGCCATGCCGGTGAGGAGGCGGGAGTATCCAACGATGATCGAGCAGGAGTTTCACCGTGTCGCAGGATAGGGAGTCGCAGCTGTTGCGGCAGGCCACGGAGGCCGGCATGACCTCGTCCCGGGAACTGGCCAACTTCATGGCGCAGGCCGGGCACGAGTCCCGTGGCCTAAGCCGGCTCAATGAAAGTTTCAACTTCACCCGGGGTATCTCGCAGATCCCGGTGGAAGCGGCGTGGCGCAATGGCAATGGTGCGCTTGAGAGCGCGCGCCAGGAGGCGCTGCGTGGGCGGCCGGAGAACCTGGCCGAACTGATGTATGGCGGGCGTATGGGCAATGACGCGCCTGGCGATGCGCTGAAGTATCACGGCCGTGGCTATCTGCCTCTGGTCGGCAAGGAGAATTACGAGCGTGCCGGCAAGGCGCTGGATCTGGACCTGGTGAATCACCCGGAACTGGCCGCGCAGCCCGAGCACGCAGGCCGCATTGCCGTGTGGCAGTGGCAGACGCGGGTGCCGGAAGCGGCGCGCGAGGACGTGCGCGAAGCGACGCGCGCGATCAATGGTGGCCTGAACGGCATCGAGGCCCGCCAGCAGCGATTCGAGGTGTGGCAGCAGAAGCTGACGCCTGATGTGATGGCGCGGCTGGAGCGGGGCGAAGTCGGGGCGCCGGCCCAGCAGGCCACCGTGCGCGACATGTCGCAGCCTGGCGCGCCGGGGCATGCCCTGTTCCAGGGCGCCCGCCACCATCTGCAGCAGATGGGACCACAAAGCGGTCTGCGCAGCGTGCAGGAACTGGACAATGCTGCCGGCGCACTGGCGCTGAGCGCGCAGAAGGCGGGGATGTCGCGCATCGATCATCTCCTGGCTGGCAACGACGGCCGCACGTTGTTTGCCGTGCAGGGCGCGCTGGGTGACCCGGCCATGCTGCGCGCTTCGGTCGAGCGCGAACAGGCGGCGCAGCAGCCGCTGGCGCAGAGCAGCCAGCAGTTGGCCGCCAGTGTCGCCCAGCAGGACCCCGCGGCCGCGCTCGCCCGCGAGCAGGAGCAGCGCTCTCGATCCCTGTAGCACCTGATGCCGGCGGGCAGAGTGCCCGCAGGCGCTTTACGTACGACGCGTGGCGCCCTGTGGCGCCGACATGGAAACCCACTCGTAAGGACACCACATGCGAATCGTTCCCTCGAATACCCGGCACGCCGCTGCCCGCTGCACTGCATCCGTGCGCTGCCTGCCGCCGCTCTGGCTGTTGTCACTTGGACTTGTCGCGGGCGCGGCACAGGCTCAGGAGGCAGCGGCACCTGTGGTGGAGACGCCCCCCGCTGCCGAGGCTACCGTTGAGGCGCCTGCAGAGGCGGCGCCCGTTGCCGCGCCCGCGGCGCCGGCGCCTGTGGCTGCACCGCCTGCCGCCGTCGAGCCAACCGTTCCCGCGGTAGCCCCCGCTCCGCCCGCATTGGCCATCGTGCCGTTGCCGCCCGAGCAGGCGACCGAGCGGGCGCTCGGTGCTCGCTGCCCGGTGGATCTGGCCGGGCGACTGGCGACCCAGGGCGACCTGCTGATTGGCGCCTGCCAGGGCACCATGCCGGCGCATCTGGCCGCGTTGCTGGTCGCGCTGCCCGTGCAGGACATCCACCTGCCGCGCAGCTGGCGCGAGCGTGAGGTGCGGCAGAAGGCCTGGTTCAAGGCTGTGCCGGGCTACGGCCAGCGCCCGGACTTCATCGTGCGGATGGGCGACATCTGGGTGCGTTCGCTGGAAGGGCGCGACGCCGACAGCACGTTCTATCTGGTGTCGGCGCCGTTCACCTGCAGCGACCAGGTTGCCAACCGGGATGAGTACGGCGCGGAGCCGGTCCGCGTACCCGCAGGTGATTGCCGCGAGGCTTATGTGGCCCAGCGTCTGTACCAGGTCCGCGGCGATGCGGCGCCGCGGGATGTGACCGCCGATGCCATGCCGACGATGCCCCCGGTCACGGAGGCCGATCGTGCGCGCCAGCTGTCGCGTGAGGGCCGGATCAGCCTGGACCACAGCAAGCTGCAGTACGGCCCGGCCATGCGTTGGTTCGTGCAATACCCGGAGTCGGCGCAGAAGGGTGGTCCGCGCGCCTACAGTGACTGGAACCGTGAGCACATCGCGTTTGTGGTCTGGACCGGTGATCGCTTCGAGCTGCGCGAGAAGGTCGCGCGCGCGCAGTGGCCCTGTGACCCGGTGGCACCCGGCGATCGCGCCTGTGGCGGATTCCCGGATTCCGGGCCCGATCTGTTCGTGACGGCCGCAGCATCCGTGCCAATGGCAGCGTCCAGCCCCTGAGCCGGAGTCTCGAAGTGATGCGGGAGCCGGGCTGACCGGCTCCCGCGCTGCATCAGGCCTGCAGGCTGCGGGTCTGGTTCCGCTGCTGTTCCAGCTGCTGGTCGCGCTCCAGCGCAACGCGCTGGTCGGCGGCCTGCTGGTCGATGCGCTGGCTGCTCTGTTCCAGCGGGGTGTTCATCGCCACTGCCGTATCCACCGACACGCGAAGGTGGGCCGGGTCGCCGCCCTGGCCCTGCACGGCGAAGCTGCGCGAGGCATCAGCATTCATGACCACTTCGTCGATGCGCTTGCCGCCTGCTGCGTGCATTTCGGCGGCCAGGCTGCCTGCCAGTTGCGTGCTCATCACGTCTGGCACGCGTCCGACGCGCACGTCCTGCGCGTGCACGCCGCGGATCGCATCGTTGAACAAGGGATTGCCAAGATGGTTGGCATCGTCCATGCGCAGCATGCTGGTGTGATGGCCGTTCTTCTCCGCTTCGCGACGTGCCGGCTCACCGGGCTGCAGCGGGCCGCGGATATGGTCGTACAGATCGACGGCGCCGCCCGGAATGCCGCGTGCCGCGCGGGTGACACCACGACGCAGTGATTCGACGTCGTCGCGGTACTCCTCGATCATCTTGGCGTTGTCTTTTGCCAGCTTCTGCGTTTCCGGGTGTTGCAGCACCGAGCCGTCACCGAGGAAGTTGCCCAGCTTGTGCGCGCCGAACGAGCTGCCTGCTGCGACGAGCGGGCTGTCCGGGATCAGGGCGCGCATCGGGTGATTGCTGAAGCCGTTTGCGGCGAGTGTCTTGATCTCATCCGGCCTGGCATAGATGCGCACCTGGCCGAAGTGCGGCGAGGCCGAGCTGACCGGATCGGAGGCCATGACGTGGTTGATCATGGTGTTGCCGCCTTCCGGGATGCGGTAGCTGAGGCTGACCGCGCCATAGGCGTTGAAGGTCTCGCCCTTGACGTTGAAGTGGTGCGAGGTGATCTGGGCCAGGGCGCCGCCGAGAGAGTGGCCGGTGACGGTGACTTCGGGGGGGCGCTGTCCGAGATCCTGCCCCTCCTTCTTGGCGTAGGCGAGGGCGCGTTGGGTCAGCGCGATGGCATCCGGTGCCTGGACGTTGGTGCGGGCGACAACCATGCCACCATCGGTCAGGATCGCATCGCGGGCGATCTGTTCGGTGCCGCGATGTGCGACGACAATCTCGTTGGTATCGACTCGCTGGTAGATCGTTCCCTGATAACCGTTCAGTCGATTGTCGACGTGCTCGAGGATCTTGTACTCATGCCCGTTGATCGCTACGAGCTCTTCTTTGCCGGGAGCGCGTCGACCGACCGCACGGTCCTTGTACACGTCGTCGGAAATGCCCGCGTAGTCTTGGCTGCTGAGGCTCATTGGCGGACCTCATTGGCTTCAAGTGAAGCCGAGAACAGCGCATTCTGCAGTTCAGGGCGGAACTTGGTGGGGTCTTCCTGGCCGCTTGCGCCGTAGTCAGGAATCTCGTTCACGCGCGGATAGTCCGAACGAGGATAGTGGCGAGTTTCGGTCTCGCCTTTGACGAAGGGCGCTGCTTCAATGAATGAAAGGAAGCGCGTCTCGCCTTCGGCACCCGTCGCTTTCAGCATCGCGCCGGCACCGGTGAACTCCCACTTGCAGACACCGCGACCGTAGTAGTCCTCGTCCAGCATGCGATCGATGTATACGGTGCCGCGGTATTCGCCATCAGCGACCTTGCGCAGCTCCACTGGTTCCTGGCTGGTGATGCGTGCAGCCGTGCCTGTGGCCGGCTCGATGTGGCCGCACTGGTCTTCGTTGGTGACGTCGTACTGCGCGACACCTTCGACCACCGCGAAGTCGCCCGGGGCATCCTTCAGGCGCAACACCAGTTCATAGGCCTTGCGCGGGCTGGGGTTGAGCTTTGCGAGCCCGCGCCCACCCTGGGCGACATCGGCTTCAGCAGCGGCACGTTCCTGGTTCATGGCGGTCTCCGGGTGGCAGGCGGTCAACAGAAGCAGAGCAAGGCACGGAATCATCTTGTGGCGCAATGTCGGCCTCCTTGGTGGTAGAGGTAAATGTGACACTGGCAGTTCATGGCGCGAGCTTCTGCACAGTGGTGGTGGTTGAGAACAGCGCGTCGCGCAAATCTTCGCTGTACCCCGACGGATCTTCCTCGCCACTGGCGCCAAAGTTGGCGACATTGTCGGCGCGCGGATAGATAAGGTTCGGGTAATAAAGCGTCAGAGGGGAGTCGTTCTCCATGCGTTTGTTGTCGACGAACGTCAGGAATCGCGTATCCGCCTTGTCATTCGTGGCGCGCAACATTGCACCAACACCCGTCAGCGACCAATGGCAGACGCCACGCCCGTAGTAGTCCTCGTCCTGCATACGGTCGAGGTAGAACGTGCCGCGATATTCGTTCTCGCCGATCTTGCGCAGCGTGACGGGCTCTTGGCTGGTGATGCGGCCCGCAGTGCCTGTCGCGGGTAAGATCCGCCCACAATCTGCGTAGTTGCTGGCGTCATACTGGGCCACGCCCTCAACAATCGCGAACGGGCCCGGCGCGTCCTTCAACGTCAGCACCAGCTCATAGGCCTGCTTCGGCGCCGGGTTGAGCTTGGCCAGGCCGCGTCCACCCGCGGCGACGTCACGCTCGGCATCGGCGTACGGCGAGCACGCCGCCAGCGGGAGGAGGGTGAGCAACGCCAACAGCGGTCGTCCCCTGTGCGCGCGGTGTGCTACACCCATGGCCCGATCCTGCATCGTGCGTCCATGTCCATATATCCTTCCTGGGTGGCAGGTTTCTCGATTATGGAACGTGCCGGGAGCCCTGTGCCACCCCTCGAGACGGATTTTTGACGTGCCCAGGGCGCGCCGCGCCGGCAGATCGCTTGCCGCACAGGGCATCCCATCGTCGCGCTGGCTCTGCTGCCGGACGCAGGTTCGTAGCTGAATCCGTGACGGAAATCGATCATTCACATGTCCATCACTTCACCAGAGGCGTTCTTCTTGAACTGCACGATCCGCCCCGAAACCCGCGAAGACCACGCGGTCATCCACGCACTCACCGCAGCGGCCTTCCGCGAATCCCCGCACAGCAGCCACACCGAGCAGTTCATCGTCGACGCGCTGCGTGCACGCGGTGAGCTGAGTATTTCGCTGGTCGCCGAGCGGCAAGGGCAGGTGGTCGGCCACATCGCCCTGTCGCCGGTGACGGTCAGCGATGGCAGTACGGGCTGGTTTGGCCTGGGGCCCATCTCGGTGCTGCCCGGATGGCAGGGGCAGGGCATTGGCGCGGCGCTGATGCACGCGGCGCTCGACGCATTGCGTGGGCAGCACGCGCACGGCTGTGTATTGCTGGGGGAGCCGGCGTATTACGAGCGGTTCGGATTCCGCATGGAGCCGGGCCTGGTACTACCCGGTGTTCCGCCGGAGTACTTCCAGGCGCTGTGCCTGCGTCCGCCGATGGCGCAGGGCGAGGTGAGCTACTCCACGGCCTTTGAAGCCACCGCCTGAGAGCGCGGGAGGTCAGGGCGCACGCCAGACGGTGGGCTCGGGTTGCGGCTTGGGAATGCGGTAGCCGCCGATGTGTTCAAGTGAACTGACGGCGTCACGCCAGCACGTGGCTGCTGCCGAGGGATGTCAGCCGTTGTACCGGAGATGAATCAGGGGATAAGGACGGCCCTGCGAATCGAGCAGTGAGCGGCCGGTTTCGACGAAGCCCATGCGCAGGTAGAAGCCAACGGCCTGCGCGTTCTGTTCGTTGACGTCGGTACTCAGCTGCGGATGCAGGGCCAGCGCGTGCTGCAGCAGGTGCCGGCCGATACCGGTACCGCGCACGTCGGGATCGATGAACAGCGCTTCCATGTGCGCGCCGTCGATCAGCATGAAGCCTACGGGCCGATCCTGCGCATCGACGGCAACGGTCATCGGCGCCTGCGGCAGGAAACCGGCGACTTCGGCCTCGATGGCCTGGCGGTCATCGGTACTGAGGAAGTCGTGTGTGGCGTCGACGGCGCGACGCCAGAGGTCGACGAGGGCGGTGCCGTCGTCGGCGCGCGAGGGGCGCAGGGTGGTCATGGGTTCACCAAGGTGCTTGACTGGAATGCGCAGTATGAAGTTTTCCGGCCGCGCCTGCAGAAGCGGATTCATCCGGTGTGGCGATGGCGGATGAAGGGGCTGTAGGCTGTGGCCTCCGCGCGCAGCACCACGCCGTCCTCGAAGTCCTCGCTGTCATTGAAAGGCACGATCGGCCACTGCGTCCACTGAGCAAGTCGTTGCCGGTAGTTGCTTGCAGCCATGGTGAGCGCCTCGTCGTGCGCCTGCACGCGCTCCGGTGCCAGCCCGGAACGCACGCCGTGCACTACATGCGGTTCCATCACGTCGAGGCCGACGTAGCGCAGGCTGTACATCAACGGCCACAGCAACAACCGGGTATCACCCTCGCGGCCGTCGACGGCGCAGGCCCGTGCCGATGAGCCGGTGGTGACGCTCAGCAACGCGCGCTTGCCGCGCATCACGCCGTGCTCGTGGCGCTGGCGGCTGTTGTACATCGGCCCGTAGACCAGCACGCGGTCCAGCCAGCCCTTGAGGATGGCCGGTGCCGCGAACCACCACAGCGGGAACTGCAGGATCAGCATGTCAGTGGCCTGCAGCAGCTTGAGGTGGCGGCGCACGTCGGTGGGCAGAAAATCATGCTCGGCGCTGTGGCGTTGTTCGCGCTGGGCATCGAAGCGTTCGCGCTGCAGGCGCTGAGGATGATGGTATGCGGCTTCCAATGGATCGAAGCCTTCCGCATACAGATCGATTGCCTCCACCTGCACACCGTCACGCCGCAGCTGTTCGGCGGCCTGCGCGGCCAGGTAGGCGTTGAACGAGCGGGGTTCGGGATGGGCAAGCAGGATCAGGGCGCGCATGGGGCGAGGTGTTGGTGGAGTGTGCGACCATCCTCGCGATGCCGGAGTGCCCCGGCAATTACGCACCTTGAGGTAACCATGGCCTGTCCGGGCGATGTCTATGCCGCCGATTGTTCGGCACGTGATGCGCTGGCGCTGATCTCCGGCAAGTGGGTGATGCTGCTGTTGCCGGCACTGGCGCAGGGGCCGCTGCGCAATGGCGCGCTGCTGCGGAAGATCGAAGGCATCTCGCAGAAGGTGTTGACCCAGACCCTGCGGCAGCTGGAGCGCAATGGCCTGGTCGAGCGGTGTGAGCTGGGCAAAAAGCCACTGCATGTGGAGTACCGGCTGACCGAAGTCGCGCGTGGCCTGGTTGACACGCTGTCCGCTCTGGACCGTTGGGCCGAGCACAACTTCCCGGCACTGGACGCCGCCCGCGAGCGCTTCGACGCACGCTAGCGCCGCCTGCACGGCCGCGGGCGTACAATGCGGCCCCGGCGGCCATCCTGGCCCTGCACACACGCGAGAACCGCCATGACCGACGCCCTGGGTGTACCGGTGCACGACGCCGATGAACACTGGATGCGCCATGCGCTGGCGCTGGCCGAGCGTGCGCAGCGCGAGTACGACGAGATCCCCGTTGGTGCGGTACTGGTGGGCGCCGATGGCCAGCTGCTGGGCGAGGGCTGGAACCTCAACATCGCCTCGCACGACCCCAGTGCGCATGCCGAGATCGTGGCCATGCGCGCCGGCGGCACGCGGCTGGCCAATCATCGGCTGCTCGGCAGCACCCTGTACGTGACCCTCGAACCCTGCGCGATGTGTGCGATGGCGATCGTGCATGCACGCGTTGCCCGCCTGGTCTACGGCGCCAGCGACCCCAAGACCGGCGCCTGCGGCAGCGTGTTCGACCTGCTGGGCGATGCCCGCCACAACCACCGGGTAGAGATCCACGGTGGGGTGCTGGCCAAGGAGGCCAGCATGCGCCTGACCAATTATTTCCGCGCCAAGCGCGGCAAGCCGCCGCTGCTGCTGGAAGACCACGCCGGCGAGGGCTGAGGGGCGAACGGGTATGATGGGCGCCTCTTTCCTTCACCGGTAGGCCGCGCGCCTGCCCAGCAACGAGGCGACACATGGCGGACAACGGCGCGGCCAACGAGCGACTGATCTGGATCGACCTGGAAATGACCGGGTTGGATACCGACAACGATTCGATCATCGAGATCGCCACCGTGGTCACCGATGCCCAGCTGAACGTGCTGGCCGAAGGGCCGGAATTCGCCATCCACCATCCGCTGGAAACGCTGGAAGCGATGGATGAGTGGAACCGCAACCAGCACCGTCGTTCGGGCCTGTGGCAGCGCGTGGTGGACAGCACCATCACCCTGGGCCAGGCCGAAGCGCAGACGGTGAACTTCCTGGCGCAGTGGATCCCGGCCGGCCTTTCGCCGATGTGCGGCAACTCGATCTGCCAGGACCGCCGCTTCCTGCACCGCCAGATGCCGCGCCTGGAGAAGTACTTCCACTACCGCAACCTGGACGTGTCCACGGTGAAGGAGCTGGCCAAGCGCTGGGCGCCGAGCGTGGCCGCCGGCGTCGGCAAGAACAGCAACCATACCGCGCTGAGCGATGTACACGATTCAATCGCCGAGCTGCGTCACTACCGCCAGTTCATGGGCGCGCTGTCGGGGTTGCCGGCTGCCTGAACGACGCCGCCGGGTGACACGCCCACGGGTAGTGCCGGCCGCTGGCCAGCAAGGCGCCGGATCCGCCCCTTCTGGCGTGACCCGCGACGAACCGTTCAACTTCCGGGCGCTAAGATCGGCGCCATGAACGAGCCCATCCTGCTCCCCCGCGACATCGCCCATGACGCCCGCGACTGGTCCGACCTGCAGCGGGCCGTCGCTCTGCTCGAAGCGCCGACCCTGACCGCGCGCATGGCCAACCTGGTCGGCACGCCGCTGGAATTCGCGGTGAAGGCGCTGCCCAGCTCGGTCTCCAACCGCATCCACGGTGCGGTGCAGGCGGCGCTGTCCAAGTCGGTGCAGGCAGCCCTGTGGAGCATGGACAACTCGCCCGGCAAGGGAGCGTCGACCCGCTGGCACAAATTGGCGGCAGCCACCTCCGGTGCGGTCGGCGGCGCCTTCGGCTTTGCCGCCTTGCTCATCGAGTTGCCGGTGTCGACCACGATCATGATGCGTGCGGTGGCCGACGTCGCCCGCAGCGAGGGGTTTGACCTGTCCGAGTTCAGCACCCGCCAGGCGTGCCTGGAGGTGTTCGCGCTGGGCGGCAACTCGCCGCGTGATGACGCCAGCGAGACGGGCTATTACCTGGCTCGAGGTTTCACCACCGATGTGATGCGCCACCTGTCGGCCGAGCTGGCCGGGCGGGTGGTGACCGGCCGCGACCTGACTCTGGGCGTGGCGCCGAAGGAAGCCGGCAAGCTGCTGGCGAAGATGGTGGAGAAGGTGGCGGCGCGCTTTGGCGTGGTCGTTACCGAGAAGTTCGCCGCGCAGGCGGTGCCGATCGTTGGTGCCGCCGCGGGTGCAACGCTGAACACCATGTTCACCGACTACTACCAGGACATGGCGCGTGGTCACTTCATCGTGCGCCGGCTGGAGTTGAAGTACGGGGAAGATGTGGTGCGCACCTGCTATGACCGCGTGGCACACGGTGCGGTAAGGATCGAGCCAAGGGTGGAGTAGATCCACGCCATGCGTGGATGAGCCCTCGTACCGGGTGATCCTTGCCGTGGGGGAACAACTGTTTTGCCAGTGCGTGCCTGTTGCCTGGCGGGGGCCATCCCCATTCTTGGTGGCACTCCTCCCGCAAGAGATCGCCGCCATGTTGTTCACTCCTCATCATCTGGGCGCACTGACGCTGCCCAACCGCATCGTGATGCCGCCGATGACCCGCTCGCGCTCGTCGGCCGGCAACGTGCCCACTGCCGAAATGGCCACGTATTACGCGCAGCGCGCCAGCGCCGGCCTGATCGTCAGCGAAGGCACCCAGATCAGCCCTCAGGGCCAGGGCTATGCCTGGACCCCGGGCATCCATAGCCCGGACCAGGTGAAGGGCTGGCGCCGGGTGACCGATGCCGTGCACGCTGCCGGCGGTCGCATCTACGCCCAGCTGTGGCATGTCGGCCGGGTCTCGCACGTGGCGCTGCAGCCGGGTGGCGCCGCGCCGGTGTCGTCGTCGGCGTTGTTGGCGGAAGGCGTGAAGGTGTTCGTCGACCCGACCGGGGCAGGCCCCGAAGCCGGGGTAGGCGAAATGATCCAGCATTCGATGCCGCGCGCGCTGCGCGAAGGCGAGATTCCGGGGATCGTCGCCGACTACGCCCAGGCGGCACGCAACGCGCTGGACGCAGGCTTCGATGGCGTGGAGTTGCACGGTGCCAATGGCTACCTGATCAACCAGTTCATCGACTCGCAGGCCAACCAGCGCACCGACGGCTATGGCGGCGCGTTGCAGAACCGCCTGCGGTTCCTGCGCGAGGTGGTGCAGGCGGTGGTTGCGGTGGTCGGTGGTGACCGCGTCGGCGTGCGCCTGGCGCCACTGACCACCTTGCAGGGCGCGGTGGACGATACGCCGCAGGCGACCTATCTGGCCGCCGCGCATCTGCTGGGCGAGCTCGGCGTCGGTTACCTGCACATCGCCGAGGCCGACTGGGACGACGCACCGCTGATGCCGGTGGCGTTCAAGCAGGCGCTGCGCATGGTCTACCCGGGTACGCTGATCTATGCCGGCAAGTACACCGCCGAACGCGCCGAGCAGGCACTGGCTGAAGGCTGGGCCGACCTGATCGGCTTCGGCCGGCCGTTCATCGCCAACCCGGATCTGCCTGAGCGCCTGCGCCTGGGTGCGGAACTGAATCCGCCGGATCGCGCCACATTTTTCGGTGGCGGGGCGGTCGGCTTCACCGATTACCCGACGCTGGAAGAGAGCGTCGCGGCCTGATCCTGAAGGCTGCCGGCCGCTGGCCGGCATTTCAATGTCGTATCGCCGATGGGTGGGGGTGCCGACCGTTGGTCGGCACTGCCGGCATGGATCAGGGCTTGTCGCGCACCAGCGCGTCCGCCTCGACCACACCGCCATCCTTTCCATGCAGGTACAGGTGCATGTCCTGCTGCGGGTACGGGATGTTGATGCCGGCCTTGTCGAAGCCCAGCTTGAGCTGCTCCAGCAGCGTGACCTTGGTGCCGAACCAGTCGGCCGACTTCACGTAGCAGCGGATGCCGAGGTTGATCGCGTGCGCACCCAACTCGTACACCACCACGTCCGGTGCCGGCGTCTGCAGCACGCGCGGGTCCGCCTTCATCAGCGCCAGCGCGGTGTCGCGTGCCAGCTGGATGTTGTCCTCGTAGCCGATGCCGATCACCAGTTCGACGCGGCGGGTCGGCTCGGCGGTCAGGTTGATGATCGGTGCGGCGGTGATCAGCGTGTTCGGAATGGTGGTGTGCTGGTTGTCGGCACCGGTGATGACGGTCTGGAAAATGCGCACTTCGCGCACCGTGCCTGTCTGTCCGGCAACGGTGACCACGTCGCCGACGCGGAACGGCCGCAGTGTCACCAGCATCACGCCCGAGGCGATGTTGGACAGCGAATCCTTCAGGGCAAGGCCAACGGCCAGGCCGGCGGTGCCGAGCACGGCCAGCAGCGGCGTGATCTGCACGCCCAGCGTGCCGATGGCCAGCACCACCACGATCACCAGCGACGCGGCGTACACCACGTTGCGCAGGAAGCTGCCCAGCATCGGGTCCACGCCCATGCGCGCTGTGGCGCGCGGCATCGCATTGGACAGGCGACGCGCCACCCACAGGCCCACCAGCAGCACCACGATGGCAGCCAGTAACGGCACACCGTAGGTTTCCAGCAGGCGCTCCCAGTTGAGCGAGTGGAACCAGGGCGTTGCGGCGGGGGCGGGAGGTGCGGCGGCGATCATGCGGAAGTCCTTTGCTGCGTAGCGATGTCTGCGTGGGGCTGGGCGTGCGCGGACGCCAGAAACAGCAAGCCCCGCAGAGGCGGGGCTTGCGTGCAGCAGCAGTATGGGCGGACGTCGATGAAAGCGACGTCAGCCCATCACGGCATCAGCCGTTGGCCTTCAGCTTGGCCAGGCGCAGCCAGGTATCAACCACGGTATCCGGGTTCAGCGACACCGACTCGATGCCTTCCTGCATCAGCCATTCGGCCAGATCCGGGTGATCGGACGGGCCCTGGCCGCAGATGCCGACGTACTTGCCCTTGGCACGTGCTGCCTTGATCGCCATCGACAGCAGCTTCTTCACTGCCGGGTTCCGTTCGTCGAACAGGTGCGCGACGATCGACGAGTCGCGGTCCAGGCCCAGGCTGAGCTGGGTCAGGTCGTTGGAGCCGATCGAGAAGCCGTCGAAGATCTCTAGGAACTCATCGGCGAGCAAAGCGTTGGACGGCACTTCGCACATCATGATGATCTTCAGGCCGTTCTCGCCCTGCTTCAGGCCGTTCTGTTCCAGCACCTCGATGACCTTGCGGCCTTCTTCCAGGGTGCGCACGAACGGAATCATGACCCACAGGTTGTCCAGGCCCATTTCGTTGCGCACACGCAGCACGGCCTTGCACTCCAGCGCGAAGGCGGCCGAGAAGCTCGGGTCGACATAACGGCTGGCGCCGCGGAAGCCGATCATCGGGTTCTCTTCGTGCGGCTCGTAGTTGCTGCCGCCGATCAGGTTGGCGTACTCGTTGGACTTGAAGTCCGACAGGCGCACGATCACGGCGTTCGGGGCGACCGAGGCGGTGAGGGTGGCGATGCCTTCGGCCAGGCGGTCGACGTAGAAGCTGACCGGATCACCATAGCCGGCGATCTTCTCGTCGATCTTCTTCTTGGTCGCGGCGTCCTGGCGGTCGTATTCCAGCAGCGCATTCGGATGGATGCCGATGTGGCTGGCGATGATCATTTCCAGGCGGGCCAGGCCGATGCCGGCGTTCGGCAGCTGGCCGAAGTCGAAGGCACGTTCCGGGTTGGCCACGTTCATCATGATCTTCAGCGGCGCCGGCGGCATGTTGCCAAGATCGGTGGTGGTGCGCTCAAAGCCGAGCTTGCCTTCGTAGATGAAGCCGGTATCACCTTCAGCGCAGCTGACGGTGACCAGCTGGCCATCCTCGATGACCTGGGTCGCGTTGCCCGAACCAACCACGGCCGGCACGCCCAGCTCGCGCGCGATGATCGCGGCGTGGCAGGTGCGGCCACCGCGGTTGGTGACGATGGCCGAGGCGCGCTTCATCACCGGTTCCCAATCGGGATCGGTCATGTCGGCGATCAGCACGTCGCCCGGCTGCACGCGGTTCATGTCGTCCAGCGTCTTCACCACGCGGGCCACGCCCGAACCGATCTTGGCGCCGACGGCGCGGCCCTCGGCCAGCACCTTGGCGCCCTTCTCGGTCAGCGCGAAGCGCTCGATCTGGGTGGCGTGGCTGCGCGACTTCACCGTTTCCGGGCGCGCCTGCACGATGAACAGCTTGCCGCTGACACCGTCCTTGGCCCACTCGATGTCCATCGGGCGGCCGTAGTGCTTTTCGATGACCAGCGCCTGCTTGGCCAGTTCCTGCACGTCCTCGTCGCTGATCGAGAAGGTGGTGCGCAGTTCGGCCGGGGTGTCTTCGATACGGACGCGCTCACCGGGGACATCCGAATACACCATGCGGATCGCCTTGCTGCCGAGCGAGCGGCGCAGGATCGCCGGCTTGCCGGCCTGCAGGGTGGGCTTGTAGACGTAGTATTCGTCCGGATTGACCGCGCCCTGCACGACCATTTCGCCCAGGCCGAACGAGGAGGTGACGAACACCACGTCGCGGAAGCCGGACTCGGTGTCCAGGGTGAACAGCACGCCGGAGGAGCCGACGCCCGAACGCACCATCAGCTGCACGCCGGCGGACAGGAACACGTCCTCATGCTTGAAGCCGTGGTGCACGCGGTAGGCGATGGCGCGGTCGTTGTACAGCGAGGCGAACACTTCCTTGACCTTGTGCACGACGTCGTCGGCACCGGTCACGTTGAGGAAGGTTTCCTGCTGGCCGGCGAAGGAGGCATCCGGCAGATCCTCGGCGGTGGCCGACGAACGCACGGCCACGGCCACGTCACCGCCGCCATTCTCGGCGCTCAGCTTGGCGTAGGCGGTGCGGATGTCCTGGTCCAGCTGCGGCTGCAGCGGGGCGTCGATTACCCAGCCGCGGATTTCCTTGCCGGCGGCGGTCAGCGCGTTGACGTCCTCGACGTCCAGCGTGGCCAGCCTGTCGAAGATGCGCTTGGACAGATCGTTGTGCGCGATGAAGTCCTTGAAGGCTTCAGCGGTGGTGGCATAACCGCCCGGCACCGAAACGCCCAGACCGGCCAGGTTGCCGATCATCTCGCCCAGGGACGAATTCTTGCCGCCTACGCGGGCCAGATCGGCCAGACGCAGTTCGTGCAACCACAGGATGTTCTCGTTCAAGCGCGATGCTCCGTTTGGCCATCGCCCGAGGCGGGCTGAGTGGCCGCGTCCGTAGGAAGAAGCCGATATGATGCCGGGCAGAGCACCGTCGGCACAAGCTTGTGCTGGCGGCCTTTTTAGGCTTCGTAGGGGGTAAAAGCGCGCATGTCGACCATCCGTCCGGTGTTCTACGTTTCCGATGGAACCGGTATCACCGCTGAAACCATTGGGCATAGCCTGCTGACCCAGTTCTCCGGGTTCAGCTTCATTACCGATCGGATGTCGTTTGTCGACGACCCTGAAAAAGCGCGTGAAGCCTGCGCCCGGATCCAGGCGGCGGGGGAGCGGTACCAGGTCCGGCCGATCGTGGTGAACTCCTGCGTGGACCAGAGCCTGAGCCTGATCCTGGCCGACAGCGGTGCCCTGATGCTGGATGTGTTCGCGCCGTTCATCGAGCCGCTGGAGCGCGAACTGGCCAGCCCGCGCCTGGCCCGGGTCGGCCAGGCCCACGGCATGGTCGATTTCGACACCTACCACCGGCGCATCAACGCGATGAACTTCGCCCTGACCCACGATGACGGTATCGCGGTGAACTACGACGATGCCGACGTGATCCTGGTAGCGGTGTCGCGCGCTGGCAAGACGCCCACCTGCATCTACCTGGCCCTGCATTACGGGGTGCGCGCGGCCAACTACCCGTTGACCGACGAGGACCTGGAAAGCGACCGCCTGCCGCCACGCCTGCGCAACTACCGGCGCAAGCTGTTCGGGTTGACCATCGATCCGGACCGCCTGCAGCAGATCCGCCAGGAGCGCCGCCCGAACTCGCGCTACGCCAACCTGGACACCTGCAAGCGCGAGGTGGCCGCGGCCGAGACCATGTTCCGCATGGAGCGGATCCCGACCCTGAGCACCACCCACACCTCGATCGAGGAGATTTCCAGCAAGGTGCTGGCCACATTGGGGCTGCAGCGCGAGCTGTATTGATCCTTTCCGGCGCACCTGGCTGCGCCCGTGGAGCCGAGCCCACGCTCGGCTGGGCCACCGGGTTCTGGCCGAAGCGCAGCCGAGCGTGGGCTCGGCCCTGCAGGGGATCGTCGTCGTCGGGTTGGCTGTGGCTCGAGGCGCCCCCACGTTGAAGCACCAACGTGTAGGATCGACCCATGGCCCGAGCCTTGCCCCGTACCGAACGCATTCCCCGCCTGAGCCGGCTGAGCTGGCTCATGGGCCTGTACGCGGAAAACTACCGCCATCTGGTGCGCCTGTTCGAACCGGCGGGACTGGCGGCGGGCAGCTACATTTCCTCGATCGGCGACGGCCTGGATGTCCGCCTGGACGTGATCGAGTGCCACCGTTATACGGTGGAACTGCGGCTCACCTACGACATCGCCGACCCGGTCACCGGCGAGCCGGATCCTTCGGCCTATGTTCGCCTGTACCGTGACGCGCGCCAGGCCGAGACCACCCATTGCTACGTCGGCCGCCGCTGGCAGGACACCATGGGCCTGTACCCGCCACCGGCGGAATTGATCAGCCACCGCATGCGGATGAACACCTTCCTCGGCAAGTGGCTGGAATACCTGGCCGAGCGCGGCCACGGCGTCGCCACGCTGCGCCGTGACCCGGATGGCGCCGGTGCGCCTGCCGAGCGCCGCCTGTCGCTGGTGCGCTGATCGGCCATAATCCAGGGCTGACCTGCCGCTGGATGCCGCCCCATGCCGTACACCCCGATCGTCGCCACCCTGGGCTATGTGCTGTCGCCCGATCGTCGCCAGGTGCTGATGATCCATCGCAATACGCGCCCCGGTGACCATCACCTCGGCAAGTACAACGGCCTGGGTGGCAAGATCGAAGCGGACGAGGACGTGGCGGCCAGCATGCGCCGCGAGATTGCCGAGGAAGCCGGCATCGACTGCACCGGCATGCGCCTGCGCGGCACTCTCAGCTGGCCCGGTTTCGGCAAGCACGGCGAAGACTGGCTGGGCTTCGTGTTCGTCATCGACAGCTTCGAAGGCACCCCGCACGGCGGCAACCACGAAGGCACGCTGGAGTGGGTGGATCTGGACAAGCTGGACACGCTGCCGATGTGGGAAGGCGACCGCAACTTCCTGCCGCTGGTGTTCGACGCCGACCCGCGCCCGTTCCACGGCGTGATGCCGTACAAGGACGGGCGCATGGTCAGTTGGTCCTACAGCCGGCTGTGACCCGGCGAATCGGGGAGGTGCCAACCGTTCCGGTGGGTGCCACCCTGGGTTGGCACGCTCTTTCGGCCAATTAATACCCGGGAAATATTGACGACCATAAATTACCCGGGCAATATTCGTGCATCACCGCTGATGCCATTGCCATGCCTGCGTCCCGACTCCCTCCCTTCAGTTGTTTCGACGGCCATCGCCTCGTTGCGTCCGGCAGACCGGAAATGGCCGCACAGGCGCTCAAGCGGCTGCGCGCCGACAACGCTGCTGGACCATTGCTGGTGTTCGACAACGCCACGGGCCATACCCGTGATTTCGATACGCGCGGCAGTGATGCAGAACTGCTGTCGCGGGTAAGTGCAGCGTTTCCCGCCGTGGAGACGGATGCCGAGGGCATTGCCGAAGACGCACCCGCGGCCCCGCGTGGCCGTGGCCGCCCGAAGCTGGGCGTGGTAGCGCGCGAAGTGACGTTGCTGCCGCGCCACTGGGCATGGCTGGCAGAGCAGCCGGGCGGGGCCTCGGTGGCACTGCGAAAACTGGTGGAGGCGGCCAGCCGCGCCGGTGCGGACAAGGACCGCCGGCGTCGCGATGCCGAGCGCGCCTATCACTTCCTGCAGACCATCGCCGGTGACCTGCCGGGCTTCGAGGAGGCCATCCGCGCGCTGTTCGCGCACGACCGTACGGGCCTTGAAGCGGTGCTGCATTCCTGGCCCAGGGATGTGCGCGACCACGCCCTGCGTCTGGCGTTCGACAGCGCTGACGGCTGAACCATCGCGCCGTCGTTGAGCGGCGGCGCCACCTGATCGCGGGCTGCGGCCCGGTCCCCTGTGCTTGCTTTGCTGGTGGAAACGCCGGGCAGGGCAGCGCCTTGCCCAGAGAACCCCATGAACTCCCCTGTACATTCCACGCCCCTGGTCGCGCCGCCTCTGTGGCGCACCTACCTGGCCCTTCTGCTGCCGATGCTGCTGACCAATGCGCTGCAACTGGCCGCAGGCACGCTGGACAACATCTACCTCGGCCATCTGCTCGGTACCCAGGCGGTGGCCGTGGCCGCTGCGTTCTTCCCGGTCTTCTTCCTGCTGCTGCCCCTGGTGATGGGTCTGGCGACCGGCGCGATGGTGCTGATCGGGCAGGCCTGGGGCGCGGGTCGGCCGCAGCAGGTGCGCGCGGTGGCTGGCAGTGCGGTGGCGCTGATCCTTGTGCTGTCGGTGCTGGTGATGGCTCTGGGGAGCGGTTTCGCACCACAGCTTCTGATGTCACTGGGTACACCGGCACCGATCCTCGGTGAGTCCATCGTCTACGCGCGCGTGCTGCTGCTGGCGGCGCCGGCGTTCTTCCTGCTGTGGCTGGCCACTGCCGTGAGCCGCGCAGTAGGCGATGCGAAGACGCCGCTGCATGCGCTGCTGCTGGCCACGGCGGTGGGCCTGCTGCGCACGCCGCTGCTGATTCTGGGCTGGGCCGGCCTGCCGCGGCTGGGATCGGCCAGTGCGGCGGTGTCGGCGGCGTTTGCCTCGCTGTTGGCCCTGGGCTGGCTGCTGTTGCGTTGGCATCGGACAGGACATCCCCTGGCACCGCGACCTGAGTTGTTGCATGCCATCCGTTTCGATGGCGCGATCATCCGATCGATGCTGCGCATCGGCATACCCTCCTCGCTGCAGATGCTCAGCCTGGCCGTCGCCGAAATCGTGTTGCTGGGCTGGATCAACCGCTATGGCTACACGGCCACGGCAGCCTACGGTGCGGTCAACCAGCTGATGAGCTGGGTGCAGTTGCCGGCAATGTCGTTGGGGATCACCGCCACCATCCTCGCGGCGCATGCGATGGGCGCCGGGCGTACGGCACGGCTGCCGGCCATCGCCCGGACGGGTGTGCTGGTGGGGCTGGCGACGCTGAGCGTGGTGGTGGTGCTGGTTGTGGCGCTGGCGTCCGGGCTGACCGGGCTGATCCTGGCGGCGGCCGACGTGCGCGAGCTGGCTGCGTTGCAGCTGCGGACTGTGGTGTGGGGCGTGCTGGCGATGGGAGTCAGTGCGGTGCTCGTCGGGGTGATGCGCGGCAGCGGCACGGTATGGTTGCCAGCGTTGCTGGGTATGGCAGCGGTGCTGCTGGTGGAACTGCCGCTGGCGATGTGGATGCAGGCGCAGCACGGGCTGGCCGGCGTGTGGTGGGCGTGGCCACTGGGGTTGCTGGCGATGCTGGTGATGCAGGTGATGTGTTTCGCCCGGTGGCGGCGGGTGCACGCTCGGTAGTGTCGGCCGCTGGCCGGCACTCCGGAATGGCAGGGGCAGCCGGCCAGCGGCCGGCTCTACCGCTTCATGGCCGCTGCACCAGCAGCAGGTGGAAGCATCCGGCATCATCATCGTCCGTCACCAGGAATCGGACGTGGCGGCGGCGGGCCAGCCGGTGACCATAGCGCCGACCTCGCGGCTTGGGAAGTAGGGAAACCCCGCGTCAGGGTGATGAGGAAATGTCCACCGTCGCAGTCGGTGAGATCTGGTTGTCCACAGGGGGTGTGGATTACGCGTGGGCAACTTTGTGGATAAGCCGCGACAGGCGCCACCCCCCTAGGCTGTCAAGATGGGTGGCGAAAAATTCACCGCCGGTGAGGGCGGGTGAGGGGACGGTGAAGGGTGGGCCCCGTCAGCGCTGTCACCAGCGACGGCGCTCGCGGTAACCTGTGGGCCTTGATGCTCCGTGAGTCCCCATGAAACGTCACTTCTCGATGCTGCGCGAATTCCAGCTGGCCGACTGGTTCACCCTGGCCAATGCTTTCTGCGGCACCGGTGCGGTATTTGCCGCCATGCGCTTCCTGCAGGATGGCGAGCGCGGCTACCTGCTGTTCGGCATGGCGCTGATCCCGTTGGCCTTCATCTTCGACGCCCTTGATGGGCGTATCGCGCGCTGGCGCAAGTCCAGCTCCACCCTGGGCCGCGAGCTGGACTCGCTGTCCGACGTGATCTCCTTCGGGGTGGCCCCAGCGGCGCTGGCCTATGCCTGCGGCATGCAGGGTGGCTGGGACTGGCTGGTGCTGAGCTACTTCGTCTGCTGCGGCGTCAGCCGCCTGGCACGCTACAACGTCACTGCCGAGGCAATGACCGGCGACGAGGGCAAGGTCACGTATTTCGAGGGCACCCCGATCCCGACCAGCCTGGTGCTGGTGATCGTGCTGGCGATCGCCGCCGGCACCGATGCCATCGGCCAGAACATCTGGTTCGGCCAGTGGCAGATCGGCCCGTGGCAGCTGCACCCGATGGTGCTGCTGTTCGCCCTGTCCGGGTCGCTGATGATCAGCAAGACCCTGCGTATCCCCAAGCCATGAGCCAGCCCTGCGGAGGCCTGCGATGACCAGCTCGGCCCACGACGCCGGCAGCAGCGATTTCGAGACCCTGGCCCGGCAGTACTTCGGCGCCTGGGGTGATGCTCTGCGCCATGCGGGCGCGCCCGCTGCACCTGCCGGTGACGACCCCGGCAGCTGGCAACGGTTGTTTGACTGGTGGGGCCAATTGCTGCCCGAACAGGCGCCCGGCGCGCCGGAAGATGCCGTGCGCCGGTTCCGCGAACAGGCGGGCAGCTGGTACGGCACCATGCAGGAGGTCGCCGCTCGGTTTGCCGGCCGCGACGCCAGCAGTGCCGACGTGGCCCAGGCCTGGCGCGAGGCGGTGCAGGGGCAGGGCGACGGCATGCTGCAATGGATGCTGCAGGGCGCCCGCGGCAGCACCCACGCCGGTGCCGCAGTACCTGAATTCGCCGCATGGCTGCAGCAGTTCCAGCTGCAGGCGGGCCCGTGGCTGCAGAGCCCGGCATTCGGCCCCGGCCGCGAGCACCAGGCACGCTGGCAGGCCCTGCTGCGTGCGCAGGAAGAGTACCAGCAGCATTCGCGCGCCTATGTCGACCAGATCAAGCGGGCATTGGACGAGGCATTTGCGTTGTTCGAGCAGCGCCTGGCCGAGCACGAACAGCCGGGCAGCCAGCTGACCAGCGCCCGCGCGATGTTCGACCTGTGGATCGAAGTGGCCGAGGAGGCCTACGCCAAGGTCGCCATGTCCGAACCGTTCCAGCAGGTGTACGCCTCGCTGGGCAACGCGCAGATGCGTCTGCGCGCCGGCCTGCAGCGCGAGGTGGAACAGATGAGTGAACGTATCGGCCTGCCGACCCGCAGCGAGATGGATGCCGCACACCGCCGCATCGCCGAGCTGGAGCGCAGCCTGCGCCGGCTGCAGGCACAAGTGGCGGTGCTGGCTGGAACCGCTGCGGTCGATCCGGTGGCGCAGCCGACGCCGGCGAAGGTGAAGCCAGCCGCCCGCAATGCCGCAAAGAAGGCTGCGCCGACAAAGAAGGCGACTGCGAAAAAGGCGCCTGCAAAGAAGGCCGCACCTCGCACTTCCGCGCGGGCGAGTGACCGATGAAGGGACCGCTGGGCTTCAACGCCGACGACCTGATGCAGGAAACCCTGGCGATGCAGCGCAAGCTGATGGAGGGGCTGAAGCTGCTGCCGCAGGTGGAAGACGTAGACTACGGCGTGACCGCCCGCGAGGAAGTGTGGCGCGACGGCAAGGTGGTGCTGTACCGCTTCGTCGGCGAACAGGCGCCGACCCGGCGCACGCCGCTGCTGATCGTCTACGCGCTGGTCAACCGGCCGTACATGGTCGACCTGCAGGCCGACCGCTCCCTGGTGCAGAAGCTGTTGGCGCTCGGGCAGGATGTGTACGTGCTGGACTGGGGCTACCCGGATCGCTCGGAGCGCTTCCAGACGCTGGAGGACTACCTGCTGCGCTATATCGATGGTGCAGTGGATGCCCTGCGCGTGCGCAGTGGTGGCCCGGTGGACCTGCTGGGTATCTGCCAGGGCGGCGTGTTCGCACTCTGCTACGCCGCGCTGCGCCGGCAGAAGCTGGGCAAGCTGATCACCATGGTCACCCCGGTCGACTTCCAGACGGCCGACAACATGCTCTCGCATTGGGCGCGGCAGGTGGACGTGGACCTGCTGGTCGACACGCTGGGCAACATCCCGGCCGACCTGATGAACGCCAGTTACCTGATGCTCAAGCCATTCCGCCTGAACGTGCAGAAGTATGTGGGCCTGCTCGATATCCTCGACGACAAGGCGGCGCTGGAGGATTTCCTGCGCATGGAAAAATGGATCTTCGATTCGCCGGACCTGGCGGGCGAGGCGTTCCGCGACTTCATCAAGCAGTTCTACCAGGGCAACGGCCTGGTGAACGGTACGGTGCGGATCGGCGAGGAAGCGGTGGATCTGTCGCAGGTGACCTTGCCGGTGCTGAACATCTATGCCGAGCAGGACCATCTGGTACCGCCGGACGCCTCGCGCGCGATGCGTGGGCGCCTGGGCACGGACGACTACACCGAGTCCAGTTTCCGCGGTGGCCACATTGGTATCTATGTGTCCGGCCGCGCCCAGCGCGAAGTGCCGGCCACGATCGATCGCTGGTTGAAGGCGCGTGACCTGTAGAGTCGAGCCATGCTCGACTGACTTGGGGGGATGATGAGGTACCGGACTTTGTTGATTCTTGCGGCACTGCTGGCAGCACCACTTGCCCACGCCGCACCCAGTGTGGATGCACGCCGGGAGATCGCTCAGCTGATCTCCAGCCTGGATGGCTCGCAGTGCCGGTTCCAGCGCAATGGCAGCTGGTACGACGGCAGCGATGCGCGCGCCCATCTGCAGCGCAAGTATGACTACCTGCTGAAGAAGGACATGGTGGACAGCGCCGAGCAGTTCATCGAGCGCGCCGCCAGCCAGAGCAGCATGAGCGGGAAGCCTTACCGCATCCAGTGCCCGGGGCAGCCTGAGCAGACCGCGGCCGCCTGGTTCAGTGCGCGCCTGCAGGCGCTGCGTCTCCGCACGCCGTAGACATGGAGGCGGTGTAGAGTCGCGGCGTGCTCGACTGATTCTGCCCGCAAGCCGAGGAGACACCGCCGTGAACACCACGCCCAAGACGCTGTCGCGTTCGTTGAACGACCGCATGATTGCCGGCGTGATGGGCGGCATTGCCCATCGCTTCGGCTGGAACCCCACCCTGGTGCGGATCGTGTTCGTGCTGGTATCGATCGGCTCGGCCGCCTTCCCCGGCATTCTGATCTACCTGATCCTGTGGCTGCTGATTCCGAACGAGGCGGATTGAACACCGCCGCTCGATCCTGGCCGCTCTGGCTGCGCGCGCTGCAGATGCTGGGCGCCGCATGGACGCTGCCCAACACACTGATCGGCCTGATCGGCGGCCTGGCCGGCATGCTCGGCGGCGCGACATTGCGCTGGAGCAGCCGTGACTGCGCGCTGGTGTTCGATCGCTGGCCGTGGGGGCCGGGTGGGGCGATCACCCTGGGCAACGTGATCCTGCATACCGGCCATGACCTCGGCATCTGCTGCCGGACCTATGCGCATCAGGCGGGGTGGGGCGTGGAGCCGCTGATCCGGCTGGACGACCACGAGCGCGCGCACGTTTACCAGTACATGGTGCTGGGGCCGCTGTACCTGCCGGTGTACCTGCTGTGTGGTGGGGTGAGTGCACGCAATCCGTTCGAACGCGCGGCCGATCATTTCGCCCGGTTCGGGCGTGGCTGGTGGCCGTAGTTTCCAGCCTACGGCGCAGCCCCTCGTGGCTTGGTCGCGGAATGCCTGCTTCCTGGGGGCTGGCCGGGTGGGTGGGGCTGGCGGTGACGCCGTGCTTCGCGGACTGGCCTGAAAGCAGCCGAGCATGGGCTCGGCTCTACAAAAAGTGAGCCGGCCAGGCCGCTTTTGCTCTGGTCTTCTTTTTTCTTTTCCGTGGCTGGACGTGCCCGAAAACTGTCGGGGGGCGGTCGGGGGGGGTTCGCGGGACCGTTGGCGCCATGGATGGCGCCATCGAGCCCCCATGGACGGGTTTACGGCGTGTCCCGCGAACCCACCCCGACCGACCCGATCACATGAAGCGCATTTCGCGACCAAGCCACGAGGGGCTGCGCCGTTGGGGAAATCCCCCGCCGATTCGTTAGCCGGAAGTTAAAGATCCGTAAGCATTCTGCTGCGATCCCGCAGTCATCTGCATGCAACCGATCGTCATTAGCCTTCGTGACGTTCCAGTCAGGTTCGACGCGGTAAGCTCTCCCTCGATGAGCTCGCAGCATCGCTCATCGAACGCAGTACGCAGTAGCAATTTGGAGGAAGACATCACATGGCAATCGTTCTTTATGTCGGTGGTAGCAAGGATGGCGAGAAGGGCGTGGTGCCCTACGGCTTCAGCAAATCCCGCGCCGACACCGCGCTGGGGCCGGAGTTCTACACGGAGCGGTTCATGGAACTGCAGGGTGTCGGCAAGGTCCGCCTGATGGCCCTGGAAGGCATGCGTGACGACATCGTCATGCAGCGCGCCGCCCGCCACTACCGCTGACCGTCGCAACACGCGGCAGGGCGCGCCCACCATCGCGCGCCCGCGCCGGCATCCCAGCCCCGGGCCAGTCCGAGCCCGCTCTTTGCCAGGATGCCGGCGTCCAATCCGGCTTCGCCGCTGAACCTCGCCCCCTGTCAATGCCTTGTCCGGCTCCGTCGCGGATTGCCAGAATGGGGGCTTCCCGAAACGCGGCACAGACCTGAAGCAATGCACGACGCCAAGAACGCCCAGAGCGCGCTCGCCCAGCAGATCGCCCAGACCATCGCCGACGAAATCGGTGCCCAGTCCGCCCAGGTACGCGCCGCCGTCGGCCTGCTTGACGAAGGCGCCAGCGTTCCGTTCATCGCGCGCTACCGCAAGGAAGTGACCGGTGGCCTGGACGACACCCAGCTGCGCAACCTGGAAACCCGGCTGACCTACCTGCGCGAGCTGGAGGACCGTCGCGCGGCGGTGCTGGCCAGCATCGGCGAGCAGGGCAAGCTCAGTGACGAGCTGCGCAATGACATCCTGGCCGCCGATACCAAGAGCCGGCTGGAAGACCTGTACCTGCCGTACAAGCCCAAGCGCCGCACCCGTGCGCAGATCGCCCGCGAGGCCGGCCTGGAGCCGTTGGCCGATGGCCTGCTGGCCGACCCGACGCAGGACCCGCAGACATTCGCGGCCACCTTCGTCGACGCCGACAAGGGCGTAGCCGACACCAAGGCCGCGTTGGAAGGCGCGCGCGCGATCCTGATGGAGCGCTGGGGCGAAGACGCCGCGCTGGTCGGTGAACTGCGCACCTGGCTGGGCGAGACCGGGGTGATCCGTGCCCGCGTCGCCGAGGGCAAGGAAACCGAGGGCGCCAAGTACCGCGACTACTTCGAGCATGCCGAGGCGCTGGCGAAGATTCCGTCGCATCGCTTGCTGGCACTGTTCCGTGCGCGCCGCGAGGAAATCCTGTTCCTGGAACTGGACCCGGGCAGCGATGCCGAGGCTGGCCATCAGTACGCCGAAGGACGCGTGGCGCGCAAGGCCGGCATCGCCGACCAGGGCCGTGCCGCCGACCGCTGGCTGCTGGATGCCTGCCGGCTGACCTGGCGTGCCAAGCTGCACACCCATCTGCTGCTGGACCTGTTCAACCAGGCCCGCGAAAAGGCCGAAGCCGAAGCCATCGCGGTGTTCGGCGACAACCTGAAGGACCTGTTGCTGGCAGCGCCAGCTGGCCCGAAGACCGTGCTCGGACTGGACCCGGGCATCCGCACCGGCTGCAAGATTGCGGTGGTCGATGCGACAGGCAAGCTGGTCGCCACCGACACCATCTATCCCCACGAGCCCAAGCGCCAGTGGGAACAGTCATTGCAGACAATCAAGCACCTGTGTGCGAAGCACAACGTGGACCTGATCGCGATCGGCAACGGCACCGCCAGCCGCGAAACCGACAAGCTGGCCGGCGAAGCGATCAAGGCCGCTGGCAACCCGAAGCTGCAGAAGGTAGTGGTCAGCGAGGCCGGCGCGTCGGTGTACTCGGCGTCCGAGTTCGCGGCCAGGGAGTTCCCGGAGCTGGACGTGTCGCTACGTGGGGCAGTGTCGATCGCCCGCCGCCTGCAGGACCCGCTGGCCGAACTGGTGAAGATCGAACCCAAGGCGATCGGTGTCGGCCAGTACCAGCACGATGTGGACCAGTACCGCCTGGCGCGCGCGCTGGATGCCCGCGTGGAGGACTGCGTGAACGCGGTGGGCGTGTACGTGAACACCGCTTCGGCTGCACTGTTGTCGCGGGTGTCCGGCCTGTCGGCCACGGTGGCCGAGAACATCGTGCGCCACCGTGATGCGAACGGCCCGTTCAAGCGCCGCAAGGACCTGCTGAAGGTCGCGCGCCTGGGCGAGAAGACCTTTGAACAGTGCGCGGGCTTCCTGCGCATTGCCGACGGTGATGAACCGCTGGATGCTTCGGCGGTGCACCCGGAAGCCTACCCGGTGGTCGAGCGCATCGTGGCCAGCACCGCGCGCCCGATCAAGGCGCTGATCGGTGATGGCAGCTTCCTGCGCGGCCTGAAGGCCGAGCAGTTCACCGATGCCACCTTCGGCGTGCCGACCGTGCGTGACATCCTCAAGGAACTGGAGAAGCCGGGCCGCGATCCGCGTCCGGAGTTCAAGGCGGCGCGCTTCGCCGAGGGTGTCGAGGACATCAAGGACCTGCGCGAGGGCATGGTGCTGGAAGGCGTGGTGAGCAACGTGGCGGCCTTTGGTGCCTTCGTCGATATCGGCGTGCACCAGGACGGCCTGATCCACATCTCGGCGCTTTCCGATACGTTCGTGAAGGATCCGCGCGACGTGGTCAAGGCCGGCGATATCGTCAAGGTGAAGGTGCTGGAGGTGGACGTGGCGCGCAAGCGCATCGCCCTGACCCGGCGCCTGGACGATACCCCCGGGCAAGCCACCAGCCGCCCGGGCCAGCGTGATGAGCGCGGCCATGGGCAGGGTCCGCGCGGCGATGCAGGCGGCCAGAACCGCGGGCCGAACCGGGGCCAAGGCAATGGCGGCCGTCCCGCCGCGTCCGCGCCCCCGGCCAACAACGCCCTGGCCGAGGCCTTCGCCCGCGCCAAGCGCAGTTGAGGACCGTGTTCCCCGTCACGCTTGATTCGTGGCGGGGGACTTGTCGATTTTCCCCGTGATTGCGCACACTTGCGCTTGAGGGGAGGCGTCCGGCCACCCCGCTGTTGCTGGGGAGGGCCATGACGCCAGCACCACCCGTCGCTCGTACCGGCGGTCGCAGCGCTGCGCTGCGGTCGGCGCCTGCCCGTGCCGGCAGGAGACCGGATTGATGCCGGGCCAGGGCACCCACGGCAATGGACTGCTGGAGCGCCGCCTGCAGGAGCTGGCGGAAGAGCGTCGCCGCCTGGCGATGATCATCGACGGTACCGCCGCGGGAACCTGGGAATGGAACGTGCAGACCGGCGAGATGCGGGTCAACGCGCGCTGGGCCGAGATCGTCGGTTACCGCCTGGAAGAGCTGGAACCCATCTGCCAGAAGACGTTCCTGAGGCTGGTCCATCCCGATGACGTTGCGTTGTCCGATGCTGCGCTGGACGACCATTTCCAAGGGCGCAGCGACAACTACGCCTGCCTGCTGCGCATGCGCCACAGGAACGGCCAGTGGATCTGGATCCAGGACCGTGGGCGCGTCTTTGAATGGGACGGGCAGGGCAAGCCGCTGTGGATGGCCGGTGCCCATGCCGACGTCACCGAGCTGCAGCAGGCGAGGCAGGATGCGGCCGAAACCCGCCAACGCCTGCAGGCCGTGGTCGATGCGTCCGATGAGGTAGCGGTAATCGCCACCGATACCGATGGCACCATCACCCTGTTCAACACGGGTGCGGAGCGCCTGCTGGGCTACAGCGCAGCGGAGGTGGTCGGCCAGCGCCGGCTCGATGCGTTCCACGATCCGGAGGAACTGAAAGCCTGGCTGGAGCCGCTGGCCGATGCCGAGGGCAACCTTCCCGACGTGTTCGAAGCGCTCAGTGCTCGCGCTGACGGGCAGACCTACTCGCGGCAGTGGACGTTGCTGCGCAAGGAGGGCCTGCCACGCCAGGTGCGCCTGTCGATCAGCCGCATGGAAGGTGCCGATGGCGCACGCATCGGCTACGTCGGCATGGCCATCGACATCACCGAAATCCTGCAGGCACGGGCCGAGGCGCGGCTGTCGGCGGAGAAGTTCGCCGGTGCATTCACGTCGGCGGCGCTGGGCATGGCGCTGGTGTCGCTGGAGGGGCGTTGGCTGGACGTCAATGATGCGCTGTGCCGGATCCTGGGTTATCCGCGCGAAGAGCTGCTGCAGGTCGACTTCCAGCGCCTGACCCATCCCGATGACCTGCAGACCGACCTGGCCCTGGTGCAGGATCTTCTGGCCGGACGGCGCAGCCATTACCACCTTGAGAAGCGCTATCTCGACCGCGACGGCCGCATCATCTGGGCGCGGCTGTCGGTGTCGCTGGTGCGCAGCGAGCATGGCCAGCCGCTGCATTTCGTGTCGCAGATCCAGGACATCACCGCCCAGCGCAGCAGTGAGCAACGCCTGTTCGAGAGCGAACAGCGCAGCCGCATCACCCTGGATGCGGTGGCCGACCTGGTGCTCAGCGTCAACCTTGACGGCCGCATCGACTATGCCAACGCGGCCGCGGTACGCACCTTGGCCGGTGATGGCGCGCTGTCGCTGGCCGGGCACAGGGTGCAGGACGTGCTGGCGCTGACCACCGAGTACGCGCCCGGCTCGGTACTGGATGTGTCGGTACTGCTGGACCCGGAGAGCAACGCGGTGGACCTGCACGCCGACCTGCTGCTGCGCCTGGGCACGGCAACGGTGCCGGTGGACCTGACGCGGGCCTGGCTGCGCGATGACGAGGGCCATGTGCGCGGCGCGGTGTGGGTGTTGCGCGACGACACCCAGCAGCGGGCGCGGCAGCGCGAAGCCCGCCACCTGGCCGAGATCGATCCACTCACCGAACTGAGCAACCGCCGCGGTTTCGAGGTGCACCTGCAGCAGGCGATCACCCGCGTCGAGCGCACCGGGCAGGCCGCCTCGCTGATGTACATCGATCTGGACCGCTTCAAGCCGGTCAACGACACCTGGGGCCACCTGGCCGGCGATGCCGTGCTGTGGGCGGTGGCCAGTGTGCTGCGACATGGTGTGCGTGATTCGGACGTGGTGGCGCGGCTGGGCGGCGACGAGTTCGCGGTGATCCTGTCCGGGTGTACGCCGCGTCGTGCCGCACGGATCGGCGGTGAACTCCTGCAGACCCTGTCAGCGCTGTCCATTCCGTGGGATCAGCATCGGCTGCGGGTCGGTGCCAGCATCGGCATCGCGCCCCTGGCGGCGGGCATGAGCGTGGACCAGGCAGTGGCCGCTGCCGATGCACAGTGCTACCGGGCCAAGGCGCTGGGGCGCAACAACGTGCAGGTGCAGGGCGAGCTGTCGGAGCTTCCAGGCGACGATGCCGATGCCGCCCAGGACTGATCTCAGCCTGTGAGAAGAAGCGCGCGAATACTGCGCGCATCTCCCCTGAAGCAGGTGAACCCATGAATGCCTGGAACCCGACTGCGGTACGCATGTTCATCCCGGCGCTGGTCGGCTGGTGCCTGGCGCTGGCCACCAGCCTGCGCGCCGAACAGCTGCACGGCGACCCGCACGCGCAGGCGTTGTTGCCCGTGCTGCAGCAAGGCGCGGTCGCGCTGCTGGTCCTGAGCCTGGCCTGCACGGTTGCGGCCTGCGTGTTGCTGTGGCGGCATGGCCGCGGCGACGGCGGGCGTCTCGCTTCCGGCACTACACCCGTGCCGCGTCCATCAGCAGGACCCGGCACGGTGCGCGCTGGAACGCGTTGATCTGAGGCACCAGACGCTGGAAGTGCTCGCTGGCGCAATGGATATCCAGAGCGTCGCGGTCCGGCCATTGCTCGATGAAGACGAAATGCCCGGGGTCCTTCTGGTCGACGAACAGTTCATAGCCGAGGCAGAGCGGCTCTCGCCGCGTGCATGCGACAAGCTCGCGGTACAGGGGAAGCACGGTGTCCACCGCATCGGGATGGATGAAATCCTCGGCGATCACTTTCAGCATGTCGGCACCTGCAGACGGGCCTTGCAGGATAGTGCCAGCGCATGACCGGCACCTATCCTGGTCAACGCAATACTGCGTCCGTACTGACCAGCTGCACGTCGTGCATCTGATTGAGGTAGGCCTCGTAGTAGCCCTTGTGTGAGGCACCGACGATGGCCAGCATTCGGCTGCCAGGGTGCAGGCCCAGCACGTCGCGGACGTTGGCGACCATGCGCAGGTTGCGGGTTTCCCAGTAACCGACATACATCCGGCCGAACGCCTTGGAGGACGGCTCGACGAGCGTCGCGCCGAAGTCGCTCTGGTACGCTGCCAACGCTGCTGCCGGGCTGTTGTAATCGCGATACAGCGCCATGACGCCACCGGGCTTGTCCAGATTGGCCACGAGGCGTTCATCGGCCTCCCGTCGCGCCCGCAAGTGTGTATTGTTCCAGGCACCGGTGATGGCTGCACTGGCCGCCGCTTCATCCTCGGCCGGTGTGGGAGAATCGGCCGTGTGGTCGTCCACGGCCCACAGCCGTTCATGCCCGAGGCGGGCGGCAACTACGGCGGCGATCAGGCTGGTTTCATTGCGGCGGACCAGGCCTTTGCCGAGGATCTCGACCAGGGCCGGCGTCAGCCCATCGCCGGCTTTGCGCTCGGACGCAGGCAGGCGTAGCCATTGCACCTGCGCCGAGCCGCGTTCGCCCGCTGCCAGGAACAATGCTGCGAGCCGACGACGCTGGGTGGGCGTCGGCTCGTCCGGCCAGGTCGCAAGCAGGCGCTCGGCCTGGGCGTTCGCTGCGGGCACGTCCAGGCCGGTGGCAGCCTGCGCAGCGGTGGTGTCGAAGCAGTAGGTGGCCACGCTCTCCGCATAGCGTTCCGGGTAGCGACGCATGGAATCGCACTGGAGGCCGGACAGGTCTTCGGTGGCGATCAGTTCGGGCTTCCAGGCGACCAGTCGCTGCAGCAAGGGTTCAAGCAAGGCGGGCTGGAACGACTTGGGCAGGCCGGACAGGTGGGCGGTGCCCAGTACCAGCACCTCGTTCGGTCGCCCGACAGGCGGCCCCTTCAGCTGGTCCGGATGGAAGGCGGGCCGATAGGTGGCATCTGCAGCGAGGGCGCCGGTACTGCACAGGCCCAGGATCAGGAGGCTGGCCAAGCGTGGGAACATGCGATCTCCGTGTCAGTGCGCGTCCTGCGGTTCGCTGCATGCTGGCCGTTTTCACCTGCCACGGAATCGCCCGTTGGTCATGCAAACCTTTTGGGCCTGAACTGCATCGTGCCCGGCAAGGCTATGCCCAATGACGGCGACAACGCGCGACATGTTCCGTGACGACACCCGGTGTCCCCGCCGAGCGTAAGCAGAATGTGAATTACATCGCGATTGTCTACCGCGTCCCTGCAGCCGCATCTGAAGTTGCGACGGACGTCGCGTAATCCGGCTAAAGCCACTGATCGCCTCGCCGATACTCCCTCTGGATCCCGCTCCAGTCACCCGCCGCAGGACCCCAGGCCGTCCCCGATGGGCGGCCCGCGCTGTGTGTTCCGCTGCTCCCAGATGCCGATCGCACCCGCAGCAGACGTTCGTGGCAGTCGCTCGAGAGGTGCCGGTTGGCACCTGTAGTCCCTGGCACCTGAAGTTGCCGCCGGGCATCCCGCCCGTCGGGTCGCAACCGCTTACCGGACACCGAGGATCAGACAATGCTCATTCCAGGCTTCACGGCGGGCGCGCAGGCGCCGGCCGAGCTGTATACCCGTTGGTCGCCGTGGCGTGCCCTGCTGGGCGCGCTGGCTCCCCAGCACCGCACCGGCGCCGAGGCCGTGTCCGACGGCCGTGCCGAGCTGGAAGCCCAGGTCGCGGCGCTGCACCGGGTCCAGGCGGTCATCGAGTTCGCCCTCGATGGCACCATCCTGCAGGCCAATGACAACTTCCTGCAGGCGATGGGCTACCGGCTGGAGGAGATCCAGGGAAAGCATCATTCCCTGTTCGTCGATCCCGAGCAGGCGCGCAGCGCCGAGTACCGCGACTTCTGGGCGCGGCTGGGGCGTGGCGAATATGACGCTGGCCAGTACCGGCGCTTCGGCAAGGGCCAGCGCGAGATCTGGATCCAGGCCTCGTACAACCCGGTGCTGGACCGGCAGGGGCGGCCTTACAAGGTGGTCAAGTTCGCCACCGACATCACCGCGCAGAAGCTGCAGGCGGCCGACTCGGCCGGGCAGCTGGCGGCGATCGACAAGTCGCAGGCAGTGATCGAGTTCGGCATGGACGGCCGCATCCTTTCGGCCAACGACAACTTCCTGGCCGCCACCGGCTACAGCCTGGACGACGTGCGTGGCCAGCACCACTCGCTGTTCGTCGAGCCCGAGTATCGTGGCAGTGCCGAGTATCGGCAGTTCTGGGAGAAGCTGGGCCGTGGCGAATACGATGCCGGCCAGTACCGGCGCCTCGGCAAGGGCGGGCGCGAGGTCTGGATCCAGGCGTCCTACAACCCGATCCTGGATCTCAATGGAAAGCCGTTCAAGGTCGTCAAGTACGCCACCGACATCACCGCGCAGGTGCATGAGAACCAGGCCATGCAGCGCGCCGTGGCGCAGACCCGTGAAGTGGTGGCGGCCGCCAAGGAGGGCGACCTGACCCGGCGCGTGGCCACCGTCGACAAGCGCGGGCCGATCGCCGAGCTGTGCGAAGGCGTGAATTCGCTGGTCGAGGCGATGGCCGCGATCATCGGCCAGATCAAGTTCGCCGCCGACACCATCGCCGTCGGTGCCACCGAGATCGCGCAGGGCAACAGCGATCTGTCGCAGCGCACCGAGCAGCAGGCAGCCTCGCTGGAGGAGACCGCCGTGTCGATGAAGGGCCTGGCCGAGACCGTGCAGCGCACCGCGAGCAACGCACGGCAGGCCAGTCAGCTGGCCGGTGGCGCCGCCGATGTCGCTGCGCGCGGCGGCAACGTGGTGCACGAAGTGGTCGAGACCATGGCGGTGATCAACGCATCCTCGCGGCGCATCGTCGACATCATCGGCGTGATCGACGGCATCGCTTTCCAGACCAACATCCTTGCGCTGAACGCGGCGGTGGAGGCGGCGCGTGCGGGCGAACACGGGCGTGGCTTCGCCGTGGTCGCCACCGAGATCCGCGAACTGTCGCAGCGCTCGGCCAGTGCCGCCAAGGAGATCAAGCAGCTGATCGATGCGTCGGTGGCCAATGTCGGCGCCGGCACCGCGCAGGTCGAGAGCGCCGGCCGCACCATGGACGAGATCGTGCTCAACGTGCGCCGGGTCAGTGACCTGATGTCCGAGATCAGCACGGCCGCACAGCAGCAGAGCGACGACATCCAGCAGATGAACCACGCTGTCGATTTGATCGACCAGGGCACCCAGCAGAACGCTGCGCTGGTCGAGGAAGCCTCGGCCGCGGCGCGCAGCATGGAGGAGCAGTCAGCGCAGCTTCTGCAGACCGTGGCCAGCTTCCGCGTGCAGGGTGAGGCGGGGCACCTGCATGGCGCGGCGGTGCTGCGCGCGGTCTAGGCCCGGCGGTCGGAGTGCTGTTCCCCCGCCTTGTGGGTCGGGCTGATTATGCGCGGCCTGCCAGGCTACGCCGATGCTGATGGTCACATGGGCCTCAGCGGCGGGCAGGGCGGCGATGAATTCCTCGCCGCCGTCGCGGGCCAGCAGGTCATCACCGCGTTGCGGGCAGCCGTCGAGGATCGCGGCGACCGCCTGCAGGTTGTTGGCGTCCCAGCGCCCGGCGCTGATCGGATGCGTCAGGCAGATGGCGGGCGATCTGCAGCGCCATCGCCCGTTCGGAAACGTGGCCCCGGCTGGCGTGCTCGATCACGCCCGGCAGCGAGAGGTAGTGGGACCAGGCGACGGCGTCGGACGCCCGCAGGAGGGGCAATCGCGCGGGCGGTGCATGCTGGGGCATCTTCGCCAGTGTCGGCGCTCTGGCCCGGGAAAAGCAAAAGGCCAGATCATGGACCTGGCCTTTGATGCTGTGGTGCCGGTGAAAGGACTCGAACCTTCATGGGGTCACCCCCGGCTGATTTTGAGTCAGCTGCGTATACCATTCCGCCACACCGGCAGGCAGCGTACGAGTGTAACCGAGGTCGGCAGGCGATGCATAGTAGGAGGGCCTATGAGGGCGGTTCCTGTCGGCATTGGCCCCTTGATAGCTATACTCCCAGCGTGCAATTGCCTCCAGGAGCGGTAGCCGATGACAGTGTTGCAGGACCTGAGGGTGCTGGTGGTCGAGAACGACGAAATGAGCGCGGCCCTGCTGCAGATGCAGCTGGTGCATGCCGGTGCAGTCGTGGTTGGCCTCGCAGCGAGTGTGTCCGAGGCCCTGCGGCTGCTGGAGCAAAGCACTCCTGACGTGGCCCTGCTGGATTACCGCCTGGCCCGCAACGAGACCGGTGAGCCGGTGGCTGCAGCGCTTTCGGCGCGTGGCATTCCGTTCGTGCTGGCCACCGGGATGCTGGCCGAGCAGCTGCCGGCGCCGATGTTGGCCGGCCTGCTGCTGGTCAAGCCCTACCTGTCGGCTGATCTGTCACGCGCGCTGGCGCGTGCGGTGGGCCGCTCCAGCGTCAAGGCCTGAGCCGTCCGCCACGGACCGGCAGGGGGATACTGCCGACGGCTGAATGCTCGCGTCTGCGATGTTCGGCGGCAACCCCTGATCCAGGAACCCCGCCCAGGCGGGGTTCTTCAATTGCGTCCGGCGCTCAGCCCGCTTCCTCGTACACGTAACGGATCTCCTCGCGGTCATCGAGGATGCGGTACTGGCGCGCCAGGTCATCCGGTTCGGGGTTGAGCCAGGCGTCGAGGTGTTCCTTGCGGATCGGCACGACCCCGCGGTCATGCCCGGCAGCGGCGACGTCGCTGGGAGGTGCGTCGGTGATCGTGGCAAACGACAGCAGGCGGCCTTCCGGTCCTTCCCATTCCGCCCAGAGGCAGGCCAGCAGCAGGTCGCGGGGGGGATCGGGACGGAATTCGAGTACTACGTCCTGTTCCTTTTCGTCGGCACCGAGGGTGCGGCCGGCGATGGCGTGGCGGGGCACGTGCTCGTAGAACGCCTGCACCACCACTACGCCGTGGCGCAGTCCGAACGCACCCCGCCAGTAACCTTCCAGGCTGTCGCGCCGCGCATTGTAGGTGCCGGGGTAAAGCACGTCGTTGCGCGCTGGCTTGTCCGGCAGCCGGCACTGGTAGCGCATCGGCTTGATCACGCGCTGGCCGTTCTCGCTGACCATCACCGGTGCGTAGGTGCCGGGGAAAATGCGGTTGTCGCGCGGCAGCAGCTGCACCCGATGCAGGTCTTCCAGTCGGGCCTGTGCGCGCTCGATGCGGTTGCCGGCCACGCGCAGGTCGTTGCGCGCTTTCTGCGTGGGCCGGGTGCCCAGCGTGGCATGGGCAATATCGCGTCGTTCGCGTTGCCGGGCCAGTTCGGCCTCCAGGGCCTGTTGCTCCTGCGCATGCCATTGCTGGATCTTCGCCACGATGTCCCGCCCCTGTTCGGTACGCGCACCGGCGAATCCGTCATCCATCGCCTTCGGGGTCTTCGGCCGTTTTTTGCCCGGATCGTGTGCGTACAGTTCGGCGAAGTCCTCCAGCGACAGGATGGCGCCGAATTCGCGTACCAGTTTGGCGTAGTCAGCGCGGATCAGGGCGGAATAGCACATGGGACTCTGTGGGCCTGGGTCGCAGTGGCTGCGACGTGGATGCGGCAGGATAGCCCGACCCATCCGGAGATGCCGCATGAATGATCCCATCACCTGCCAGTTCCGCGAAGCCGTACCCACGGTCGAGGACTACTGCCAGTTGCGCGTGCTCGCAGGCCTCAGCGCCAAGTCCCGCGAAGCAGCCGCCCGCGCGCTGCCCAATACGCTGTTCGGCGTATGTGCCTACCAGGGCGCTGAGCTGGTGGCGATGGGCCGTATCGTCGGCGATGGCGGCTGCCACCTGCAGGTCTGTGATATCGCGGTGCTGCCGCGATTGCAGGGGCAGGGCCTGGGCAAGGAGGTGATGCGGCGGCTGGACGGCTGGATGCAGGCCAACCTGCCGCCGTCGGCGTACGTCAGCCTGCTGGCCGATGGCGAGGCGCATCGGTTGTATGCGCAGTTTGGTTTCGCACCGACTGCTCCGGCATCGATCGGGATGTATCGGCGGTTCTGAGCCGTGGGCGGGGTGAAGCCATCCACGGGCAGGGCGGTTTGATCGCAGATCGCGGGCAAAGAAAAACCCCGGCCGAAGCCGGGGTTTTCAAGAATTGGCGTCCCCACGGGGATTCGAACCCCGGTCGCCACCGTGAAAGGGTGATGTCCTAGGCCTCTAGACGATGGGGACGCACGAAAACTTCAAGTTGTAGATCCTTCGACGGCCTAATGTCGAAGTGGTGGAGCCAAGCGGGATCGAACCGCTGACCTCCTGCATGCCATGCAGGCGCTCTCCCAGCTGAGCTATGGCCCCATGAAACTCCGGATATCTGCCGGGAGCAGAGTCCGTTTTGAAACTGGCGTCCCCACGGGGATTCGAACCCCGGTCGCCACCGTGAAAGGGTGATGTCCTAGGCCTCTAGACGATGGGGACGCACGAAAAACTTCAAGTTGTAGAACTTTCGACGGCCTAATGTCGAAAGTGGTGGAGCCAAGCGGGATCGAACCGCTGACCTCCTGCATGCCATGCAGGCGCTCTCCCAGCTGAGCTATGGCCCCGTGTTACCGAGCCGCCTATCATACCTGCGTGTTCACGTTTGTGGAAGTTTTTTTTGAACTTTTTCGTCCCGGTTCAACCGTTGCCACCAAGGGCAGGGGAACCGCAACGCCACAACCTGAATGCCGGTAGGCGGTGAACAAAAAAGACCCGGTTATCGGCCGGGTCCTCGTTGTTCGTGATGAGTGGCGTCCCCACGGGGATTCGAACCCCGGTCGCCACCGTGAAAGGGTGATGTCCTAGGCCTCTAGACGATGGGGACGCAATTCTCATCAATGTTCTTTAGCGACCTTTCGGCGGCCTAATGCCGAAAGATTGGTGGAGCCAAGCGGGATCGAACCGCTGACCTCCTGCATGCCATGCAGGCGCTCTCCCAGCTGAGCTATGGCCCCACGTCGCTGAGGAGCGAAATAATAGCCTTGCCCCAGAGGGTTGGCAAGCATTTGTTGCACTTTTCTTCACGCGCGTTGCGAAGGGAACGACGATCGCACGTACTTAGTCGGCGCCGTCGGTCAGCGCCGCCAGGATTGGGCACTGATCCAGGGTGCCGTGGCCGGGGCAGGCGTCGACCAGCTGCGAGAGCGCGCTGTGCATGCGTTGCAGTTCAGCCATGCGCTGCGCGATGTCCTGCAGTCGGGCTTGCGCCGCGTCGCGCACGCTGCCCATGTCCTGCGGATGGCGATCACTGAGTGCCAGCAGTTCGGCGATTTGTTCCAGGCTGAACCCCAGCGTCTTGGCGCGGCGGATGAAGCGCAGCCGGCGCAGGTCCTGCTCACCGAAGATGCGATAGCCCCCGGCCGAGCGTGCCGCGGTGGGCAGCAACTGCTGGCGCTCGTAGTAGCGCACGGTATCGATCGGTACGCCGGCCTGGCGCGCCAGTTGACCAATGTTCATGGCGGATTCCTGCGGATGCTGCCGGTCATTCTGAAGCCTGGAGTCAGGTCCAGGGTCAAGCTCCGGTCGCGGACGGCGCATTCAGCGCACTTTGCAACTTTCTTCATAGCCCCGCCGTCGTGGCAGTTCCTACCCTGCGCCTGAACCGGCCGCTGGATGGCCTGCAACGAACCGAGGAGATGCTCTGTGGAAGGATTCAGGAACGAGGGATTCGTAGAGGTCGCGGTGGTCGAGTACCCGGGAGGGGACCCGTCGGCGGCCTCGGTGCTGACCGAAATGGCACACGTCGCCAACCGGCTTGCCCAGCAGCAGCGTCGCCCGTTCAAGCGTGTCCTGGTGACCCGCTGGGTCGTGCCAGCCAGCCAGACCGGCGTGCATCGCATTGCCGGCGCGGAGATGCTCGAGGCGGACATTCCCGCCGTGATCGCCGTGCCTGGCCAGATCAGTCAAGGCGTCTGCCTGCGCGCCGATGAGGTCCTGCTGGATTGGCTGCGCGCGCATTACGATGGCGGCAGTCTGCTGGCAGCTGCCAGCGATGGTGTCAGCATGCTGGCACGCGCGGGTCTGCTTGCCGGCCGCACCGTCAGTGGGCCGGACCTCGGGCGTCATCCGGGCCTGCAGGGACCGTCGGCCAGCTGGGTGCCCAGTGAGCGTGCGCTGGTCGACGACGGTGACCTGCTGACGGTGGCCGGTTCCCAGGCCTGGCGCTTCCTCGCCCTGCGTCTGCTGTACCGGCTGCACGGTCAGGGCGTGGCGAGCTCCGTGGCGCAGCAGCTGGGGATCACGGTGCCAGCGGCGATCCAGCAGGATCTGGAGCGTTTCAGTGCCAACTTCGCCCACGGCGATCGCGACGTACTGAAGGCGCAACGCTGGCTGCATACCACCGCTGCGCGTGGGGCCACGCTCGGAGCGATCTGCGAGGTTTCCGGACTGGAACCGCGGACTCTGCAGCGGCGCTTCCTGAAGGCCACCGGCCTGCGTCCGATCGAGTATTGCCAGCGGTTGCGTATCGCCAAGGCGCAGACATTGCTGCAGCAGGGGGCGGGTATCGATGAAGTGGCCTGGGGCGTGGGCTATGCAGACCAGAGCGCATTCCGCCGCCTGTTCCTGCGCATTGTCGGAATGACGCCGGCCAACTATCGCCGGCAGGTCAACAACAATCGGCGCGAACGACCGCTGTTGTCGTCGGTGGCGGGCAGCCTGCGCGGGCTGCAACCGGCGCCTGGCATGCAGATGCCGCGCAGCGCGGCCTAAGCCTGCGGTGGGCGTCGCACTTGCAACCTGGGCGCGACGCTTTGACCATGCAGGCAACGAGATGATGTGACAGGTGGGTTGATGTCGAGTGTTGGACCGGTGCCGATGCCGGTGGTGCTGATCCTGATGTGCGTGCTTATGGCCATGGCGGTGGCCCACCTGTGGCCGCGGCCGAAGGACGGGATGGCAGTGCCTTCCGCGGCCAGCCTGGTCCTGGACATGTTGCTGATCGGCCTGCTGTGTGGACGCATCAGCTTCGTGGCCTTGAACTTCGCGCTCTACCGTGAGGCCCCCTGGAGCATCCTGCAGATCGCCGACGGTGGGTATCACCTTGCCGTCGTGCTGGTTGCGGGCCTGGCGTGGGGCACCTGGCGGCTGCGGCTGTGGCGCGCGTTGCGTGCGCCGGTGCTGGCGGGGGCGCTGGTGGGTGTGGTGCTGTGGGCGGCGGGCAGCCACCTGCTCGCAGCATGGCAGGAGCGGCGGATGCCGCTGCCGGCGGTCCAGGTGGCCGATCTGCAGGGGCGCAGGATCGACCTGCAGCAGTTCCGTGGCAAACCGGTGGTGCTGAATCTCTGGGCCAGCTGGTGTGGTCCCTGCCGTCGCGAGATGCCGGTACTGGCATCCGCACAGCAGATCCACACTGACGTGCAGTTCGTGTTCCTCAACCAGGGAGAAACCCTGGACGAAGTGAAGGGTTTCATCGCATCCGAACAGCTCCGGCTGGGCAATGTATTGCTGGACGATACCGCCTCGGCGTCAACCGTGCTGGGTGTACAGGCCTATCCGTCGACGCTGTTCTTCGACGCCGAAGGCCGCCTGCGTGAACTGCACCTTGGCGAAATGACGGCGGCGGGTCTTGAACACAAACTGCGCCGGCTGCGGTAGCCTGCGCGGGCATCTCACTACGGAGTTCCCATGTTGTCGACTTCCCCGCGCATCGCTCCGGCGGTGCTGTTGCTGCCGGTCATGCTGGCATTGGCCGCCTGCAGCCAGGCCCAGACCCCGCCAGGCAAGGCAACGGCAGCGCCGGCAGCGAGCGCTCAGGCCCCAGCGGCCAAAGGCGAGCGCCCCGCAGTGCTGAAAGGCATCGAGAAGCACGGTTTTGAAGTCGTTGCCGAGTTCGATGCACCGGGTGGCCTGCGTGGATTCGCTGGCGTGGTGGGTGGGCAGCAACCGGCCGCAGCCTATGTCACCGCCGACGGCAAGCATGTGCTGGTAGGCAGCCTGTTCGATGCCGAGGGCAACGACGTGGCCGCCGAGGCGGTGGAGAAGCTGGTTTCAGCACCGATGTCGGCCAGGATGTGGACCAAGCTGGAGGCCAGTGCCTGGGTGCGTGACGGCAAGGCCGATGCGCCGCGCGTGGTCTATACCTTCAGTGATGCCAACTGCCCGTACTGCCACAAGTTCTGGGAAGCAGCGCGTCCGTGGGTCGATGCCGGCAAGGTGCAGTTGCGCCACATCATGGTCGGCGTGATTCGCGAGGACAGCCCGGCCAAGGCTGCGGCCATCCTGTCTGCGCGTGACCCGAGTGCGGCCTTGCTGGAAAACGAACACCAGTTCGACCGTGGTGGCATCAAGGCCCTGCCGAGCATCAGCCGCGAGATCGCCGGCAAGCTCGATGCCAACCAGGTGCTGATGATTGAAATGGGCTTCCAGGGCACGCCGGGCATCCTGTTCCAGGATGCGCAGGGCCAGGTGCAGCGTCGCGCCGGCCTGCCACAGGGCGCTGACCTGCAGACGGTGCTGGGCCCGCGCTGACCGGCACCCACGCCGTGATGCGACACCACAGGCTCGCATGGCAGCATGCGGGCCTGTGCTTTTTGTCACCTGTGCGAGTGATGCGGGCTGCGCACCTCCTGTTCGTCGTCACGTCTGAATCGTGACTGACATCAAGCATCGCGCCTTGATTCCAATCAAGGCCAAAAACGACAGGCGGATTAGCCTGTGACGCATGGAATACAGCGTCAACGCGCCAGGGATGCCGCGCCTGACACGCCCTGAACCGGGGCAGTCGGCACAGCCATTCACGACGTTCTCACTCCCTGGTTGTTACCCAGACCGCTGCGGTCGCCACCTCTCCGGCAGTGCGGCCCTGATGGCGTCGATATCGGTACGGGCGGGGCAGTGTCATCGTCCTGTTGCCTGCCATGCGCAGGCTGGCCGGTGTCGTCGACGCAGTACCCGCATTTCCAGCAACGGCAACGCAATGTCGGAGCTGCGCCTGCGCGCGCGCCGTCAGTGCGCTGCGAATGTTCGTCCAGGGAGGATGCAATGCGCTTTGCGGTACTGAGTCTGGCCTGCCTGACCGCGCTGGTGGTCACGCCAGCCTATGCGCAGCAGAATGGCCAGGAGGATGCGCACGCATTGCGCCAGGAAATCGCTGCCATGCGACAGGCACTGGAGGGCATGCAGAAGCGCCTGGATCGGCTCGAACAACGCGAGGGCGCTGTCGTGGCCGCTGCGCAGGTAACGGCGCCGGTGACACCACCTGGCAGCAGTGCCAACCTGCTGCATCCCACCCAGGTGCCGGGTGTGGCGCAACCGGTGCTGCCGCAGCGCGAATCAGTGGCCGATCCCTCAACGGCAGCCTCGCGTCCCGACAGCGCTGCTGGGCCGACCGACCCGGATCTGAAGGGCTTCTTTGCCATTCCAGGTACTGACACGGTGATCCGCATTGGCGGCTATGCCAAGCTCGATGCGATTGCCGATTCGCGTGCGGCCGGTGACGAGGATCAGTTCATCCCCTCATCGATGCCGGTGGGCGGCAGCCATCGCGATGTCTCCAATTTCAACATCCACGCCAAACAGACCCGCTTCAGCTTCGAGGCGCGGCGCCCGACCACGCACGGCAACCTGCGCTTCTACCTGGAGAATGATTTCTTCGGCAGCAGTGATGGCTACGCGTTCCGTCTGCGCCACGCGTATGGCCAGCTTGGCAATACCTATGCCGGCTACGGTTACTCCAGTTTCATGGACCCGGACAGCCTGCCCGACACGCTCGACTTCGCCGGTCCCGGCGGCGCCGGCTATCTGCTGGTGGCCGGCATCCACCACAGCTTCGCGATGGGCAAGGGCAACACCCTGACGCTGGCGGCCGAAGACCCCAGGACCGAACTGGCCGGTGCCAGTGATGAACGGGCCGCAGTGAACCGGCTGCCGGATGTGACCGTGACCGCACGCATGGAGCGCGACTGGGGCCATCTCCAGCTGGGCGCGGTGGCGCGCAGCCTGGCCTATGACGGTGACGGCGAGCGTGACCGGCGCATGGCCGGCGGCCTGCAATTCAGTGGCTCGGCATCGGTAGGCGAGCGCGATCTGTTGCTGTTCGGCGCGCTCGGCGGGCGCGGCCTCAGCCGCTACACCGCGGACCTGACCGGCTCCGGGCTGGACGCGGTGGTCGGTGCCGATGGCCGTCTCGACGCGCTGGACCTGCACGGCGGCTTCGTCGGCTACACCCATTACTGGTCCGGGTTTTGGCGTTCGAACCTGATCTTCGGCCAGTTGACCCTGGAGCGGAATGCCGCACTCGCCGCCGATGCCTTCCGGCAGAGCCGATACGGCGTGTTCAACCTGATCTGGAGCCCGGCGCCGTCGTGGACGATGGGCATGGAGCTGCTGTACGGCCGCCTGGAACAGCAGGGCGGCGCGCGCGGCGACACCGTCCGGGTGCAGGGCAGCCTGCAATACAACTTCATCAAGTAAGCGCCAGCGGCGTTACGCCAGCGCAACCGTCCCCACGCCCGGCCGCACCGGGCTCATGCCAGTACAGGAGATTGTCATGGCAGAAGCAAAGAAAATCGGGGTGGTCGGAGCCACCTTCCTCGTCGCCGGCAACATGATGGGCTCAGGCGTGTTCCTGTTGCCGTCCAGCCTGGCCAAGATCGGTACCGCATCGATCTGGGGCTGGCTGATCACCACGGCCGGTGCGCTGTTGCTGGCCTTCGTATTCGCCAAGCTGGGCAAGCTGGCGCCGAAGGCGGGCGGTCCGTATGCCTATGCGCGTGACTGGTTCGGGCCCTACATGGGCTTCCAGACCAATACCATCTACTGGTTCGCCAACTGGATCGGCAACGTTGCCATCCCGATCGCCGCGGTGGGCTATTTCAGCTACTTCTTCCCGATCCTGTCCGAGCCGCTGGTGCGCTGCATCGCGGTGCTGATCCTGGTGTGGGCGCTGAGCTTTGCCAACGTGATCGGCCCGGCCTTCGTCAGCCGTGTGCAGACGGTCACCACCAGTTTCGCGCTGGTGCCGATCCTGGGCATCGCCATCTTCGGCTGGTTCTTCTTCGATGCCGATATCTTCAAGGGCGCCTACAACGTGTCCGGTGAGTCCAACTTCGGCGCGATCTCCAGTGCCGCGGCACTGACCCTGTGGGCCTTCATCGGTGTCGAATCGGCTTCGGTCACGGCTGGCGTGGTCGAGAACCCGGAGAAGAACGTGGCCCGCGCCACCCTGGCCGGTGTGTTCCTGGCGGCCATCGCCTACATCGCCAGCTCCTCTGTGATCATGGGCATGGTGCCTAACGCGGAACTACAGGTGTCCGACGCACCGTTCGCGCTGGCGGCGGCCAAGGCGGTCGGCGGCTGGGGCGGCGCGCTGGTCAGCCTGTGCGCCTTCATCGGCGCCGCCGGCTCGCTGGGTGGCTGGATCCTGCTGACCGCGCAGAGTGCCAAGGCGGCCTCGGATGATGGCCTGTTCCCAAGCATCTTCAGCAAGACCAACAAGGACGACGTGCCGGTCAAGGGCGTGCTGATCGTGGCGGTGCTGATGACCCTGGCAGTGCTGGTGACCTCTACCTCGGAAACCGCGTCGGCCCAGTTCGACGTGATCACGTCGGCGGCCGTGGTGCTGACCCTGCTGCCCTACATCTACTCGTGCGTGGCCTGCTACTTCGTGGTCGAGCGTTCGCACACCCTGGTCCATACCGGTGCGTTCTGGACCCTCACCAGCCTGACCGTCGTGTACTGCCTGTGGGCAATCTACGGCTCGTCGGGAACCATCGTGCAGTACGCCTTCCTGTTCGTGCTGTTCATCACCGTGTTCTATCCCTTCTTCAGCGAGGAGCGCCGCCAGCAGCGGCAGCGCGCCCGCGAGGCATCGGCCATCAGCGCCCGCGCCCAGCGTTCCTGAGTTCGACAAGGAGAATCAACGTGTACTTCAAGTCCCTGGACTACCCGGTCATTGTCATCGACAACGATTACGAGTCGCCGCGCATCGGCGGCATCCTGATCCGCGCCCTGGTGGAAGAGCTGCGCAGCAACGACCAGCGGGTGCTGTGCGGGCTCAACCTGGATGATGCGCGCGCCGGAGCCCGTACCTACGTGGCGGCCTCGGCGGTGCTGATCTCGATCGATGGCAGCGAAGAGGTGGATGGCGAGTTCCAGCGCCTCACCGCCTTCCTGCGCGAGCAGAGTGCACGCCGCGCCAACCTGCCGGTGTTCCTGTACGGCGAGCGCCGCACCATCGAAAAGGTGCCGAGCAAGCTGCTCAAGTACATCCACGGCTTCATCTTCCTGTTTGAAGACACCAAGAGCTTCATCTCGCGGCAGGTGATGCGCGCGGCCGAAGACTACATGAAGAATCTCTTGCCGCCGTTCTTCAAGGCGCTGATCCATCATGCGGCCGAGTCGAACTACTCCTGGCATACGCCGGGCCATGCAGGCGGCGTGGCATTCACCAAGTCGCCGGTCGGCCGTGCGTTCCACCAGTTCTACGGTGAGAACACCCTGCGCAGCGATCTGTCGATCTCGGTGCCGGAGCTGGGCTCACTGCTGGATCACACCGGTCCGATCAAGGATGCCGAGGAAGAGGCGGCGCGCAACTTCGGTGCCGACCATACCTTCTTCGTCACCAACGGCACCTCCACCGCCAACAAGATCGTCTGGCATGGCACGGTGGCCCGCGGCGACGTGGTGTTCGTCGACCGCAACTGCCACAAGTCGCTGCTGCACGCACTGATCATGACCGGCGCGGTGCCGGTTTACTTCACCCCAAGCCGCAACGCACACGGCATCATCGGCCCGATCAGCCTGGATCAGTTCACGCCGGAGTCGCTGCAGCAGCGCATCGCCGCCAACCCGCTGGCCAGCCAGGCCTACAAGGCCGGTTCCAAGCCGCGCATTGCGGTGGTCACCAACTCGACCTACGACGGCCTGTGCTACAACGCCGAGAAGATCGCCGACGAAATCGGCAGCGCGGTCGACTTCCTGCACTTCGACGAAGCCTGGTACGCCTACGCCGCGTTCCATCCGTTCTATGAGAACCACTACGGCATGGCCAAGGGCAAGCCGCGCGAGCAGGATGCGATCATCTTCACCACGCATTCCACCCACAAGCTGCTGGCCGCGTTCTCGCAGGCGTCGATGATCCACGTACGCAACTCGGCGCAGCGCGACCTGGATGCCGAGCGCTTCAACGAGTCGTTCATGATGCACACCTCGACCAGCCCGCATTATGGGGTGATCGCGGCCTGTGACGTGGCCTCGAAGATGATGGAGGGCGAGGCCGGCCGTTCGCTGGTGCAGGAAATGCATGACGAGGCGATCGCCTTCCGCCGCGCGATGCTGCACGTGCGTGACGACCTCGGGCGCGACGACTGGTGGTTCAGTGTGTGGCAGCCGACCAAGGTCGAGCGCAGCCTGGACAAGGGCGATACGCCGGCGCCGCTGGTGGCCAAGCGCGAGGAGTGGTACCTGCAGCCGGACGCGCACTGGCACGGCTTCGAGAATCTGGTCGATGACTACGTGCTGATCGACCCGATCAAAGTGACCCTGCTGACCCCAGGCCTGACGATGGACGGCAGCATGGGCACGCTGGGCATTCCGGCGGCGGTGCTGAGCAAGTTCCTGTGGGGCCGCGGCATCACTGTGGAGAAGACCAACCTGTATTCGGTACTGTTCCTGTTCTCGATGGGCATCACCAAGGGCAAGTGGAGCACGCTGGTCACCGAGCTGATGGCCTTCAAGGAGCTGTACGACCGCAACGCGCCGCTGAGCCAGGCATTGCCGACGCTGGCGGCGGACTATCCGATTGCCTACGCCGGCTGGGGACTGCGTGACCTGTGCGATGCATTGCACGCGTTCAACCAGGAGTTCGAGGTCGCCAAGGTGATGCGCGAGATGTACGTGGATCTGCCGACGCCGGTGATGACCCCGGCCGATGCCTACAACCACCTGGTGAAGGGCGAGATCGAGCGGGTCGACATCGAGCAGCTCAGTGGTCGCGTCGCGGCGACCATGCTGGTGCCGTATCCGCCGGGCATTCCGACCATCATGCCGGGCGAGCGATTCGGCGACAGCGACGAACCGATCATCCAGTCTCTGCGTATTGCCCGTGAACAGAATGCGCGCTTCCCGGGCTTCGAGTCGGATGTGCACGGGCTCATCATCGAGCACGATGGCGATGCGACCTCGTACAAGGTGGAGGTGCTGAAGGCCTGACCGGCGACGGTCGGCCCTTCGGCGAGCGATTGATACCGCGCGCGAGCAACGCATCCTGAAGTTCTCCATCGGGGTGACCATCGCGGTGAGCGCGGTCGGCTTCATCGGTGGCCTGCTGGTGGGATCGCAGGCGATCCTGTTCGACGGCGTGTACAGCCTGGTCGACGTTGCCTTGACCCTGGTGTCGTTGTCGGTACTGCGGCTGGTGGCGCGGGAGCAGAGCCCGCGCTTCCAGTACGGCTATTGGCACCTGGAGCCGATGGTCGAGGCACTCGGCGGCGTGATCCTGTCGCTGGCCTGCGTGTATGCGCTGGCCAACGCGGTCATTGGCTTGACCACGGGCGGGCACGAGGTGAAATTCGGGCCCGCGCTGTGGTGGGCGGCGCTGCTGAGTGCCAGCAACCTGGCAATGGCGACGTTCGTCGCGCAGCGTGCGCGGCGCCTGCGCTCGGCGCTGTTGTGGCTGGATGTAAGAGGCTGGTTGCTGGGTGGGTTGATGAGCCTGGCGGTGGTGCTGGCCTTCGTGCTGGCCCTGGTCCTGCATGGCGGCAAGTGGCACCACTGGGTCCCGTACCTGGATTCGATCGTGCTGGCGTTGATCAGCCTGGCGGTACTGCCAGTGCCGGCGCGCAGTGCATGGAAGGCCATGCGCGAAGTGCTGCAGGTGGCGCCGGATGACCTGGACCGGCGCGTGCAGCAGGTGATGCAGGCGTTCGTGTCCGAGCGTGGCTATGCCGGTTTCACCAGCCACGTGGCGAAGATGGGGCGGATGCGCTTCATCGAGATCCATGTGCTGGCAGACCCCGGTACGCCATTGGGCTCGGTGGGCGAGGTCGATGCGATGCGCGATGAGATCGCCGTGCGGCTGGATGCGCGGGGCAGCACGTTCTGGTTGACCATCGATTTCACTGCGGATCCGGCGTGGACGTAGCCCTGCCTCCTTCGCGCCGGGGCCTCGCCCGGCCAGGTTCTGTTCCCCTGTAGGGCCGAGCCCATGCTCGGCTGCCGTTCGCATGGAGCAGCCGAGCATGGGCCCGGCGATACAGCACGCCGCGATCGTTGCACACGGCGGACTGCTCTGTTGCGCCGGATGTGTTTGACCTGAACCTGGGTTGAGGTTTCAGACTGCAGCACAGTTCCACAACGCCTAGCGCAGGTAGTACTCCACCGGCACCACCAGTTCCTGTGGTGCCTTCAGTTCATCGGGAATGGGCGGTAGTGGCTGCGCGCGGCGGAAGGTCTGCAGTGCGGCGCCGTCAAGCATCGGTTGGCCACTGGACTGCTCCAAGCGCAGGGTCAGCAGGCGTCCCTCGCGATTGATGCTGGCCCTGACCCAGGCAGTGCCCTGCTGGCGCCGTGCGCGGGCCGCAGCAGGGTAGTAGCGATAGCGCTCCAGCCGCGCCATCAGGCGGGCTTCCCACTGGTCGCTGGCGGCGCCGGCCTGGAAGTCCGCCGGTGGGGCGTCGGGAGCGGGCGGCGCGGCCGTGACCGATGCCGGTGCGGGACTTGCATCGGTCGCGGCCGCAGGCGGGGCGACCGGCAGGGCTTGCCGGCCAGCGCCACCGCGTTCGCTGGCGGCTACCTCGCCCTCGCGTGCGGCGGTGGGTTTCGGTGGAGGGGGCGACTTCGTGGGTTGGGATGCGCGGGCCCGCTGCGCCTGGCTGGGGGTGTCGGCCTGGCGTTCTTCCAGTGGCTGCGGCGGCGTTGCCGGTGCCAGCAGGCGCAGGCTGATACGCACGTCCTTCTCCGGCGGCGGCGGCAATGGCGGCGCGGCCACCCAGTGCACCAACAGCAGCAGGGGCAACAGGTGAAGCCCGATGCTGATGGCGATCGCCTGCCAGTGTTGGCCGCGCTCACTCATCGTCCAGCACCCATAGCAGGTCGGCGTCGGCCGCCTCGACGGATTCACCGGGCGAGGCCAGTGCAATCACCAGCGCCGGTGTGTCCGCTGGCAGGTAGCCCGGCACGCCGGTACCGCGCAGTACATGCCAGCGACCGGCCAACAGCAGCGAAGGTGCCGGTGCCTCGGTCATTACCTGTGCCATGCGCGTGTCGCGGGACTGTTGCACGGCCAGCATCCCTTCCAGCATCGGTGCTGCGTCCGCATGCTGGGCCAGCACCACGGCCGACAGGCGGTGCCGGGCGGTGGGCATCGGGAACCGTACCGACCTGTCGGAAGCGAGCAACGCATTGACCTCGGCACGCGACAGGTTGCCGCCGAGCAGGGGAATGCCGGTAGCGGTGGCGTCCTGTACCAGCCCGCCATAGGCCACCCACGGCCAGCGTGTATCCCAGCCCAGCAGCTCCTGCAGGCGCGCTCCGTCGGCATGGTTGCCGTTGGCCAGCCAGCGTTGCACCCGCTGCAGGCGCGGCTGGCGTTCGCTGGCAATCATCTCCAGCACCAGCGCGCCTTGTGGACGCTGCTGCTGAAGCGCGTGCAGCAGCCAGCGCTGGGCGGTGTGGTCACCGGCCAGATCGTGGCGTTCGCCCAGCAGCACTCGCGGGGCATTCGCTGCGCGCTTCACGAATGCGGCTTCGTCCAGGGGCTGGCCATTGGCCAGGTCGATCACCGTGCCGGGCATCGGCTGCGCGTTGACCATTGCGGCCAGCGCAAGCAGGTACAGCGGCAGCCAGCGACGGCTAGAACGCCACGTTGACGCCCATCGAGACGGTGCGGCCACGGCCGTTGCCGCGGTCCAGGATCGGGCTGAAGATGCTGTCGATCGAGGCATTGTTGTCATAGGCTTTGTTCTGCAGGTTTTCGATGTTCAGCCACAGGGTGGTGTTGGGCTGGGGCTTGAAGCTGGCGTAGAAGTCGAGGAGTACACCGGTGCCACCGGTCTTGCGGGTCTGGAAGAAGTCGTAGCCTTCTTCGGTAGGCCCGGAGTATTCGGCACGCAGTCCGGCCTGCACGCGCTGCTGCCACCAGCGGCCGCCCACGTCCAGCGTCCAGTAGCGGTCGGGCAGGGCGGTGATGTCTTCCAGGTTGACGAATTCGATGGCGGGTGCGCTGGTGTGCGAGCGGGTCCAGCTCAGCGTCGCGTGGTAGTGCGCGCTGGCGTAGTGCGCTTCCAGCTCGATACCGCGCATGCGCACCACGCCCGGGTGGTTCATCCAGCGCGTGGTGGTGCTGAAGTCGTCCACGTCCAGTGCGTCGGTCCAGGCAGTGAGCTGCGGATCGCTGTCGATCGGTACCATGGCTGGCTCCACTTCCGGTGGATGCACGATCAGCAGGTATTGCGGCTTGATGTAGTCGCGGATGCGGTTGTCGAAGCGGGTGACCCGCAGCTGGGCCAGGTCACCGTCGACCAGCAGGGAGTCGGTGCTGAGGTTGGCGCCGAACTGCAGGTTGCGCGAGCGCTCGCGGCGCAGGAATGGGTTGGCGCCGACGCCATCGGCATCGCTGATGCCTTCCAGTGGGATCTTCTCGAAGAACATCTCCTGGACGCGTGGCGGCCGCGAGGTGCGCGAGACTTCAGCGAACAGTTGCAGCCAGTCGGTGGCCTGCCATGAAACCGCCAGGCTGGGGCTGAGCGCGTGCTGGGTGCGGCGCACGTCGATGCCGCCGCCATTGATCTCCGCGCACTGGCCGGGGACATCCGAGCACACCGGGATGTGGCCACGGATGCCGAAGCGGTCCTGGCGCAGGCCTGCGGTCAGCGCGTAGACGTCGTACTGCAGTTCCAGCGTGTTGAACACGCTGTCCAGCTGGCTGCGGCCCTGCGGGTTGGCGCCGCGCAGGGTGGGGGTGTCGGCCACATGGATATCCGACTGGTGCTTGATGCCGGTGTTCCAGCGGGCCTGCAGCGCGCCGATATCGAAGCGGCTGGTGTTGTCGAGGGTCCAGCTGCTCAGGCTGCTGTGGGTGCGGCGACCGATGTAGCTGGAATCCTCCACGGGCGGATAGAACAGCCGGGTCTTGTTGCTGGCAAAGGTCGCGCGCAGGTCGATCCACGGCGAATAGGGCGTGTAGTGGTAGCTGGCGCGCTGGTTGCGTGCGGAAATCTGCCACGGGTAGTTGTGGTAGAAGTCGTTTTCGTAATGCATGTGGCTCAGGTCCAGCCGATGCTGGTCGCTCGGCTGCAGGCGTGCTTTCAGCAGCCAGCTGCTGGGCTGCTGGCTGCCCGGGTCGGCGTCGTTCTTCTGCCCCCGCGCGGTGGCGTATTCGCTGCTGCGGCTGCTGCTGGCAGCGGCCAGCAGGCCGAACTGGCGATCACCGCCGTCCTCGCTGTGGCGCCAGGCGCCGGCGAAGGTGCGTCCATTGCCGTAGCCGTTGTTGCCGTGGCGGTAGCCTGCACGCAGGCCCCAGTCACGGTCTTCACCGAGCAGGTCACCGATATCCAGCGTGCGGAAATTGGCACTGCCGGCCAGCGTGCCTGCGCCATCACCACCGGCGACCGCACCGCGTTGCACGTCCACGCCGGCCAGCAGGAACGGGTCGACGTAGGCGAACGGCCCCCCGGAGCCATGGCCCGCGTTGTTGCGGAAGGTCTGGGTGACACCATCGATCATGGTGTTGACCCGCCCGGCGCCGGTCATGCCGCGGATGTTGACCTGCAGGCCGGGCTGGCTCCGCGAATGGAAGCTGTGGGTGCCGGGCATCGAGCGCAGCAGGCTGTTGCCGTCCTGGCGCTCGGCCATGGCTACGCGTTCGCTGCCGACGGAGGGCGCGAAGCCATCGCCGGTGGCCGGTACATATTGGCTGGCGCCGGCACCCGGTGCCGGGCCGTGCGCGGTATCGCCCTGTACGCGCAGCGGGCCGGTTCGACGGCTGCCGTCGGTGGGTTCGGCCGGCGCCGGTTCCAGCGTTGCACGGCGTGTGTCGATGAAGCGGGGGCGCAGGCCGCTGCCGACCAGCAGGCGCGACAGCGCCTGCGCATCATCGAACTGTCCGCGCAGCGCCGGTGCCGTCTGGCCACTCGGCAATGCCGCCCCAATCACCAGATCGACACCGGTCAGCCGGCTGTACGCATCCAGCGCGCTGGCCAGCGGTTGTGCAGGAAGATCGAAGTGGCGCGTGACGGTCTGCGCGTGCGCGCTGGCCGACAACAGTGGAAGCGGAATGGCGCAGGCCAGTGACAGGGCGAGGACAAGGGGGCGGTGAAACGGCATCGGGAGCTCCAGGGGCTGACGCAGCGCGTCGTCATCCTGGGTAGACGCAGCGGCAGGGCCGATGTCAGGGTGCATCGCGATGTCCCTTGCGTGGCGGCAGCCACACCTGCACGCCCGCGCCCAGGCGGAGCACGCGCACACGCAGCTGTGTGGCCAGCTGGTCGCGGCTGCGCGCCGCGCCGTCGGCGCTGCCGAGCAGGGTGACCGGCTGCTGGCGCAGCTGTGCGCCGATGATCCAGGTGTGGCCGCCATGCCAGCGATCCAGGCCCTGGGTGACCTCGGTCAAGGGTGCGGAGACCCAGTGCAGGCGCCGCTCGCGCCAGGCCAGGGCAGCCCCCTCCGCTGGAAGCAGCGTGGCGGATGCCTTCGCGTCGAATCGCATCTGCTGCCCTTCGGATGCTTGGCGGGTGCTGCTGCCGGACACCACGTTGACGCGGTGCTCGGTGACCGTGACCACGCTGTCGCCGCGCAGTACCGCCAGATCGAACGCGGTGCCCAACGCGGTGACGGTACCGTGCGGGGTATGCACCTGGAACGGTCGCGCAGCGTCGGCGCTGACCTGGAACCAGGCCTGGCCGCGCTCCAGCTGCAGCTGTCGGCGCTGTGCATCGATGCGGACATGGACTTCGCTGCCGGGCGAGAGCAGTACGCGCGAGCCATCCGGCAGTACTTCTTCGCGGATCTCGCCTGCCGCCGTCCGCATCGTCTGCGCGGCCGGTGGCGCGGCTTGGTGGGTATACAGGCCGAACGCACAGAGCAGCAGCACGGCCGTACCGGCGTCGCACAGGCGCCGGCGCTGCCGCCGGAGCTGGTGCCGCTGCAGGCTGGGTGTTGCATCACCGGCCAGCCAGAGCGCCTGCAGGTGCTGGTACTGCGCGGCGTGGCGCGCATCGGCGTGGTACCACTGGCTGAACGCACGCTCGTCACGGCCGCCGTCGCGGCCGTCCAGCCACCAGCGTGCGGCCTCGCGCGCGATCGCCTCCTGGCTCATGCGCCGGGTACCTGCTGCAGCGCGACCAGCGCACGCAGCAGATGGCCGTGCGCGGTCTGCCGGCTGATCCCCAGCTGTCGGCCGATCTCTACCAGTGCCATCTGCTCCACCCGTGCCAGCAGGAACACCTGGCGCGACCGGGGCGGCAAGGCGGCAATGACCGCGTCGAGGTGGCGCAGCTGTTCGGCATCGAGCAGGCGCTGCTCCGGAAGGGGCGAAGGATCAGCGATGGCGAGCAGCTGCGCGTCATCCAGAGCGTCTTCGCGCCGGCGTTGGCGTTGCCGGTAATGATCGGCGATCAGGTTGTGGGCGACGCGGTACAGGTAGGCGCGGCCATTGCTCAGCAGGCCACTGGCGGCGATTCTGACGACGCGCAGCCAGGTTTCCTGGACGACGTCATCGGCGTCGCTGCGTTGCGGGAGTTTACGGCGGACATGGGCGTGCAGCGGCCGGTAGTGGGCCGCGCACAGCTGCGCGACATCCGTCGGTTCGACAGGCGTGGACACGGGGCGGGCGACAACTGGGAAAGGGAACAGCCCGCGGCGGCAAGGGCAGCGGCTGCACCTTACAGCAAAAGAGAATCATTTGCATCCATGAGCGCAAGGCGCGGCATGCATGGCCGACTGCGAGGTCAGCGCGGACGATAATCGCAGTGGATCTGCAGGGCTTCGGTGGGGTTGCGATGCAGCTCGAAACCGCAGTGCTGGAGGCTGCGCTTCACCCGGGCGATCGCTTCGGCATGGCGGGCGGTGCGACGATGCTGCCAGCGCGGCGGGGTGAACACGCCCAGTGGCAGCAGCCGTAGCCGCTTGCCGTGCAATACCACTGAGACATCGATATGACGGCCATCGATGTCGTGGCCGTTGGCGCCGAAGATGGCATCGACTTCATCATGGCGCTGCGGATAGCATGCGCGGAACACTGCGATGCCGAGCCAACGCACGCCACGACGGAAGCTGCCGAGCCGGCTGTGGCTGGGTTCGAAGCCGCGCGTGACGAGCAGGCGCAGCCCGGCAGGCAGCAATGCCTGCGCGTCGAGCAGGCGTTGCAGTACCTCTTCTTCCAGCTGGATGCGGGTGGAGGGCCAGCGCGGTGCGATGAGCAGTCCGTGGTGGCGGCCGCGTTGCAGGGTCAGCATGGGTCAAGCCTCGCATGCGGGCGAACAGCCGGGGGTAGTGCCGGCAAATCTGTTCCCCGTCGGGTGCCGGCCAGCGGCCGGCACTACCGTGATGATCGTCAGAGGTCGCGGTACAGGATCTGCGAAGCCAGTACGCGCAGGCCATCGGCATTGCTGGACAGGATGCGCTCTTCGCTGATGCCTTTCTGCCGTTTCAGCTGGAAGCCCTGGGCTGCAGGCAGCTGCGCGGCGATGCTGTCCATGCGCTGCAGGGCATCAGGCCCGCTGCAGTCGAAGTGGCCCCAGTAGGCGCCATCGCGGTGAATCTGCAATCGGTAGTTCATCGCGGTAGCTCCGGCAGGTCCTGCAGCCAATGGTCGAACATCGCGGTGGCGGCCGCGGCCAGTGGCGCGCCATAGCGACGCGCCTGCGTGCGCAGGTCGTTCGGATCGATGCCGGCCTGCGCCAGTTCCAGGGTGTGACCGATCAGCCAGCGCTCGAACTGGCGCGCGTCCAGCTCCGGATGGCATTGCAGTGCCAACGCATGGTTACCGATGGCAAAGGCCTGGTGGCGGCAGGCCGGCGTGCTGGCCAGGCGGCGTGCACCCGCCGGGAGTTCGAACGCCTCGCCATGCCAATGCAGTACCGGAATGCCCTGCAGGGCCTGCAGTGGCGAGCGCTGGCCGTCATCGGTGAGCAGCAGTGGCGCAAAGCCGATCTCCTTGCCACCACTGGCGGCGACGTCGGCACCGAGTGCACGCGCCATCAGCTGCGCGCCCAGGCAGATGCCCAGCGTGGGCCGCTGCTGCTGCAGCCGACATTGCAGCAGCGCGATGCTGTCATCGAGGAAGGGATAGAGATCAACGTCGTTGACGCTGACCGGACCGCCCAGCACCACCAGCAGGTCGGCGGCTTCGGCCGGATCGAGGGCGTCGACACCGGCTTGCAGCACCTGCAGCTGCCAGCCCTGTGCCATCAGCAGAGGCTGCAGGGTGCCGAGGTCTTCAAAGGCGACGTGTTGCAGGACGACTGCGTGCTTCATGCCAGGGCTCCATTGCTGGGCCAGTAGAAACTGTCCGGGGTGGCGCGTGCGCCGAAGATGGCCTGCCCGACGCGGACCACGGTGGCACCTTCCTCGATGGCCACTTCGAAGTCACCGGACATGCCCATCGACAGCTGCGACAGGTCGATGCCGGGAGGTGCAGTGCGCTGCAGCTGGTCGCGCAGTTCGCGCAGGCGCACGAAGCAGGCACGCACGCGCTCGACCTCGGGGGTGAAGATGGCCAGCGTCATCAGGCCGCGTACGTGCAGGCGGTCGAACGCTGGAAGCTGCTGCACAAAGGCCTCGACGGCAGCGGGTTCCAGACCGTACTTGCTGGGTTCGGCGGAGGTGTTGACCTGTACGAACACATCGAGCGTGCGGTCTTCCAGCTGCAGGCGCTGCTGCAGCGCTTCGGCCACGCGCAGGCTGTCAAGCGCCTGGAACTCGCTGGCGAAGCGCGCCACGTAGCGCGCCTTGTTGGTCTGCAGATGCCCGATCACCGACCAGTGCACGCCCAGATCGGCCATCGTCTCGGCCTTGCGCTGCGCCTCCTGCACCTTGTTCTCGCCCAGCTCGCGGCAACCGGCGGCCACCGCCATGCGGATGCGGGCGTCATCGACGGTCTTGCTGACCGGCAGCAGGCGCACGCTGGCCGGGTCCCGGCCGACGCGGGCGCAGGCAGCGGCGATGCGTTGGCGCACCGTGACCAGGTTGGCGGCGATCTGTTCAACGGACTGGGCGATGGGCCAGCCGGCGGCGGCAAGGGGCATGCGGGCACCTCCAATGCAGGATGGCCAGGGTGGGATACACTGGCACAGGACAAGAATTATTTTGGCATAGGACAAAATGAAAATCACCGGGCATAGCGCCGAGTCGATCTTCGACAGCATCCGTGATGGCATCGGCAAGGGCCGCCTGCCGGCGGGCAGCGTGCTGCCGCCGGTGCGCGAACTGGCCGATCAGCTGGGGGTCAATCGCAACACCGTGGCTGCTGCCTACAAGCGACTGGATGCGGCCGGCCTGGCCAGTACCGCGGGCCGACGCGGCACGGTGGTGCGTGGCCTGCCGCCGACGCTGGCGCGCGAGGGCAGTACGCCGGGGTTGGCGCTGCAGGACCTGGCCGGTGGCAACCCGGATCCTCGCCTGCTGCCCAGCCTGCGCCTGGCCCCGGCGGCGCCACGGCTGTATGGCGTGGGCACGGTCGACCCGAGGTTGCAGGCGTTGGCACGCGCCTCGCTGGATGCGGATTGCCCCGAGGGGTACGCGCTGGAGCTGACCCATGGCGCGGTCGATGGCATCGAGCGCCTGTTGGCGGCATGGCTGCTGCCGGGCGATCGCATCGCGGTGGAGGATCCATGCTTCCTCGGCAGCCTCAATGTGCTCAATGCCGTGGGCCATGCGCCGTTGCCGGTGACGGTGGATGCGCATGGCATGCAGGTTGAATCGCTGCGACAGGCGCTGGAGGCCGGTGCACGCGCGGTGCTGCTGACCCCGCGTGCGCACAACCCGACCGGGGCCAGCCTGGATGCGAAGCGGGCACGGGCGTTGCGCCAGCTGCTGGCGGCCTACCCGCAGGTGGCGGTGCTGATCGATGACCACTACGCACTGCTCTCGCAGCAGGCCTACCACTCGGTACTGCCGGTGGATGGCCGGCGCTGGGCGCTGCTGCGTTCGCTGTCCAAGCCGCTTGGCCCCGACCTGCGCCTGGCCTGGCTGGCCTGTGATGACGAGACCGCGATGCGGTTGCGGTTGCGGTTGGCGTCCGGCATCGGTTGGGTCAGTCATCTGTTGCAGGATGCCGCCACTTCGGTGCTGGCCTCGGCGCCGCAGCGGGCGAAGATCGCCTCGGCAGGCGAGCGGTACCAGCAGCGCCTGCAGTCGCTACAGGAACTGCTGCGCGCGCGTGGCGTGCCGACGCCGTTGCCGATGGAGGGATTGAACCTGTGGCTGCCGTTGCCGGCCGACAGCCATCCACAGGTACTGGCGCTGGCTGCGCGCGGATGGCATGTGCGTGCTGGCGAAGTGTTTGCGGTGGCTGCACCAGGGCATGGCCTGCGCATCACCTGCGCGGCGCTGGGGTCGGCGCAGCTGCGGCAGCTGGCCGATGACCTGGCGGCGGTGTGTGGGGTATAGCGCCCAGCCATGCTAGACGCTACTTCGCCTTGTAGAGCCGAGCCATGCTCGGCTGCTGTTGGTAGAAGCAGCAGAGCATGGCTCGACGCTACATAGCCGGCAGCCGAGCATGGCTCGGCGCTACAGGGGCGAAACAAAGTCGAGCATGGCTCGACGCTACAGAAGCAGATCAGGGCGCGGCGTTGGCGCCGGGGCGCACGTAGTAGGACTGGCCACTGTCATCGACGAACATCAGCTCCGGCTTGCCCTGCCAGGAGGTGAGCATGGCGCCGGTATTGTTCTGGTGCTTGACCATCAGGCTGGCGCCACGGTCCGGGTTGGCGACGACCTTGAAGACTTCGGTGGTGCCGGTGGCATCGTCCAGAGTGAGCAGGGCTTCGCCGCCGCGGTCGCTGGTGCCATAACCGCCGCGCTCGGAACCGTCGGGGCCAAGCAGGATCAGGCCGGACAGCGCGGTTGCACGCGGTCCTTGGGGACGGCCCCTGCTGAGGGGGTCCGGCACCGGCGCGCCGAGGATCAGCCGTGGTTGGCCAGTGCCATCGTGGATGACCAGGCCGCGCGCTTCGATGATCCGCTCAGGCGATTGGCTGCGATGCAGGCTCCAGGCGGTCCAGCCGGAAACGAGCAGGGCAAGGGTCGAGACCACCAGGGTGGTCAGCAGCAGCACACGGGGCATCGGGTCGTCCTTCCTTGGATAGGCCGACGATAGCGGATGCCGGCGGGCAAAGGCCAGTTCGTTGTGTGACGATGTGTATCGTCAGTGGAAATCGCGGCTGTGGCTGCGCAGTCCCTGCAGCAGCTCATCCAGGCAGTGCATGCGCTGCACGATGACATGCTGCACGCCATCAACGCGCTCCAGGCGGCCATCGATCTGCATCAGCTGGGTGTCGACCAGCACCCGGTGCTGGCGGTCGGCCAGGTGGCGCCAGACCACGGCGTTGACCATGCCGGTCTCGTCTTCAAGGGTGAGGAAGGTAACGCCACTGGCGGTCTGCGGGCGCTGGCGCATGCGCACCAGTCCGGCGATGCGCACACGGCGGCCGTGGCCGTGCCCGGCCAGCTGTGCGGCATCCAGGCAGCCACGACTGCGCAGCTGCGCGCGCAGGAACGAGATCGGGTGGCGGCCGAGGGTGGTGCCCGTGCTGCGGTAGTCGGCCTGCATGTCCTCCCAGGCGCTGGGCAGGGGCAGCGCCACGCGGGCTTCGGCGGTGGCGCGGGCCTGGTCGAACAGCGGCAGCCGGTTCTCTACGCCGGAGATATCCCAGCGTGCACGATGGCGATGGCCGCTGAGCCCGCGCAGCGCACCGGCATCGGCCAGCAGGCCTTGCTGGCGGCGGTCCAGCGCGGTGCGCTGGCACAGGTCGCCGACGTCGTCGAACGGGCGCCGCGCGCGCTCGCGCATGATGGCCTGCACGGCATCTTCGTTGCAGCCGTCGATCAGGCGCAGGCCCAGACGGATCGCCGCCGGCCCCCTGCTGAAGTCCAGCGTGCAGTCCCAGTCGCTGTGGCGTACGTCCACCGGCAGCACGCGGATGCCATGCCGGCGCGCGTCCTGCAGCAGCTGGTCGGGGCTGTAGAAACCCAGCGGCTGGCTGTTGATCAGGCTGGCAGTGAATGCGGCCGGGTGGTGGCATTTCAGCCAGCAGCTGTTATAGGTCAGCAGGGCGAAGCTGGCGGCGTGGCTTTCCGGGAAGCCGTAATCGCCGAAGCCCTTGATCTGCTCGAACAGGTGCTCGCCGTATTCGCGACTGAAGCCGTTCTCCAGCATGCCGGCCAACAGCTTCTCGCGATGCGGTTCCAGCCCGCCACGACGTTTCCAGGCGGCCATCGAACGGCGCAGGGCATCGGCCTGGCCAGGCGTGTAGCCGGCTGCTTCGACCGCCAGCTGCATCACCTGTTCCTGGAACAACGGCACGCCCAGCGTACGCGCGAACACGCGTTCCAGCTGCGGTGGGTAGAGCGGATGGTCCGGATCGTTCAGTGCCTCCGGGCCCTGTTCGCGCAGGATCCGCCGCCGCTCCAGGTAGGGATGCACCATGTCGCCCTGGATCGGCCCGGGGCGCACGATCGCCACTTCGATCACCAGGTCATAGAACGTGCGCGGCTGCATGCGCGGCAGCATCGCCATCTGTGCGCGCGATTCGATCTGGAACACGCCGATGGTATCGGCGGCGCAGATCATGTCGAAGGTCTTCGCATCCTTGGGCGGGATGGCGTCCATGCGCCCTTCGTGCAGGCCATGCTGTTTCAGCATCGCCAGGCACTTGCGGATGGCCGTGAGCATGCCCAATGCTAGGCAGTCGACCTTCATCAGGCCGGTGGCATCCAGGTCGTCCTTGTCCCACTGGATGACGGTGCGGTCGGCCATCGCCGCGTTCTCCACCGGTACCAGGGTCGACAGCGGATGCTCGGAAATCACGAAACCGCCCGGGTGCTGCGACAGGTGGCGCGGGAAATCGATCAGCTCTGCGGTGAGTGCCAGCAGCCGCCGCATCAACGGCGTGTCCGGATCGAAGCCACGCTCGCGCAGGGTTTCCGGCAGCGGGATGTTGCCGCCCCAGTGGTCCATCGCCGCGCCCAGTTCGTTGACCTGGTCCATCGGCAGGCCCAGTGCGCGGGCCACGTCGCGGATCGCGCTGCGACCACGGTAGCTGATCGCCACCGCGGTCAGTGCGGCGCGCTCGCGGCCGTAGCGCTTGAACACGTACTGCAGCACCTCCTCGCGACGCTCGTGCTCGAAGTCGATGTCGATATCCGGTGGTTCGTCGCGCTCGGCGGAGATGAAGCGCTCGAACAGCAGGTTGCTGCGTGCCGGGTCGATCTCGGTCACGCCCAGCACGAAGCACACCGCCGAGTTGGCCGCTGAGCCACGGCCCTGGCAGAGGATGTCCTGGCTGCGCGCAAAGCGCACGATGTCCTGCACGGTGAGGAAATACGAGGCGTAGTTCTTCTGCTTGATCAGCGCCAGTTCGTGCTCGATCTGCGTGCGTTGCTTCGCTTCGATGCCGCCTTTCCAGCGCCACCGGATGCCGCGCTCGACCAGCACGCGCAGCCAGCTGTCCGGATCGTGTCCTTCGGGCACCAGCTCGCGCGGATAGGTGTACTGCAGCTGTTCCAGGGTGAAGTGGCAGCGCTCGGCGATGCGCAGGGTTTCAGCCAGCAGTTCGGGCGGATACAGCTGGGCCAGCGCGGTACGCGGGCGCAGGTGGCGCTCGCCATTGGGAAACAGGCGCCAGCCGGCCTCGGCCACGCTGCAGCGGTGGCGGATCGCGGTCAGTGTGTCCTGCAGGGCACGGCGGCGGCGCACGTGCATGTGCACATCGCCACTGGCGACCAGGGGCAGGCGGTGGCGTTCGCCGAAGGCCTGCAGCTGCTGCAGGCGGCGTGCGTCATCGTGTTCGCGGTGCAGTTCCACCGCCAGCCACAGCCGATCATCGAAGCCGGTGCGCAGCAACTCGAGATCGGTGGCGGATGGCTGCCGGTCCAGCCACAGGCACAACAAACCGTCGGGCAGGCCGAGCAGATCGTCGCGCAGGCAGCGGTATTCGCCCTTGGCAGCCCGCCGCCGACAGGTCGTGATCAACTGGCACAGCCCGGCATAGGCGGCCTGGTCGGTGCACAGCAGGGCCAGCTTCGGCCCGTCCTCGACCTGGAATTCGGCGCCGACGATCAGCGCCACGCCATGGGTCTTGGCTGCCTGCCAGGCGCGCACGATGCCGGCCAGCGAGCATTCGTCGGTGATCGCCAACGCGCGGTAGCCCTGGCCAGCGGCGCGCGCGAACAACTCTTCGGCGATCGAAGCACCGCGCTGGAAACTGAAGGCCGACAGGCAGTGCAGTTCGGCGTAGCCGGGCAGTTCGCTGTGCATGGCGGCTCAGCCGAACCAGCCGTGCAGCATCCACGGCGCATGCGGATCGTTGCGCACGCGGAAGGCCCAGCCGCGCTGGCCATGCGCGGTTTCCACCACGTAGTAGTCGCGGCGCGCGTCAGCCTGGTCCCACCAGCCCGATTCGATCCGCTCCGGCCCGGCGATGATGCGCAGGCGCGGGTCACGCAGCGGCTGTGGAGCGTCCAGCAGCCAACCGGGGCGCAGTGGCCAGTATGCCGGTGGCCTGGCCGCTGGCTGGGTGCCGCTGGCGCGTTCGGGGCGATGGTCGGCCTGCACTGCCAGCGGCTGCACGGCGTCATCGCCGAGCCGCGCGCGCAGGCGCTCACGCAGCTGGTTCCACGGCATCGCCTGCGCCGGACGGGTATCGAACAGGTCACGCGCGGCGGGTACGAACGGCGGCAGCTGTTCGGCCTGCAGGCGCAGTGCGCGGCTGCCGGCCGGCAGGGCGAACGCTTCCATGCGGTTGCGCGCGATCTCGAACAGCAACGCGGGATCGCGTTCGGGCGCCAAGAGGCCGATGGTCAGCACGCTGGCCGGCAACAGGTCATGCTCGAAATGCAGGTCGAAGCGCTGCACGCCGCCATCGCGCGAGCACAGGAAGGCGGCCAGGTCGAGCAGCAGGCGGCGCAGCGGGAACAGCAGGGCCTGGCTGGATTCGATCTCGTACTCGAATTCGATGCGCGCATCGAAACGGTCGGGTGGCTGGTAGTAGCGCAATGGCGCGGTGGGCAGCCCGCGCAATGCATCCAGCTGCTGCAGGACCTCGGGGGCGAAGCGCCGGGCCAGGCTGTCGCGCGGCAGCTTGAGCACCGCGCCCAACGTGCGCAGGCCGGAGCGGCCGAGCACCGTCACCGCCTCGCTGGGCAGGCCGCAGCGCGCCAGGGGCAGCTGCGCCAGCACCGCCGGCAGTTGCTGCGCATCGATGCCGAGGCCATCGTGGACGTTGGCCAGCACGCGCGCGGCATGTGGGGTAGGCGCGGCCACCAGGCGGTGGCGGAAACCGAGTTCGTGCAGTTCATTGCGCAGGCGCTGCTGGATCGTCAGCCAGTCACCGAACAGGGCGCGGCTGGCACCGATTTCCAGCACCAGTGCATGCGGAAAATCGAGGCTGACCTGCGAGCTGTAGGCATAGGCCCAGCTGGCCAGCAGCTGCCGGGTGTGCTGTTCGGCATTGGGGTCGTAGTCGTGCAGGTGCATGTCCTGCACCAGTACCTGTGCAGCCGACAGCAGCATGCCCGGGCGCAACCCCGCGGCGCGTGCCGACGGGCTGACTGCACGCACTACGCGTCGCTGTGCCGGCCCCTGCAGCAGCACCAAGGGCCGCTGTTGGTCGGGCTGCAGGCGCAGCACGCTGTCCAGCGCCAACTGCGGCAACAACAGGCAGGCCCAGTGCATGGCGCGTCCTCAGTGGGCGATGGCCAGCGGCAACGGTTGTGCCGGCGGCAGGCCGCCACGGCACTTCAGCACCCGCACCTGGCCGTGGTCGAGCTGCAGGCGCAGGCTGGCCGGGGAGGGATTGCGCGCGGCCTGCGCCTCGCGGAACACGAAGCCCAGGCACTGGCCGCTGTCGGCGGCCACCTGCAGGCGGCGCAGGGCGCGGTCGTCGGCTTGATGCGGCCAGCACAGTACCGCCGCGCAGGCCGCAGAGCGCAGGCACTGTTCGGCGGCCCACAGTGCCTGCTTCGGCGCGGCGTGGATGATCTGCAACTGGCCCAGGTCCAGCCCGGCGGCGGCCCAGGCCGGGGCATGCGGACGGTACGGCGGAGCGACCAGGACGATCGGGCGGTCGCGCTGGCTCAGCCTGGCCAGTGCCGGCCATACCAGCGCCAGTTCGCCAACGCCGGGCACCGCCTGCAGTACCTCGCACAGTCCGCTGGCCGGCCAGCCACCGCCGGGCAGGCGTGCATCCAGTGCCGGATGGCCGCTGGCCAGATGGTCGCTGGCGGGGCCCTGGCGGGCCGGGCCACGCCACAGCTGGCGCCCGTCCAGCAGCCGGTCGAGGGCGACGACGGCACCCATCAGTCAGCCCTCCAGGGGAGGCGCCGGGCGGGCTGGAAACGGCAGGAACGGGCGGAAACGGCGGGCATGGCGCGAGTATCGACGGACCGGTATCAGGGGCTGAGACCAGACATGCTACTCGCGTTGTAAGTAGAATTACTAATGAAATCGGAGGGTCCGGTTTCAGGTTGCTGAAGGGGGAAAGCATCCACGCATGGCGTGGATCTACTGGAGAGAGCCCCGGCAAATCCATGCCGCAGCCTGGTAGATCCACGCCATGCGTGGATAGCGGTAAAGCGCGGTGCCGACCAAGGTCGGCACCCACCCGGCATGGCCCGTTGCTACCCGGGGATGCCCCTGGTTACGGGCGCACCGGCAGCGCCACCGGGCGCAGCGGCGCGGCATCGCCACCGCGGATCTTCAGCGGGCCGCCGATGAAGGCGAATTCGTAGACCTTGTCGCGGGCCAGTTCGTCCAGCGCCACCAGCTCGATGATCGGCGCACCCTGCTGTGCCAGCAGGTAGGTGTGCAGCGGCACGTAGTCGTCGGACACCTCCGAAGGGAAGGTCTCGAAGCTGAGGTTGTCGGCACCGACGATCATCGCGCCGCCGTCCTCGACCAGGAAGCGTGCCGCGTCCAGGCCCATGCCCGGCGGGTTGGCCATGTAGGCCCTGGGCTGCTCGAACAGGCGCATGCGGCCGGTGCGGATCAGCACCACGTCGCCCTGCTGCAGTTTCACCTTCTGGCGTGCCAGCGCATCCTTCAGGTCCTGGCGGGTGACGCGGTAGCTGTCCGGCAGCATGTCCACGCCCTTGGCGCCGGCCACGTCGATCAGCACGCCACGCGCGATCAGCGGCGGGAACTTCTCGATGCCGGTGACATTCCAGCCACGGTCGCCGAGGTGCTTGTCGGCCTCGAAGCCGTTCCAGATCTTCCCGTGGATGCCGAAGTGGTTCAGCGCATCGATGTGGGTGCCGGTGTGGCTGTACATCGAGAACGCGGTGCCGGTGTAGCTGCGGGTGAGGTTCATGGCCTCGCCCACGCCCATCGGATCGTCCATCACTGTGCCGCGCGGGGTGTGGGTCATCCAGAACTGGTAGTGCGGGTCGCCGGCATCCTGCCAGCTGGGCATGCCGACGTAGTATTCGGTGGCCAGGTCATAGGCCTTGCCGCCGCTGACCCGCGACAGGATCGCGGCGCGCGAGGCTTCGGTGATCAGGTTGAGGCGGCCGATCTCGTCCTCCGGCCCCCAGGGGCTGGTGCCGACCTGCTGGCCGGAGGGAACGCGTTCGTGCGCGGATACGGTGGTGGAAGCGGCGGTGGCGGCCAGCAGCAGGGTCAGCGCGGTGGACAGGGTACGTGGGGTCATGGGGAAATCTCCTTGCAGGGTGGGGGAGGGTGCGGCTCAGGCCGCGACCAGGGGCGCCAGGGCCTGGCGCAATTGCGGCAGCGGCAGGGTCTGCAGGCGCAGGCCGTTGCCGCCGATCACGGTGGGGATGGACCGGATGCCGAGCGCGGCAGCGTCGGCGCGATCGGCCTGCACGCGCTGGCGCACCGCGTCGCTGCGCATGTGGTCAGCGAAGGCGCCACGTGGATGGCCCAGCGATTCGGCAATATCCAGCAGTACTTCCGCGTCGCCGATGTTGCGGTGCTGGTGCAGGTGCGCCCATTGCACCGCGTCGAACATCGCGCCATGGGCATCATTGCCACCGATCAGCCCTGCGGCCTGGCAGGCCAGTGCGCCGAGCCAGCCGGAGGGATACTCGAAGTCCTGTGCGCGCATGCCTTCGATATCGATGCGCGCGGTGTCTTCATGCGCGGCGCAGTCGGTCCAGTGGCGCAGGATGATCGCCTTGGCGCGCTCCATCGAGCCGAACACCTCGACCATCTGCGCGCGCGAGTCCTGCAGCACGAAGCTGCGGTGGCGCACCTGGATGCCGAGTTCGGCCGAGACCTGCTGCAGGCGCGGGGCCAGCACGAAGCACCAGCCGCAGACCACGTCGTGGAAGAAATCGACCACCGGCGCTGCGGTGGCGGGGGAAGGAACGGAAGACATCTGCCTGCCATCGGTGATAGGGGAGGCGGCAGAGTAGGCAGCGCGGCGTGGCCGAAACAGCACGCCGTGGGCAGCTCAGTTTTCGCTGGCGGTTACGAATCCAGGCCGGCGCAGCCGGGCAGCTCGGCGTGCAGGAAGTCGATGAAGGCACGCACCTTGGGCTGCAGGTGGCGCGAGGTGGGGTAGACCGCATGCACGAAGCGCGGCGGATAGCGGTGGTCGGGCAGCACCTGCTGCAGTTCGCCACGGGCCAGCGCTGGTGCCGCCAGGAACGAGGGCAGGGCGCCGATGCCCATGCCGGCCACCAGCAGGTCACGCAGCAGCAGGCTGTTGTTGACGGTCACGCGTGCCGGCAGGGTGATCGTCACCTGGCCATCCGGGCCGAGCAGCGGCCAACTGCCCGGTGAGTCGGACAGGCTGTAGGCCAGCACGCTATGGGCCTGCAGATCGCCTACTGCCTGGGGCGCCGGATGCTGCTGCAGGTAGGACGGCGCCGCGCACAGCACCTGCTGCAGCGAGGCCAGCCGGCGTGCCACCAGGCGTGAATCATCCAGCTCGGCACGCAGCCGCAGCGACACATCGAAACCCTCGCCGACTGCATCGAGCAGGCGGTCTTCCATCACCAGGTCCAGCGACAGCTGCGGATGCTGCTGCAGGAAGCGGGGCAGCAGCGGCGACAGCGTGCTCAGCGCGAACGACTGCGGCACATTGACGCGCAGGCGCCCGGTCACCTCGCCACGCTGCTCGGCGATGCCACGTTCCAATGCGTCCAGTTCGTCGAGCAGGCGGCAGCATTCGCGGTAATAGGCGTGGCCGGTCTCGGTCAGGCTCATGCGCCGCGTGGTCCGCTGCAGCAGTACCACGCCCAGATGCGCTTCCAGCGTGCGCAGCTGTTTGCTGAGCCCGGCGGGCGACATGCCCAGGTCTTCGGCGGCGCGGGCCAGCCCGCCGCGTTCGACGATGCGGCGGAAGGCACGCATCAGGTTGAAGGAATCCATGCCGGTCCCGGGCGCGATGAGGGCGCCATTGTAGATCCACGCCATGCGTGGATGTGGGAAACGCGGTGCGGCAGGGTTGCGCCGTTTGTTCAAGCCAGCAACCCGCACGCCACGCCAGCATGCAGGCCCCTCACTTCCCGGGTTGCTCATGAAGCACTGGATGCTCCGCCTGTATGCCCCGCTGTTCCTGCTGGGGTTCGTCGCCACTGCCGTCGTCTGGGTCGGCCACTGCCATGGCGATCCGTTGTGGCTGCTGGCCCTGCTGGCGGCCGCCATTGCGCTCTCGTTCGCCGCCGAGCGCGCGTGGCCGTACGATCCTGCGTTCAACCACGATCATGGCGACCGCCTGCGTGACACCCTGCATGCGCTGGTCAACGAAGGCCTGAACCTGTTGTCGATCGCGGCGGTGCCGCTGCTGGCGGCGATCATTCCGTGGCAGGTCTGGCCGCTGCAGTGGCCGTTCGCACTGCAGGTACTGGTGGCGATCATCGCTGCCGATCTCGGCATTACCCTGGTGCACTACGCAAGCCATCGCATCGGCTGGTTGTGGCGCCTGCATGCGGTGCATCACAGCGTGACCCGCATGTATGGCTTCAACGGCCTGATGAAACACCCACTGCACCAGGCGGCCGAAGCGGTGGGCGGTGTGCTGCCGTTGCTGCTGTTGGGCCTGCCGATGCCGGTGGCGGCGGTGCTGGCGTTTGCCATCGCCATCCAGCTGCTGCTGCAGCACTCCAACGTGGATATGCGCCTGGGTGTGCTGGGCCGGGTGATGGCGTGGGCACCGCTGCATCGCTTCCATCACATGCGTTACGGTACCGCCGGTGACGTCAACTTCGGCCTGTTCCTGACCGCATGGGATCATCTGCTGGGGACCGCCTTCGATGCGCCCGGTTATCGGCTGCAGCAATGCGATCTCGGCATCGGCAGCCAACCGGACTATCCACGCGATTACGCGGGGCAGCTGCTGGCGCCGTTTCGTGAACTGCCGCATGGCGAGGTGCCGGAGCTGCCCGAAGGCCTGCGCAGGCGTGGGTGATCGGCCGTGTCAGGTCGCATGCAACTGCAGGCCCTGCAGCTGTGCGGCACCGATGCCGAACATGCGGCGCAGGCTGCGCGAGAGATGGGCCAGGTCGGCGAAGCCGGCGGCATGCGCGCTGGCGGTCAGGGTGTGCCCGCGCAGATGATGCGTGAGCGCAGTGCGTAGCCGTTGCCACAGCACCCAGCCGCGCAGGGTCACCGCCAGCTCGGACTGGAAACGCCGGTGCAGCTGGCTGGTCGACAGGTGCGCCGCCTCGGCGATATCGGCGGCCGGCACCGGGCCCGGAAGGTGCTGGGCGATGCGGGCCAGCGCTGCCTGCACCCGCCGGTCCAATGGCTGCGCGCGGCTCAATCGCGGCAACCAGTCCTGCAGTTCCATCGCAGTGCCGGGCAGCACGTGCAGGTGCTGCTGGATCTGTTCGAGGTCGGCATGCGCCGGCTCAAGGAACACCGTGCAGCCTGCTTCCGGTGCCGACAGGATCGCGTGCGGCTGGAACGAAGGCAGCCATAGCCGCTGGCCCTGCTGCTGTACGCCATCGATCTCGACGTGCCAGGGCGTACCGTCGCTCAGCAGCAATTGATGGGCGTAGTGCGCATGCAAAGCGCTGTCACCAGCATGGCCGTGCAGCACGGCGGCGTGCGCATCCAGCAGCAACGTGCCGTTCCAGGGCAGGGCGGGGGAGGACATGGAGGGATTGTAGATCCACGCCATGCGTGGATGAATCTCCATCGAAATCGAATATTCCGACAGTTGAACGAAGAGCAGCCGAGCATGGGCTCGGCTCTACAGCAGGCCGTGCAGGGAACTGTCGAATCTGCGGGTACCGGCGCCGCCCGGCCGCGCCCTCACCGCCCGTGCGGATCCGGCCGGTGATGCACGTACTCGACCACCGTGCCATCGGGATGCACCGCATTGAACGCCGCCCCGGTCGGCACCACCTGCAGCGGGAAGATGATCTCGGCACCGGCGGCGACCAGTTTGTCGTGATAAGGCCGAACGTCATCGACCAGCAGCGTCCCCGTGGTCGAAGTGAATGGCGCCAGCGCCTCATCGCAACCTTCGATCAGCAGGAATGCACCGACCATCGCCAGGCGTAGGCCGGCATCGGGAAACGGGAAGCCCGCATCGGCCACCACACCCTGCAACTGCTCGTAGAACGCCACGCTGCGCTCCAGTTCGCCAGGGGCAACGAATACCCGGATCAGCACGCGTGGGCTGCGCTGGGTGGAGGTATCACAGCGGTCACGCCAGAGATGATCGAAGTCGCGGTGTATGTTCATGGGCGGGGTCCAGGGCCGGTGACACCTCATTATCGGCAGCCCCACGCGGCCTGCTGATGACCGCCGGTGATGGCCTGATAACCGCTGGCCGGGTTGCCTCTGTGACTTAGGTCCTGTTGACAGGTGTGAACACCCTCGCACAATCTTCACAGGATTGGGTCGCCCTGCGCGGCCCGGACAGGCAGGTTGTCACGCCGGGAGGAGGGTCCCAGGCGCAGACCGGCCCGTCCTTCGGCCTGCGGGAGGTTGCCTGGCAATTCCTGCGCGGCATGAACGCTGCACCCTTCGGCGGCACTTTCCCTGGACCGATTGCCTTGGCAACGGAATTACGCCTGCCGATGAAAACGTTTACAAAGCCGCTTGCACTGTCCCTGGCCCTGTCTGTCGCACTGGCCGCCCCGGCCTGGGCCGACCCTGCCGCGTTCACCGTGCTGACCCTGGAACAGGCCCCGACCGCCGAGGCGATGCCGGCCCTGGCCGCCCAGCTGAAGACCCTGCAGGTGGACGCGGTGAGCGTGCGCCAGGTGCAGCGCGGTATTGGCCAGGTCGATCCGCTGCAGGTGCTGGCCGACGGACTGGGTTACGAATACCGCTTCATTGCTGCGGGCAAGGACGATGGCCAGACCCAACGCGGCCAGGCCGTGCTGACCCGGCTGCCGATCGCCGCTGAATCCGGCCCGGACCAGCCGGGTCTGAACTACCTGCGCCTGGACGATGGCCGCCACACCGTGGCGGTCTATACCGACGCCGGCGCAGGTGCCGCGCAGCTGCCGGCGCTGGTCACCCGTTCGCGGCTGGGTGCACCGGCGGTGCTGCTCGGCGCAGTGGCCGGTGAATCGGCCAAGGCCGCCGGCTTCGATCCGGCGCGTGTGGCGCTGGAAGCGGATGCCAGCTATTTCAGCGACGGTTTCCAGGCCGCCAGCAGCGCACCGTTCAAGGTGGAGGGCAGCACCCTGCGCGCCACCCTGCTGACACTGGCCTATGCCGCCGACAAGCACGGCGAAAGGCCATGGATGGACACCGCCCTCAACGCCGATGCGCGCGCTGCGCTGCTGCTGAAGGCGATGACCGAGGATGAGAAGTTCCAGATGCTGCACAGCTACTTCGGGCTGGGCAAGGACGGTGGCCCACTGCCGGAAGGTGCGGTCGGTTCGGCCGGTTTCGTGCCGGGCGTGGCGCGGCTGGGCATTCCGTCGCAGCAGTCGGCCGATGCCGGCGTCGGCGTGACCAATCCGGGCGGCATTCGTCCGGGCGATTTCGCCACGGCAATGCCCTCAGGCCCATCCACCGCGTCCAGCTGGAACCGCGAAGTGGCCTTCGCCGGTGGCGCGACCATGGGCCGCGAGGCATGGCAGCAGCGTTTCAATATCCTGCTGTCGGGCAGCGTCAACCTGCAGCGCGACCCGCGCAACGGCCGCAATTTCGAATACGCCGGTGAAGACCCGCTGCTGGCCGGTTCGATGGTCGGCGCGCTGATCCAGGGCGTGCAGAGCCAGCACGTGATCTCCTCGATGAAGCACTTCGCGCTGAACGACATGGAGACCCGGCGCAACTTCCACGACGTGCGCATCGGCGAACAGGCCATGCACGAATCGGACCTGCTGGCCTTCGAGATCGCGCTGGAAGCCGGTCGCCCGGGCGTGGCGATGTGCTCGTACAACAAGATCAACGGCACCTACGGCTGCGAGAACGGCTACCTGATGAACCAGGTGCTGAAACAGGAATGGAAGTTCCCCGGTTTCGTGATGTCCGACTGGGGCGGCGTGCACAGCGGTTCGAAGGCGGCGCTGGCCGGCCTGGACCAGCAGTCGGCCGGTGAAGTGTTCGACGCCGCGGTGTTCTTCGACGAGCCGCTGCGCCTGGCCGTGCATGGCGGCGTGGTGCCGCAGGCGCGCCTGAATGACATGGTCGCGCGCATCCTGCGCACGATGTTCCTGCATGGCAACTTCGACAACCCGCCGCAGCACCAGAAGGTCGATGCCGAGGCCGGCTTCGCCGTCGCCCAGCGCACGGTGGAAGAGGGCAGCGTGCTGCTGCGCAATGAGGGCAACCTGCTGCCGCTGGCCGACAGCGTGAAGCGCATCGTCATCATCGGCGGCCATGCCGACAAGGGCGTGATCGGCGGCGGTGGTTCGTCGATGGTGGGCGTCACCGCCAAGGGCACCAATGCGGTGCCGGGCGTGATGCCGACCACCTGGCCGGGCCCGGTGATCTTCCACCCGTCCTCGCCGCTGGAATCGCTGCGTGCGGCGCGTCCGGACGCAACCATCGAGTATGTGGACGGCACCAATGCCGCCGCTGCGGCCAGGGCCGCAGCGCAGGCCGATGTGGCCATCTTGTTCGCCACCCAGTGGGCCGCCGAATCGGTGGACCTGCCGGACATGCAGCTGCCGGACAACCAGGATGCCCTGATCTCGGCGGTGGCCGCGGCAAACCCGAAGACCGTGCTGGTGCTGGAAACCAACGGCCCGGTGCGCACCCCTTGGCTGGCGCAGGTGCCAGCGATGCTGCAGGCCTGGTACCCGGGCATCCGCGGCGGCGAAGGCATCGCCGCGCTGCTGACCGGTCAGGTCAATCCGTCGGGCCGCCTGCCGGTGACCTGGGTGACGGACGAATCGCAGCTGCCGCGCCCGCATATCGATGGCCTCGGCTTCAAGCCGGCCAAGCCGTTCGGTGATGTGTTCGATTTCGATATCGAAGGCGCCAACGTCGGCTACAAGTGGATGGCGGTCAAGGGCCTGAAGCCCACCTTCGCGTTCGGTCATGGCCTGTCCTACACCTCGTTCGCCTATGAAAACCTCAAGGTGAGCGTGGAAGGTTCGCGCCTGGTCGCCAGCGTGGACATTCGCAACACTGGCAAGCGCGCCGGTGCCGACGTGGCCCAGCTGTACCTGAAGCTGCCGGCCGGCAGCACCACGCCGATCCGCCTGATCGGCTATGACAAGGTGAGCCTGCAGCCGGGCGAACAGCGCCGCATCCGCATCGAAGCCGAGCCGAAGACGCTGGCGCACTACGATGCGCAGGCCCGCCAGTGGAAGATCGACGGCGGCACCTACCAGGTGCAGCTGTCGCGCAATGCGGCCGAGCCGCTGCAGAGCGTGGACGTGCAGCTGGTGGAACAGGTGCTGCGCTGATGCTTGAAGACACGGCCCCGTAAGGGGCCGTGTCCGTTGTAGATTGCCGCTGCGCTCGCCGGGCACGGCCCGGCGCTACCGGATATCTACTGTAGCGCCGAGCCCATGCTCGGCTGTTGTAGAACGGAGCCGAGCGTGGGCTCGGCTCTACAGAACGCCGCGCCCGGCGGACGCCGTCATCACCCGGGCGCGCTGCCAAACCACCTGCGCAGGAAATCGATCAGCTGCCGCACCTTCGGTGAAGACTGCGAACTGTGCGGATAGACCGCGTACACGCTCTGCTGCGGGAAACGGTGCTGGCGCAGTACCGGGCGCAGCCGGTCCTGGGCCAGGTCGTCCTCGATCAGCCAGCGTGGCAGCACGGTGACCCCGGCGCCGGCCACGGCGAAAGCGCGCAGGCTGCTGGCCCCATCCACGCGTACCACCGCGTTGCCCGGGTTGGTGGCAAACAGGGCATCGCTGCCGTCAGGTGCAACCACCGGCACATCGGCCAGGCGCGGATAGCCGAGGCGGGGCAGGGTGCCCAGCTGCACGGGGTCATCGGCCGCATCGGCAGAGGGCAGGCGCGCCAGTAGTGACGGCGCCGCTACCGCGCACAGTGGATGCCGTTCCAGTTCATTGGCGTGCAGGCCCGAGTCCGGCAGGCGGCCGAGGCGAATCGCCAGGTCGAAGCGTTCGGGAATGAGGTCCGCTGGCGCTGGAGAAGTTGAAAGGTGCAGCTGCAGGGCCGGGTGCTGCGCGCGGAACGCCTCCAACGCGGGAATCAGGCGTAGCTGGGCGTACTCCGGCGTGGTCGTCAGGCGCAGCACGCCCTGCAGCTGGTGCTGGTCGCGGCGCGCGGCATCGATCGCCGCCTGCGCAGCATCCAGTGCCTGCACGCAATGTTGCAGGAACTGCTCGCCGGCCTCGGTCAGGGCCAGGTGGCGGGTACTGCGCAGCAGCAGGGCCACGCCCAGCTCCTGTTCCAGCCGCTTCAGGTTGAAGCTGACCACCGCGCGGCTGAGGCCGAGGCGATCGGCGGCGGCGGTCAGGCTGCCGGCCTCGACCACGGCGCGGAAGATATCGAAGCGGTCGAGGCTGACCATGGCGATCCACTGTCAAAATAGATTTGACAGTGTTGCAGCTGTCGTCGTGTTTTTCCAACAAGGCCCGCACGGCATGCTGGCGACTTCTCCGCTGGAGCGCCGCCGATGCCGCCCCCCCGCCTGCGCCATGAGGCGATCTTCCTGCTGGTGTTCGCCCTGGATCTGGTCAACATGTTCATCGCGACGGTGGCCTATCCGGCACTGGCAGCGGAACTGCACGCTGATGTCGGTACCCTGGCCTGGGTTGGCACGGCCTACATGCTGGGGCTGAGCGTTGTGATTCCGCTGGCGCCCTGGCTGGCTGCGCGTTGCGGCGAGCGTCGCTTGCTGCTGGTGGCGTTGCTGTTGTTCGCGGCTGCCGCTGTGATGGCCGGCGCTGCGCCGGGTATCGGCTGGCTGCTGGGCTGGCGCCTGCTGCAGGGGCTGGCCGGCGGCCTGCTGATTCCAGTGGCGCAGGCCGCGGCCTACCGCCAGTGCACGCCCGAGCAGCGTGGCGCGTTGACCCGGCGCATCCTGCTGGTGGCGCTGCTGGTGCCGGCACTGGCGCCCGCGTTGGGCGGGCTGCTGGTGCAGTGGTTGTCCTGGCGCGGTGTGCTCTGGGCCAGTCTGCCCTTGGCGGTGGTGGCGATCGGGCTGGTGCTGGCCTGGATGCCGGCTGATGGCGCGCGCAGTGCGCCGCGCCTGCAGGCCTATGCGCTCTCCACGGCGATGATGGCGCTGGGCGCGCTGCTGCTGGCGTTGACCTGGCTGGGCGAATCGGGACATCGCGGTGCAGGTGCCGTGTTGCTGCTGGCCGCGCTGTTGCTGGCGGCGGCGCACCTGCGGCATGCACGTCAGCAGGCGCAGCCACTGCTGCGCTGGTCGCTGCTGTCCCATCGCGGGCTGCGGCTGGCGATGCTAGTGTATCTCGCCGTACCCGGTGTGTTCATCGGCAGCCAACTGGTCAGTACCCTGCAGCTGCACCAGGCCGGCTACAGCGCGGCACGCATCGGCGCGCTGATGCTGCCGTGGGCGCTGGCCTCGGCCACTGCGATCACGGCCAGCAAGCGCCTGCTGGCTCGCTTCGGCCCGGCCACGGTACTACGTACGGGCATGCTGCTGCAGGCCAGCGGCCTGCTGTTGATGGCGCTGCTGCCACAGCCGTCCTTCGTGCTGGCTGGATTGTTGTTCGCGCTGATGGGCGCCGGCGGCAGCCTGTGCAGCAGCACCGCGCAGACGCTGGCCTTCCATGGCGTGGAAGGTGAGGCGTTGGGCGATGCCAGTGCACTCTGGAACCTCAACCGCCAGCTCAGCTTCTGCCTCGGCACCGCCGCCATCGCACTGCTGCTGGCATTGGCCATGCAATGGCTGCCGGCACGCGCCACCAGCGTGGCGCTGGGTTTGGCCGCTGCAATGACGCTGTTGCCGATGACGCTGCTGCGCCGGTCGGACGCAGTTTCCCTTTCCCAACCCGAGAATGCTTGATGGACATCAGTGCAGAACATGAAATCCACCTCCTGCACGACAAGCTGCAGGCCTGGTTCCGTGCCGATGTCGGCGCCGATGCGCTGGAGGATCTGATGGCGCACTTCTGTGCAGACTTCAGCATGGTGGGCATCGCGGGTCGCAGGCTGGACCGGAAGGCCGTGCAGGCACTGTTCGCGGGCGGTCATGGCGCGCGTCCAGGACTGCAGATTTCCATCGACGCCGTGCAGGCGGTGGAAGCGCCATCACCGCTGGCGGTGCTGCGCTATCGCGAAGGGCATTCGGTCGACGGCGGCGCACCCGCATGGCGGGAGTCGCTGGCGGTACTGAGGCACGAGCAGGGGCGCTGGTGCTGGCTGGCGCTGCATGAGGTGACGGCAGCCTGATGCTGTAGAGCCGAGCCCACGCTCGGCTGCTCTTCGGAGGTTGCGGTGGCCCCAGCCGAGCGTGGGCTCGGCTCTACAACGGCCAGATCGATGCGTGCCCGTCGAGCCGCACATGTGCCATCAGTCCTGCCTGCATCCACCGAAGAATGCAAAGCCTGCACACACTTCACGGCGCCAGGCAGGAGTAGGCTTGGGGCTTTCCTGCCGGGAGGGGTTGTCCATGCATGTGCGTGCCGTCGCTGTAGCCATTGCCCTTTGCCTGTCCAGCACCGTGCTGGCCGCCGATACCCCGCCGATGACCCCGGACATCAGCGGCAAGCCGTTCGTTGCCCCCGATGTCGGTCGTGACTACGACAAGCGCGTGGTGATGGTGCCGATGCGTGATGGTACCAAGCTGTATACCGTGATCGTGGTGCCCAAGGGTGCCCGCAACGCGCCGATCCTGCTGACCCGCACACCTTACGATGCCGCTGGCCGCGCCAGCCGCAGTGATTCGCCACGCATGCGCGACCTGCTGCCGCAGGGCGACGAGGTGTTCGTCGACGGCGGTTACATCCGCGTGTTCCAGGACATCCGCGGCAAGTACGGCTCCGAAGGCGATTACGTGATGACCCGGCCGCTGCGCGGGCCATTGAACAACACCCAGGTCGACCATTCCACCGACGCCTGGGACACCATCGACTGGTTGGTGAAGAACGTGCCGGAGAGCAATGGCAAGGTCGGCATGCTCGGCTCGTCGTACGAGGGCTTCACCGTGGTGATGGCGCTGACCGACCCGCACCCGGCACTGAAAGTGGCCGCACCACAGAGCCCGATGGTCGATGGCTGGATGGGTGACGACTGGCTCAACTACGGTGCGTTCCGCCAGGTCAACTTCAACTACTTCGCCATGCAGACCGAGAAGCGCGGTAAGGGTACGCCGCTGCCCAGCCTCGGCTACGACGATTACAGCACCTTCCTGCGCATCGGCTCGGCAGGCGACTACGCGCGTTTCACCGGCGTGGACCAGTTGACCTGGTGGAAGAAGCTGGTCGAGCATCCGGCCTATGACGGCTTCTGGCAGGGCCAGGCGCTGGACGCGGTGATGGCAAAGACACCGCTGAAGGTGCCGACCATGTGGCTGCAGGGCCTGTGGGACCAGGAGGACATGTGGGGTGCCAACCACGCCTATCAGGCGATGGAAGGACGCGATAGCGGCAACAACCGCAATTACCTGGTGATGGGGCCGTGGCGACACAGCCAGGTGAACTACAGCGGCAGCGAACTGGGTGCGCTGAAGTTCGACGGCGATACCGCGCTGCAGTTCCGCCGCGACGTGCTCAAGCCCTTCTTTGACCAGTACCTGGTGGATGGCGCGCCGAAGGCCGATACGCCACCGGTGCTGATCTACAACACCGGCGAAAACCACTGGGACCGCTTGAAGGGCTGGCCGCGCAGCTGCGACAAGGGCTGTGCTGCCAGCAGCAAGCCGCTGTACCTGCGCGCCGGGGGCAAGCTGGCGTTCCAGGCACCGGCGGCGGGCGAGGGCGACTTCGAGGAGTATGTGTCCGATCCGGCCAAGCCGGTGCCGTTCGTGCCGCGCCCGGTACGTTTCGGTGACCGCGACATGTGGACCACCTGGCTGGTCAAGGACCAGCGCTTCGTCGATGGTCGCCCGGACGTGCTGACCTTCATCACCGAACCGCTGGCCGCGCCGCTGCGCATCGGCGGCACGCCGGTGGTTCACCTGCAGGCCTCGACCAGTGGCACCGACAGCGACTGGGTGGTGAAGCTGATTGACGTGTATCCGGACCAGGAAGCGTCCACGCCGGAGATGGGTGGCTACGAGCTGCCGGTGTCGCTGGCGATCTTCCGTGGCCGCTACCGCGAGAGCTTCAGCGATCCGAAGCCGCTGGCCGCCAACCAGGTGCTGCCGTATCGCTTCGATCTGCCCAACGCCAACCATACGTTCCAGAAGGGCCACCGGGTGATGGTGCAGGTGCAGTCCAGCCTGTTCCCGCTGTACGACCGCAATCCGCAGACCTACGTGCCGAACATCTACCTGGCCAAGCCAGGCGATTACCAGAAGGCCACGCAGCGCGTGTGGCACAGCGCTGCGCAGGCCAGCTACATCGATCTGCCGGTGTATTGAGGCCCGCAGGGTGGCGCCGGGCCGTGCCTGGTAGCACGTGGTAGTGCCGGCCGCTGGCCGGCATCCGCAATGGCGCAGGAGCGTGTCGACCAAGGTCGACACCTGCCAGGGCCCGGGCCTTCAGCCCACCTTCGACGGGCCCGTGCGCCAGCGGCTGGGGACCAGGCCGAAGCGCTTGCGGAACGCGGCGGCGAAGTTGCTGGGGGGGCGGTAGCCGCTGGCGGCGGCAGCCTGCTCGACGGTCCATCCGTTCTCGCGCAGGCCCTGTTCGGCATGGCGCATGCGCTGCTCATGCAGGTAGTCGAACACCGAGCTTCCATATTGCTGGGCAAAATGGCGGCGCAAGGAGCTGGGGCTCATGCAGGCCAGCTGGGCCAGTTCGATCAGGCTGTGGGCATGGCTGGGGTCGTCATGCAGGTAGCTGCGCACGCGCTCCAGTCGCTCGCGCTGGCCGGCGCGCAGCGTGCGTACATGCTCGGTCTGCATATCCTGGGCCTGCAGGCCGACGGCCAACACCTGAAGGGCCACGCCTTCGCGCCACAGCGCATCGATGTCGTCCTGCCAGGGGCTGTCGAACAACTGGGCGAGCGTCGGCAGCAAGGCATGCGGAATGGCCCAGTGACGGCACTGCAGAGGGGAATGAAGGACCCGTTGCAGTGCCGGCAGGCGCAGCATGTCCACGTCCAGATCGGCCGGTACGCTCAAGCTGACCCCCCGCAGGTGGCTGCCACCGGGATGCAGTCCGGCCATCGACACTGGTTCATGGTGGCTGGTGGTCATGCCTGTGCCGGCGCGCAGGGTGAATCCCTTGCGATGAGGAAACTGGACATCCACTTCGCCCTGCAGCATCAGGCGGATGGTCAGGCCGGCACCGTGCACAGCGGTGGCCGTGTAGGTGAACCGGTTGTGCACGTCCGAGGCGATCAGGCCCAAGCCACCGCGCAGTGACTGTTCGTGGACGTCGCCACGCCCTGCCCATTGGTCGTCGCGCAGTTCACTCCCTTCGATCCGGTAGTCGTAGCCATGGCGTTCGCCGAACTGGCGGTAATCAGCAAAAGTGAAATATCGGGACATCGCTCTGCGCAAACACAGGTTGAATTGAAGGTGTCGAAGAAACTGGAAGCGTTTCCCATTGTCGCCGCGATTCGCGCGCTATTGACTTCAATAAGGTCAAACCGATTGGCGATTACGGCCAAAGTGAAAATGTCGACGAGCATACGCCGGCGTTTTGCACGCATATCCGTACGTAATTCCATACATAAACTGCAGTTGAGGTTTCATGGCTGGAACGATCTGGAGACGCGGTGTCAGCCCGGCCATCACGGGCGCGCGCGTAAGGTGGGTGGGTTGGCTGTTGCAGGCCACTTCGATACCCCCGCATATGGAAAACGCAGATGATTGACTACCAGCTCACCGGCAAGACCGCGATCGTGACCGGCGGTGTGTCGGGCATCGGCCTGGCCGTGGCCCAGACGCTGGCCGCATCCGGTGCCCGTATCTCGGTCTGGGACCTCAAGCAGGATGCAGTGGATGCCACCGTGGCGCAGTTGCGCAGCACCGGCACACAGACCATCGGCATCGCGCTTGACGTCACCGACGACGCGGCGGTGGAGGCAGCGGTGCAGCGCACGATCAAGGAACTCGACGGCCTGCACGTGGCGGTCAACAACGCCGGCATCAGCGGGCCGGCCGCCGCCAGCGGTGACTATCCTATCGATGGCTGGCAGCGCGTGATCGATGTCAACCTCACCAGCGTGTTCCTGTGCCAGCGTGCGCAGATCCAGGCCATGCGCGCGGCCGGCACGGGCGGCAGCATCATCAACATGGCCTCGATCCTGGGCCAGGTGGGCTATGCCGGTTCCACTGCGTACGTGGCGGCCAAGCACGGCGTGGTCGGGCTGACCCAGACCGCCGCCTGGGAGCATGCGGCCGACGGCATTCGTGTCAACGCGGTCGGCCCGGGCTTCATCAGCACACCGCTGCTGGAGAAGATGGACCCGAAGGTGCGCGCCACGCTGGAAGGGCGGCATGCGTTGAAGCGGCTGGGTACGCCGGAGGAAGTGGCCGCATTGGTAGCCTGGCTGGCCAGCGACGATGCCTCGTTCGCGACCGGCACGTACTACGCCATCGATGGTGGCTACCTCGCGCAGTGAGCGAATGCGGCCCGCAGATCCACGCCATGCGTGGATGAAAGCGGGCGGTGAAGAAGGCGTGCCATGGCCTTCACCGCCGTCCCACAATCGCCGCGCGACGCTCCGGGAAAATTCCGGAGCTTTCCCATGGAACTTACCCAGGATGTCTCGATCCTGCTGCGCGTTGCCGCAGCGATGCTGTTCGGCGGCGTGCTCGGCGTCGAGCGCGAGATGGGCAAGCACGCCGCTGGCCTGCGTACGCACATGCTGATCGCAGGGGCCGCCGCGTTGATCGTCGGCCTTGGCGACTCGGTGGCCGAGCATTTCCAGCAGGAGCGCTACCGCGACTTGCTGCAGGTTGATCCGGTGCGCCTGATCGAAGCGGTGGTCGCCTGTGTCGGCTTCGTTGCCGCTGGCACCATCCTGCGTGGGTCACGCGAGGACCAGGTCAGCGGCCTGACCACGGCCAGCTCGTTGATCATGGCGGCGGCCATCGGCATCGCGGTGGGGATCAGCAAGTACGTGATCGCTATCGGGGTCAGCGTGCTGTGCGTGCTGGTGCTGGCGGTGATGCGGCGGTTGGAGAAGCGGATTTCGTAGGGAAGGTCGAGTTGCCGGCCAGCAGCCGGCACTACCAGCAAGTCCATAATGGTCGGACCAATATGAAGGCTAGCCCTATGGTCTAATAGGCTCTTCGTCGGAGAGGCGGTTAAATCCGCCGCAAGTGGTCGGATCGCAATCATTAATGGTAATACCAATGATCAGCGGCCACGGCGACCCACCGCCTGCGGTGGGCCCCTTCCGTTTCCAGTCGAGAGTCTTCATGCAGCCCTGGCAACACCTGTACGACCCCGCCGGCAACCTGTGGTTGTCCAGCCTGATCGCGCTGCTGCCGATCGCGTTCTTCTTCGTTGCCCTGGCCGTGCTGCGCATGAAGGGCTGGCTGGCCGGCACGATCACCGTGGCCATCGCACTCGGCGTGGCCCTGTTGTTCTACCGCATGCCGTTGCCCCAGGCGCTGGGCGCGGCCGGCTTCGGCTTCGTCTACGGCCTGTGGCCGATCGCGTGGATCATCATCGGCGCGGTGTTCCTCTACAAGGTCTCGGTCAAGACCGGACAGTTCGACATCATCCGCGCCTCGATCCTGTCGGTGACTGAAGACCAGCGCCTGCAGATGCTGATGGTCGGCTTCGCCTTTGGTGCCTTCCTGGAAGGTGCGGCCGGTTTCGGTGCGCCAGTGGCGATCACCGCGGCGCTGCTGGTCGGGCTGGGCTTCAAGCCGCTGTATGCCGCCGGCCTGTGCCTGATCGTCAACACTGCGCCGGTAGCGTTCGGCGCGATGGGCATTCCGATCATCGTGGCCGGGCAGGTCACCGGCCTGGATGCATTCGAGATCGGCCAGATGGCCGGTCGCCAGCTGCCGTTCCTGACCATCATCGTGCTGTTCTGGATCATGGCGATCATGGATGGTTGGCGGGGTATCAAGGAGACCTGGCCGGCGGTGCTCGTTGCGGGTGGTTCGTTCGCCATCGCGCAGTACCTGACCTCCAACTTCATCGGCCCGGAGCTGCCGGACATCACCGCCTCGCTGGCGTCGCTGGTGTGCCTTACCCTGTTCCTGCGCCGCTGGAAGCCGGTACGGATCTTCCGTTTCGACACCGAAACCAGCGCCGAGGCGGCCGCACAGGCACTGGAGGCACCGCGCCACAGCGTCGGCCAGATCGCCAGGGCATGGTCGCCGTTCCTGATCCTCACCGCGATGGTCACGCTGTGGAGCATCAAGCCGTTCAAGTCGCTGTTCGCGGCGGGCGGCCCGCTGGAAGGCTGGGTGCTGAAGATCCCGGTGCCGGGCCTGGATCAGCTGGTGCAGAAGATGCCACCGATCGTGGATGCGCCGCTGAGCTATGAGGCGGTCTATAAATTCGACTGGTTCTCGGCCACCGGTACCTCGATCATCCTGGCCGCGTTGATCGCCATCATCGCGCTGCGCATGCCGGCCCGTTCGGCGCTGCAGACCTTCGGCGAGACCGTGCGTGAGCTGCGCATGCCGATCTACTCGATTGGCATGGTGCTGGCGTTCGCCTTCATCGCCAACTACTCGGGACTGTCTGCCACGCTGGCCCTGGCGCTGGCGCATACCGGCGACGCGTTCCCGTTCTTCTCACCGTTCCTGGGCTGGCTCGGCGTGTTCCTGACCGGTTCGGACACCTCGTCCAATGCCTTGTTCTCGGCACTGCAGGCCACCACCGCACAGCAGATCGGCGTGTCCGACGTGCTGCTGGTGGCGGCCAACACCACCGGTGGTGTCACCGGCAAGATGATCTCGCCGCAGTCGATCGCCATTGCCTGCGCGGCGGTCGGCCTGGCCGGCAAGGAGTCGGATCTGTTCCGCTTCACGGTCAAGCACAGCCTGATCTTCACCACGATGGTCGGCCTGATCACCCTGGCCCAGGCTTACTGGCTGACCTGGATGATTCCCTGAGCCATGCGCGGCTGGCCGACCACCCGCTGCGCGCTTCGGGCCACAATGGCGCCATGAGCACGCAACGTATTTCCGACAAGGTGGCCGCGCAGCTGCGCGGCCTGGTGCAGGAACAACGGCTGCAGCCGGGTGACCGGCTGCCCGCAGAGCGCACCCTGGCGGTGCAGCTGGGGGTCTCGCGCACGGCCTTGCGCGAGGCCATCGCGCAGCTGGCCAGCCAGGGCCTGCTGACCGCACGCGTCGGTGGCGGCACCTACGTGGCCGAGCCTGCGGCACGCGCGCGGCAGGCGCTGGATGAACCGCTGGCGCCGTACCTGCCGCTGTTCCAGGGCGACCCGGAATACCGCTTCGACGTGCTGGAGATCCGCCACGCGCTGGAAGGTGCCACCGCCTGGCATGCGGCGCTGCGTGCCACCGACGAGGACCGCGCGCGCATCGCACAGGCCTTCCAGACCATGATGGACGCGCACGGTAAGGACGACCCCACCGGCGAAGCCGAGGCCGACGCGGCCTTCCACCTGTCCATCGCCGAGGCCTCGCACAACCTGGTCCTTCTGCAGGTGATGCGCGGCCTGTTCGAACTGCTGCAGACCAACATCTCGCAGAGCCGCGAAAAGCTCTACACCTCGGCGAGGACCTTCTCGCCGCTGTCCGACCAGCACCGCGAGATGATGGATGCGGTGCTGGCCGGCGACGCCGAACGCGCGCGCGCCGCCGCGCATGCCCACCTCGAGTTCGTGCACACCACGCTGCGCACCCTCGATGACAACGAAGCCCGGCGTGCGCGGGCCTCGCGCCTGCCTTCCCCCCACGGTTGACCCCATGATCATCTCCGCCTCCACCGATTACCGTGCTGCTGCCGAACGCCGGCTGCCGCCGTTCCTGTTCCACTACATCGATGGCGGCGCGTATGCCGAGCACACGCTGAAGCGCAACGTTTCCGACCTGTCCGACATCGCGCTGCGCCAGCGCATCCTGCGCAACATGTCCGACCTGAGCCTGGAAACCGAGCTGTTCGGCGAAAAACTGGCGATGCCGGTGGCGCTGGCGCCGGTCGGCCTGACCGGCATGTATGCGCGGCGCGGCGAGGTACAGGCGGCGCGCGCGGCCGACAGCCGCGGCATCCCGTTCACCCTGTCCACGGTGTCGGTGTGCCCGATCGAGGAAGTGGTACCGGCCATCCAGCGGCCGATGTGGTTCCAGCTGTACGTGCTGCGCGACCGTGGCTTCATGCGCAATGCGCTGAAGCGTGCACAGTCCGCCGGCGTGACCACGCTGGTATTCACCGTGGACATGCCGGTGCCGGGCGCGCGCTACCGCGATGCACACTCGGGCATGAGCGGCCCGAATGCCTCGCTGCGCCGCATCGGCCAGGCCATCACCCATCCGCACTGGGCGTGGGACGTGGGCCTGTTCGGCCGCCCGCATGACCTCGGCAACATCTCCACCTACCGCGGCAACCCGACCGGGCTGGAGGACTACATCGGCTGGCTGGGCAGCAACTTCGATCCCTCCATTTCGTGGAAGGACCTGGAGTGGATCCGCGAATTCTGGAAGGGCCCGATGGTGATCAAGGGCATCCTCGACCCGGATGACGCGCGTGATGCGGTGAAGTTCGGTGCCGATGGCATCGTGGTCTCCAATCACGGTGGCCGCCAGCTGGACGGCGTGCTGTCCACCGCACGTGCACTGCCGGCGATTGCCGACGCGGTACAGGGCGATCTGAAGATTCTCGCCGATTCGGGCATCCGTACCGGCCTGGACGTGGTGCGCATGCTGGCGCTGGGGGCCGATACCGTGCTGCTGGGGCGTGCCTTCGTCTATGCGCTGGCCGCGCAGGGCGAGGCCGGCGTGGCCAACCTGCTGGACCTGATCGCCAAGGAAATGCGCGTGGCGATGACCCTGACCGGTGCGCGCCGCATCGCCGACATCGGCCGCGATTCGCTGGTCAGCCTGCCATGAGCGGCCACGACGCCGTGCTGGCACAGTTGCGCGATGCGGTCGGCAATCGCCATGTACTGACCGGCGACAAGGCCACGCGGCGCTTCCGTCGCGGCTACCGCTTCGGCGATGGCCCAGTGCTGGCGGTGGTGCGACCGGGGACGCTGCTGGAACTGTGGCGCGTGCTGCAGGCAGCGGTGCAGGGCGGCGCCGCGATCATCCTGCAGGCGGCCAACACCGGGCTGACCGGTGGCTCGACCCCAGACGGCGATGACTACGGCCGGCCCATCGTGCTGGTCAGCACGCTGCGCCTGACCGGCATCCAGCTGTTGAACGAAGGCCGCCAGGTGCTGTGCCTGCCCGGTGCGACGCTGGACCGACTGGAGCAGACGCTGGCACCGCTGGGTCGCGAACCGCATTCGGTGATCGGCTCGTCCTGCATCGGCGCCTCGGTGCTGGGCGGCATCTGCAACAACTCCGGTGGCGCGCTGGTGCGTCGCGGCCCGGCCTACACCGAGCTGGCGCTGTATGCGCAGGTCGATGCGCAGGGCCAGTTGCAGCTGGTCAACCATCTGGGCATCGCGCTGGGTGATACGCCCGAGCAGATCCTGCAGCGCCTGCAGGCCGGTGACTACACGGCCGCCGACGTGGGCGATGGCGACGGCCGTGCGGCTTCCGATCCACGCTATGCCGAGGAAGTACGCAAGGTCGATGCCGATACCCCCGCACGTTTCAACGCCGATCCCAGCCGCCATTTCGAGGCGGCCGGGTCCGCGGGCAAGCTGGCGGTGTTCGCGGTGCGCCTGGACACCTTCGAAAAGGAGGCCGCCGAAGTCTTCTACATCGGCAGCAACCGCACCGACAGCCTCACCGCGATCCGTCGCCAGCTGCTGACCGGCTTCGAGCGCCTGCCGATCGCGGGCGAGTACATTCACCGCGATGCCTATGACATCGGCGAGCGCTACGGCAAGGACAGCTTCCTGCTGATTGATCGCCTCGGTACCTCCCGTGTGCCCGCGGCGTTTGCATTGAAGAGCCGCATCGATGGCTGGTTCGAACGGCTGGGCCTGCGCGGGGTGACCGACCGGGTGATGCAGGTGCTGACCGGCCTGCTGCCCTCGCACCTGCCAAAGCGCATGGGCGAGTTCCGGCAACGTTACGAGCATCACCTGTTGCTGAAGGTCTCTGCCCAGGACGCTGCGGAAACCGAGGCCTGGTTGCGCGGGTTCTTCGCCGGGCACGAAGGCGGCTATTTCCACTGCACGGCCGAGGAGGGACGCAAGGCGTTCCTGCATCGCTTCGCGGTGGCCGGTGCGGCAGTCCGCTATCGCGAAGTGCATCGTGAGCAGGTGCAGGACATCGTCGCGCTGGATATCGCATTGCGCCGCGACGATACGGATTGGTTCGAGCAGCTGCCACCCGATATCGACGCCCGTCTGCTGCACAAGCTGTATTACGGGCACTTCCTGTGCCACGTGTTCCATCAGGACTACATCGCGCGCAAGGGCGAAGACCCGATGGCGATCGAGCACGCGATGTGGGCGCTGCTGGACCAGCGTGGCGCCGAGTATCCGGCCGAGCACAACGTCGGCCACCTGTACCCGGCCAAGCCGGCGCTGGCCGGGTTCTACAAGCAGCTGGACCCGAGCAATACGTTCAACCCGGGCATCGGCCAGACCTCGAAGGCGAAGGGGTGGGGCAGCTGCGACTGCGGATGATGTAGAGCCGAGCCTATGCTCGGCTGCTCTTCCTGATAAACAGCAGTCGAGCATGGCTCGACTCTACAAAAATGATGGTGGGCAACGGTTACCATCGGAAGCCCAACCGCAGGAGCCGTCCATGCCCACCGCTGCCGCCCGCGCCACCCTGTGCACTGCATTGCTGGCGATCCCGCTGCTGGCGCTGGCCCAGAGCGCGATCCTGCCGCAGCAGCGCGATGCCGCCGGCAACATGATGGAGCCGCTGGGACAGGTACTGATCGCGAGTGAGACTGGACCGTCGGGGCTTTATGACTGCACGCGGGACGGCAACTGGTGCGTACGCGTGCAGCCGGTGGCCGAGGAGGGAGACCGGCCGACCGTGCTGGAAGTGCTTGAGAAGGGGCCGGGCCAGGGCAAGCCACACACCTACCACGTCAGCATCGACGTGCCGCAGGAAGCCGACCTGTCACTGTGGCCGTGGATCGTGCGCCTGGCGCCGGGCGTGGGCAGCGACGAAACAGTGACCGACCCGCAGCAGCGCGCCCGCCAGAATGTGCTGGTAGGCGGCATCGTCAAGTTCAGCACCATGTACTCCGGTGGAGGGGCCGACGCGTCCACGCTGCAGTTGGCACGCGTGCGCCACCTGCAGGACGACATCCAGGTGGACGACGACGTGCTGACCGTGCCATGGCTGGGCAATGCGATGATCCGCGCCTGTTTCAGCGAGCAGGACATGAAGCAGCGCGCAGGCGCCTGCCACGACGAATACGGGTTCTCGGCCAAGCTCGGGCTGGATCCGGTGGCCGAGGGCATGCCGGTGCTGCGCTACCAGACCGTGGCGACCCGGTTCCCGGCCGGTGTTTCGCGCTTCGAGGATTCGCTGGCCAAGGGCCCGCTGAAGAAGAAGGACCTGCGCACCGAACAGGACCCGGCGTGCAGCTATACGCGGCTGTTCCGCTTCAGTGATGGGGTGTTCCACCCCGACCAGGCGCTGCCGGACTGCGCGGGGTATACCGAACCCTGACATGTAGCGTCGAGCCATGCTCGACTGGGGTTTTCTGTAGAGCCGAGCCTGCGCTCGGCTGTCACGGAAGCGCAGCCGAGCGTGGGCTCGGCTCTACAGCGCCTACTCGCAGCGCGTGGAAGTGATGATGTTGTCCTTGTCCACGAACACGCGCAGGCGGTCCTGGCGGATGTCCTTGGTGGTGATGGTGCTGGGGCCGATCGGGTTGACCAGGCCGGCGCCGCTCTCGCTGGACAGGCGGCGGATGTTGGGTTCGTTGGCCGGCTGGCCGATCGCCCAGCCCAGCTGGCTGGCATCGCAGTGGCCGGTACCCTTGACCTGCGGGCCAGGGGTGCTGACGCAGGCCGACAGCAGCAGGGCCGACGCAGGCAGTAGCAGGGACAGACGGAAGGCGGACATGCGAGCGCTCCTGCGCAGGGAAGATGGGCGGAACGATAGCACCCGTCGCGCGAAAGGCGTCAGCACTCCGGTCATTGCCGGCACAGCGTGGTCATTGCATAGTGGCAGGGATGGCTGGCAGCACGCCAGCGGGCAGGCCGGGCCATTCCGGTGCAGGTGTTGGATACGCTATGACGGCAGGCAGTTTGCGCGACAAGCGCAGGGCAAGAAGGGTACTGGCAGTGTCGGTGCTGGGCGTGGCGTTTGCCGCCTCTGCCATCGAGCCGGCGCCGGACGCCGTTGCGGAAGCGCCGGTGTTCGGTGCCTGGCGCAACCTGCAGACCGAGGCAGGCTACGCACCCGCTCAGCGCAACCTGGCGTTCGCGATGCTGCCGCAGGCCGCCACCCGTGGCGATCGATTCGCCATTGTCGATCGTGAGGGCAAGCGCGCGGTGTGCTGCCTGCAGGTGGCCAGCCCGTCGCTGGGCGTGGCCGCACTGCGCGAGCAATACCACCTGCCACAGGCCTGGGTGACCGACCTCAGCAATGGCCGCAGCCCGGCACGCCCCTACCTGCCGCATGTCTATGCGATGCAGCGCGTGGATGAACTGGCCGACTATGGTTTCACCGATGTGCCGGGGGCCTACAGCGACCTGGGTGGGCTGCTGATTCCCGAAGGTGCCGCGCTGGAGGCCGATGGCAGTGCCGTGCGCCTGGGGGATGACCGCTATTCCCTGCATTTCCAGCGCCAGCCGCACGCCGAAGATGATGGCGCACTGGACCGCTACACCTTGCAGGCGGGCGAGGGCGTGGCCCCGATCGTGGTTGAAGTGCCGTTCGGCACCTACTGATTGCAGCACCGCGCTGGCTAGAATGCAGCGCGGCGCCGCCTGCCGTGCCTGTTCCGTGAGTCGCCGCCGTGTCCCTGCGCCCGTTGCTGCTGTCGCCCCTGCTGCTGTTGTCCGCCTGTGCGAGCGCGCCTCCGCCGCCCGCCCATTCCGATGCACTGTGGCGCCTGATCGAGCGTGACTGCCAGGCAGCTGACGGCCCGCGCGGCAGCTGCCTGCGGGTGGAGACGGCGGCCGGCCGCCGTGACGTGCTGGTCAAGGATGCACACGGTGACTACCAGTTCCTGCTGATGCCGCTGGACAAGGTAAGTGGCATCGAGAGCCGCGGTCTTTACCAGCGTGGGGCGCCCAACTATTTCGCGGCCGCCTGGCAGGCGCGCGCGCACACCGAACAGGCCCTGGGCCAGCCATTGCCGCGCAACGTGGCCAGCCTGGCGCTGAACTCACCGCACGGACGGTCGCAGCACCAGTTGCATATCCATGTCGATTGCCTGCGCACGGACGTGTTGCAGGCCCTGGATGCACACGCCGGCACCCTGGGGCCACGCTGGTCACCGTTGCCGGTACTTCTGCGCGGGCATCAGTACCAGGCCTATCTGTTGCCCGGTGCAGAAATGACCGCCAATCCGCTCAACCTGCTGGCCTATGGCCTGAGCGGCGTGGGCGATGTGGGCCAGTGGAGCCTGGTGGTGGCCGGGCGCGATGACGTGCAGGGCAGCCCCGGCTTCATCCTGCTGGCCACCCGCGTGGATGCCGCCAGCGGCAACGATGCCAGCGGCGAAGAACTGCAGGACCACGCCTGCACGGTGCTGACCGGCGCGGGTGCGGCACTGGAGCGGGTGCGCTAGCCGATCCGCTGCAGATTGCTGCGCCACGCCGGCGCGGTAAGCGCCAGCAGCTGGCGGTCATGCCATCCCTCGGCGTCCAGGTGGTAGTCGCGCAGGATGCCTTCGCGCATGAAGCCGTGGGCCTGCAGTGCCTGGGCGAAAGGGGTGGTGCAACCCGGTGGCAGTAGGACGAAGATGCGATGCAGGCCGACATTGTCGAACAGGAACGGGCACAGCGCGCGCAGTGTGGCCTGTGGATGCGCGTTGCGGTGCTGCAGCGACTGCAGTTCTGCGCAGCGCGAATGCAGCGACTGCAGGCGGACATGCAGCTGGTCGTGCAGGATGCCCTGCGCGTCGTCGAACACGCCCAGTACCAGCAGATCGTTGTCTTCCTGTAGGCGTGAACGATGGACGCTGGCGAGGAAGCGGGCCTCTTCATCAATGCCGTAGGACGGCCGTTGGCCGCGCTGGCGACGGTCGTCGAAGGTGCGCCAGCGCGGCAGATCGGTGCGCTGGAACGAACGCAGGGTGATGGGCGTTGCCTGGAGGTGCAGCAGGTGGCGGCGCAGGACGGGGCGCAGCGGGGCGAGGTGAGTGTAGGTGGCGCGGTTGGTCATCCATGCACGATGCGTATCGGAAAAGCGCCAGACCATGCAATTCATTGCAAAAGTGTGGCGGTGCCGTGGGTCCGTCTGATTCGGTTCAGGCATAAGCCCATCAGGGCTGGTCATTTCCGTTGAAACCACCCATTCAGGACACTTTCGTTACGGGATCGTTATGTGCCGCACAGGCCACGGCTCCCCCGTACCACCCGCCCACTCCCCCCAGGAAGCCCATGTCCGCCTCCCACAAGGCGTTGCGCCCGCGTCCGCTGGTGCTCGCGCTGTCGTCCCTGATGCTGGTCTCGCTGCCGGCCTTCGCGCAGGAAAGCGCACCCACCACATTACAGGAAGTGAAGGTCACCGGCTCGCGCATTCCCCGTGCCAGTGTCGAGGGGCCCTCGCCGGTGACGGTGATCAGCCGCGAGCAGATCGATGCGCAGGGCTACCGCAACGCCTTCGACGCGCTGAGCGCGCTGACCGAGAACACCGGCAACGTGCAGGGCGAGGACTTCGGCAATACGTTCACGCCGGCCGCCAACACCATCAACCTGCGCGGACTGGGTCCGAACCGCACGCTGGTGCTGGTCAACGGCCGCCGCCAGGCCGACTACCCGCTGGCCTACGAGGGCTCGGTGAATGTGGTCAACCTGGCCAACATTCCCAGCGCCCTGATCGAGCGCATCGAGGTGCTCGCTGCGGGTGCGTCGGCGGTGTATGGCTCCGATGCCATCGCCGGCGTGGTCAACATCATCCTCAAGGACCGTTTTGAAGGCGTGGACGTGAGCGTGCGCGCCGGCGGCACCCAGCAGGGCGGGGGTGACAACCAGCGCGCGCAGGTGGTCGGTGGCAGTTCCGGCGAGCGTTGGGATGCGCTGTTCGGCTTCGAGTTCGACGTGCGCAAGGCGATCCACGCGCGCCAACGCGACTTCATGGATTCACTGGACGATGATCCGGCCGGCAAGGCGCCGCAGGCGACCGCGATCGCCTATCGCCGCAATGCTGCCACCGGCCGCAACATCGATCCGGGCGTGAGCGGCTGCGACGCAGCGTCGGGCATCTATGGCGGCAGCGTGTTCCGTGCCAACAACCCGCGCCAGGGCTGGTACTGCGGCAGCAACGAGGCCGCCGCCAGCTACTGGACCGTGCAGACCCAGAAGCGCAACCTCAATGGCTATGGCCTGTTCACCTTCCACCTCAACGAGACCACCGACCTGTTCGCCGATGTCGCCGTGGGCAGCGCGCGCATCTACAACAACACGCGCGCGCCGACCTGGACGTCGTCACGCAACTACTTCTACAACCAGAACAGCGGGAACCTGGAGAGCTGGTACCGCCGCTTCGCGCCGGAAGAAATCGGTGGCCTGCCGCGCAATGCCAATCGGTTCCTGGAGAACTCGTGGTCGTTCAACGTGGGCGCACGCGGCCAGATCGGCGACAGCGGCTGGGACTACGAGGCGGTCTACAGCCGTTCGCGCTACGAGAACCGCACCCGTCGCCCGGTGCTGCTGGCCGGCATCAACGAGTACCTGCTGGGCCCGAAGCTGGGCGTGCGCAATGGCGTGGAGGTCTATGCGCCGGACCCGGTGCGCCTGTTCAAGCCTTTGACTCCGAACGAGTACGAGGGCCTGTCCGACTATCAGGAAAGTCGCAACGCGGCGTGGCTGCAGACCTTCAGCGCCAGCATCAATGGCCGCCTGTTCGCACTGCCGGGCGGCGATGCTGCGCTGGCGGCGGTGGTCGAGGCCGGCAGCCAGGGCTACCGCAACCGCCCGGACCCGCGCCTGGGCACCGGCGAGTTCTGGAACACCAGCGCCGGTATCGGTGCCGGCGGTGATCGTGACCGCTATGCGGCCGGCGTTGAACTGCAGTTGCCGCTGCTGCAATCGCTGACCACCACGCTGGCCGGCCGCTACGACCAGTACCGCGCAGGCGGCGAGCACATCGGCAAGGCGACCTGGAGCTTCGGCGTCGAGTTCCGCCCGATCGAGAGCCTGTTGATCCGCGGCTCTGCCGCGACCAGCTTCCGTGCGCCGGACATGAACTACGTGTTCGCCACCGAGACCCGCGGCTACAACCCGGGCATGACCGATTACTGGCGCTGCCGTACTGCAGGCCAGTCGTACGACAACTGCGACTACAACGGCCTGTCGATCGACTACAGCAACCGTGCCAACGCACAGCTGCAGCCGGAAACCGCCAAATCCTATGGGTTCGGCGTGGTCTGGTCGCCGCTGTCCGGGCTGGACTTCAGTGCCGACTACTACGACATCCGCATCGACAATGAGGTCACCAGCCTCGACACCAGCCGTATTCTTCGTGATGAAGCCGATTGCCGCCTGGGACGCACGTTGGGTGGCGAAGCGCGCGATATCGGTTCACCGCTGTGCCAGGACGCGCTGTCGCGGGTGATCCGCAACCCGTCCAATGCCACGGTGCAGCCGGACCAGGTAACCCGCGTGCTGATCAATCCGATCAACGCGGCCTCCGAGTCGGTGCGCGGCCTGGACCTGAAAGGCAACTGGCGCTTCGACGCCGGCCGCTATGGCCGCTTCACCACGCGCCTGGCCTATACCGTGGTGCTGGAGCATAAATACCGGCAGTTCTCCGATGATCCGGAGCGTGACATCCGCAATTCACTGGATGACTACCAGTGGCGCAGCAAGGCCAATGGCAGCATCACCTGGAACCAGGGCGACTGGACCACCACGCTGTACGGCAATCGTTTCGGTTCACTGCCGAAGACCGATGGCAGTGGCCGCATCGCGCCGTACATGACCTACAACGCCAGCGTGTTCCGCCAGTTCGGCGAGAACCTGTCGGTGGGCGTGATCGTCAACAACCTGCGTGACAGCCGCCCGCCGGCGGACAGGAACGGGGGCGGCTGGCCGTTCTACCCGGTCGGCAACTACGACCCGTATGGCCGCCAGTACTGGCTGCAGCTGGACTACCGGTTCCGCTGATCGGGCGGGCAGACAGAAGGCCCGGCAATGCCGGGCCTTCTGCTGTGCCCCTATCCGCGGTGATGGCGCGCCGGTCGGCTAGGGCAGCGCCTGTTGCAGGTACGACTCGATGACGTAGCTGAAGGGCTGCTGCTGGCGATCGCGTAGCAGCGCGCGCACTTCCAGGACCACGCCGTGGTCGCCTTCGCCACGCGGTGGCCAGAACGTCTGGTCGGCCAGTGTCTGGCGCTGGAAGCCGAGCGGGCCGACCACGCGGCCAAAGGGTTCGTCGGTGCTGTCCAGCACCTGGTTCATGGCCGGGCTGAGATGGTCCGGCAGGTACCAGTTGTCGGCCTCGGACAGCACGCGGCTGCCACAGACCAGCTGTACCCGGCGGTAGCGCAGCGCGGTGCCAGGCTGCGTCGCACCCAGCGCCTGCAGCACATCGGCGGGGGCAGGCTTGTCCTGGCCATGCACACGCACGGCGCGCACCCGCGCCTGTTCGGCCAGGCCGTGTTCGGCGCACCAGTGTTCCAGGGTGGCGGTGGCGCTCTGCCCGGACAGCACGCGCTGGTGCAATCGCTCGACCAGAGCAGCCGATGCGATGCGCTGTTGGCCCGGCGGCGCCTGCAGCGGCGCGGTGGCGGCCGCATCGGCGGCGGACAGGCTGGCCATCGGGGCAGCAGCGAGCAGGGACGCGGCCTGCCAGCGGCGGAGGCGATCGTGGCGGTCGGACGGGCCCATGCGGCATCACAGCGGAAACAGGCGCCCATGCTACCCGTTCAGGCGTGTGCACGGCGTGGCTGCGACCGGTTGTCGCAGGGTAATCATCGTTCTGGTGAATGCGTGCCATCCAGATATTTCGTTGGCCGATGGCAGCGCCGGCGCTCAGGATGGCGCCATGGCTTGGCTTTCCCGGAGTTCCGATGACGCTTCAGTTCGTCCATGGCGGTGTAGACCGCTACGGCGCGCCACTGCATTTCCATGTCCGTGACGGCCGCATCAGTGGCCTCAATGGCGAGGCTACGCCGGCCGACGGGGCGGAATGCGTCGACCTGCAGGGCTTCGCGGTCCTGCCCGGGCTGGTCGACGGCCACATCCATCTGGACAAGAGTTTTGTCGGCGACCGCTGGCACCCGCACCAGCCGGTGAACAGCCTGCGTGAGCGGCTGGCGGTGGAGAAGGCCGCGGTAGCGGGTGCCGTGCCGATGGTGGACCGTGCCGAGGCCTTGATCCGCCAGTGCAGCCGCTTCGGCACGGTGGCCATGCGCTGCCACGTCGACATCGACGGCAGCACGGGTCTCGGCCATCTCGAAGCGGTGCGCGAGGCGGCGCTGCGCTGTGCCGACCTCATGCGCATCCAGTTGGTAGCGTTCCCGCAGGCCGGGGTGATGTCCTGTCCGGGTACCGCCGCCGTGCTTGAGCAGGCCCTTGCAGCGGGCGTGGAGGTGCTGGGAGGCATCGACCCGACCACGCTGGATGGCGATGCTGAGGGCCAGCTGGCACTGCTGTTCGGCCTGGCCGAGCGCTATGGCGTGCGCCTGGACATCCACCTGCACGAGCCCGGCGAAACCGGACTGGCCCAGTTGCTGCGCATTGCCGCGCGGACCCGGGCCGCTGGCCTGCAGGGGCGGGTGGCGGTCAGTCATGCCTACTCGCTGGGCGACGTGCCGCTGGCGCGCGCGTTGCAGGTGGGCGAGGCGCTGGCGACGGCGGGCGTGGCGATCATGAGCAACGCGCCGGGTGATCATCCATTTCCGCCTTTGCGCGCACTGCATGATGCGGGCGTGCGCGTGTTCGCCGGCAACGACAACATCCGCGACTGCTGGTGGCCTTACGGCAACGGCGATCTGCTGCAGCGGGCGATGCTGCTGGGCTACCGCTCGGGCTTCTACACCGATGCCGACCTGATGCTGGCGCTGGACATGGTCACGACCCATGCGGCGCAGGTGATCGGGCTGCCGCAATACGGTCTTGTGGAAGGGCATCCGGCCACTTTCGTGGCCGTGCGGGCCGATCATGGCCCGGCTGCCGTGGCCGGGGTGCCGGTGGAGCGCCGCGTAGTGGTGGATGGCCGCTGGCTGTAGATCCAGGCCGCACCAACCTCTGTAGCGCCGAGCCATGCCCGGCGGCTTTCAGGCGTAATCGTCGGCGCGGGTAGCGACGAATTCTTCCAGCCACGCCAGCAGATGGGCGATGTCGATGACCTCGCCCTGCTCCACGCGCTTGAGCAGCAGGGTGCCGGCGCCGATCTGCAGGCTGCTGTCGGCATGGCGCAGCACTGCATCGATGCCCCAGGCATCGGTGACCTGCATCCAGGCCAGGCCTGGCACGCGCTGGGCCAGGGTGTCACCGAGCGCCACGCCCAGGGCTTCCCAGCCGCCGCAGTCGTCACGATCGATCAGTTCGGCATCGACCACGCGCTGCAATGTGCTGGCGGCCAGCGGCCATTGCACCGGCAATGTCGGGAAGCTGGCGGCCACGCGCGCGGCGATCAGTGCACGCTGGTGCTGCAGGTGCGTCTGCAGGGCTGCAGGCAGGGGATCGAAGCGCGTCGGGGGTTGGTCGGACATGGCGAGGCGCCGTGGAGCACGGAAGCAGGGGGCACTGTACGAGGCCATGATGCCTGCCGTGCGGCAAGATTGATCAGATATCGATGATCAATGCGCGTAAGGCATCCACACGTGGCGTGGATCTACTGTGGTCAGTCCGGCTCGCGCTGCACCTGCCGCCACAGCTCGCTGGCCAGTGCCCGCACCGCATCATCGGCATCGGCACGATGCAGCAGGCCGATTTCGTAGTTGTCGATCACCGGCAGCCCACGCTCGCCATCGATGATGCGGTGCTCGCGGGTGACTGCACGGCGCGGCAGCAGGCTGATGCCGATGCCATCGGCCACCGCGCCCAGGATGCCGCTCAGCGACGAACTGGTGAAGGCAATGCGCCAGCGCAGGCCCAGCGCTTCCACGGCATGGATCATCTCGTCGCGGTACAGCCCTCGCGGCGGGAAGGTGACCAGCGGCAGTGGGTCCTGCTGCAGGCAACTGCTGCGCAGGCTGTCGATCCAGTGCATCGGCTCGCGCCGGCAATGCACCGCCTGGCGACTGTTGCGGCGCTGCTTGACCAGCACCAGGTCCAGCTCGCCGTGGTCGAAGCCCTGCGCCAGGTCACGGCTCAGGCCGCTGCTGATCTCCAGCTTCACCTGCGGGTGGCGGCGGCTGAAGGCGGCCAGCATGCGAGTGGTCTGCGGGTTGACGAAGTCTTCGGGTACGCCGATGCGGACCGCGGTCTCCACCATCGCGCCGGCCAGCGCCTGGGCCATTTCCTCGTTCAGGTCGAGCATGCGCCGCGCGTAGCCGAGCAGGGTGTGGCCGGCGTCGGTGGGGTGCACATCGCGGTGCCCGCGCTCGAGCAGGCGATGCCCGGCCAGTTCCTCCAGCCGCCGCACCTTCTGGCTGACCGTGGACTGGGTCGAATGCAGGCGCGTGGCCGCCGTGGTGAAGCTGCCGCAGTCGGCCACCATCACCAGCGCCCGCAGCAGGTCCAGTTCGAACAGGGTTCTATTCGATTTGGCACTGTCTTGCATTTGAACATTTCACTTCTGGATACCCAGGCCGACTTCTACCATGCGGGGCAGGGGCCGGCAATGCGCGGCCCCTGTGACCATCGCTCTGCGGCGATGGAGAAAAGGAGACACCGTGATGCGCTTCCATTGCCCCGCTGGCTGGCCTGCACCGTTCACGCGCGTGCTGCTGTGGTGTCTGCTGGCCATGGTCGCCCCTGCCTGCACTGCCACGTCCAGGGCCGACGCAGACGCGCGCCTGCGTGATGCCGCCAGCCGCGGCGATGCCGGGGCGGTGCGCGGAGCACTGGCCGATGGTGCTGATCTGGAGGCGCACGATGGCCAGGGCCGTACGGCGCTGCTGCTGGCCACGCAGGGCAACAACGTGGATGCGGCGCGCGAACTGATCGAGGCCGGGGCGGACGTCAATGCCAAGGATGCGCTGCAGGACAGTGCCTACCTGTATGCCGGTGCGCGCGGCCTGGATGAGATCCTGGCGATGACCCTGGCGCACGGCGCCGATCTGCGCAGCACCAACCGCTATGGGGGCACTGCGTTGATTCCGGCCGCCGAGCGCGGCCACGTCAGCACCGTGCGCATGCTGCTGCGTGCAGGTGTGGCGGTGGACCACGTCAACCGCCTGCACTGGACCGCGCTGCTGGAAGCGATCCTGCTTGGCGACGGTGGCGAGCGCCATGTGCAGATCGTGCAGCTGCTGCTGGAGGCCGGTGCCGACCCGGAGCTGGCCGACGGCGATGGCGTAACGCCACTGGCGCACGCGCGCCAGCGTGGCTATGCCGGTATTGAAACCCTGCTGCGCCAGCACGGCGCGGCGCGCTGAACCGCTACTCCTTCCACCCGCACGCTGGCCGTGCCCACCAGGATGCTGTCCATCATGTTCCGTTCCCGCCTGTTGCCCCTTGCCATCCTTCTTGCGGTGGCGCCGCTGTCGGCATCTGCTGCCGAGCGCGCCGACCTGCTGATCCGCAATGCCACGGTGGTCGACGTCGAGCACGCCAGCACGCTGGCCGGGCAGAGCGTGGTGATCCGCGGCGAGGACATCGTCGCGGTGGGCCCGGACGCGCAGCTGCGCAGCCAGTGGAGCGCGGCCCGCCAGATCGATGCCAAGGGCAAATACCTGATCCCGGGGCTGTGGGACATGCACGTGCACTTCGGGGGGGGCCCGGCGCTGATCGAAGAGAACAAGGCACTGCTGCCGCTGTACATCGCGCACGGCATCACCACCGTGCGTGACTGCTCCGGCGATCTGCCCGAGCAGGTGCTGCAGTGGCGTGGCGAGATCGCCAGGGGCGCGCTGTTCGGCCCGCGCCTGCTCAGTTCCGGCGCGAAGATCGAAGGCATCAAGCCGGTGTGGAAGGGCACGATCGAAGTGGGTAGCGAGGCCGACGTCGACAAGGCGATCACCCGACTGCAGCACGATAAGGTCGATTTCGTGAAGATCACCGACAGCACGCTGAAGCCGGATCTGTTCCTGTATTCGGCCAGCGCCGCGCGCAAGGCCGGCTTCAAGGCTTCGGGCCACATTCCGATGGCGCTGACGGTGGAGCAGGCGGTCGATGCCGGCCTGGCCTCGATCGAGCACCTGGACTACGCATTCAAGGCCGGCAGCAGGGACGAAGCGCAGATCGCCGCCGACTTCGGCGCCGGCCGCATCGACCGCGCGGAAGCCAATCGCCGCCTCGACGCCAGCTTCGACCGTGACACCGCGATGCACGCCTACCGTGATTTCGCCAAGCGCGGCGTATTCGTGACCCCGACCCTCAACGGTGGCCGTATCCTCGATTTCCTGGACCAGGATGACCACGCCAACGATCCGTACCTGGCCTACATCGGCCCGGGCCTGCGCGCGACCTACCAGTGGCGCGTGGACCGCGCCGCGAAGGCGACGCCGGCACAGATCGAGGCGCGCCACGCGCAGTACCACCAGGTGGCGGCCGTGCTGCCGTTGCTGCAGGAGGCGGGCGTGACGATCATTGCCGGCACCGATGCGGGCTTCCTCAACTCGTTCAACTTCCCGGGCATCGCCCTGCACCAGGAACTGCAGCTGTTCGTGAAGGAGGGCCTGAGTGCGCCGCAGGCGCTGTCGGCCGCAACCCGTTCCGGCCCGGCCTGGTTCGGCCAGATGGACCGCTACGGTGCTGTCGCGCAGGGCAAGGCCGCCGACCTGGTGCTGCTGACCGCCAACCCGCTGCAGGACATCGCCGCCACCGAGAAGATCGACAGCGTGATCCTGCGCGGCAACGTGTATGACCGCGCCGCGCTGGACAAGATGCTGGCTGACACCAAGGCCAAGGTCGCAGCGTGGAACGCCGAGGCTGCGAAGGCGCAATGATTGGCAGGGTCGCATCCCTTCCCAACGGGAAGGGTTCTGACCCTGTGGTCTTGAACGAAATCCACGCCATGCGTGGATGATGCGGCCGGTGACCTAGCGCGGTGCCGGCCGCATGCCGTGCAGCTGCGGCAACGCAGCCTTCATCGCATCGATGAAGGCGCGCAGCCGTGGCGGCTGCTGGCGCGCGGCAGGAAACACGACGTGGACCGGCAGTGCCGGCGCCTGCCAGTCCGGCAGCAGCTGCACCAGCCGCCCTTGTGCGAGGTCGTCGGCCACCAGCCAGGCCGAGACCACCGCTGCGCCCAGCCCGGCGCGTGCAGCCTGCTGTACCACGAACAGGTTGTCGCTGAGCAGGCGCGGGCTGATTGACAGCGTATGCGCCCGGCCCTGCGCATCATGCAGCAGCAGGCGTTCGCGGTAGTAGGTGACCAGCGAGATCCACGGCAGTGACTGTGCCTGTTCCGGCGTACTGACCGCCGTGGCGTCCACCAGCGAGGGCGCTGCCACGACGATGCGCGGCACTTCCGCGAGCGGCAGTGCAACCATGCGCGGTTCGTCGACCGGGCCCACCCGGACCGCGCAGTCGATGCCTTCGGCGATGAAATCGGGGCGCCGATCTTCCAGGATCCACTCCAGGCTCAGCTGCGGGTGCTGGGCAAGGAATGCGAGCATGGTCGGCAGCAGCTGCGCCTGGCCAAAGGCGTGCGGCACCATCACCCGCAGGCGTCCGCGCAGCGTTTCCGGTTCGCCGTTCAGCTCGGCCTGCAGCGACTCCCATTCGTCGACCACGCGCTGCGCATGACGCTGGCAGCGCAGGCCGTCCTCGGTCAGTTGCAGGCCATGGGTGGAGCGCTGCAGCAGGCGCAGGCCGAGCTGCCGCTCCAGTGCCTGCAGGCGTCGGCTGACCGTTGGCTGGGTGGTGCCCATCTGCAGGGCCGCAGCAGACAGGCTGCCGGCATCGACGATGCGCAGGAAGGTGCGCAGCAGATCCAGGCGATCAGCGCCGGTGGCGAGGTCATTCATGCGTGTAGCGTATGAAGTATATGTGCCAGAGCCTACTACAGACGTTTGACGAATACAGGCAGGATACGCCCACTTCCTCTACCGGGTTCCCCCATGTCTACCCCCTCGCTGTCTGTTGCGGCCGCATCGGCGACCGTGCCTTCCGCCCCATTGGTGCTGGCAATGGCGGCCGGTGCCGGCTTCTCGGTCGCGTCGCTGTATTACAGCCAGCCCATGCTGGGCCTGATCGCCCAGGACCTTGGCGCCGGTGAGCGCGCCGCCGGCCTGGTGCCAACCCTGACCCAGCTCGGCTACGCGCTGGGCATCCTGCTGCTGGCACCGCTGGGCGACCGCTTCGACCGCCGCCATCTGATCCTGTTGAAGTCCGCGCTGCTGGCGCTGGCACTGGGCGCCGCCGCGATGGCCGGGCACCTGCCGGGCCTGCTGATGGCCAGCCTGCTGGTCGGGCTGATGGCAACGCTGGCGCAGGACATCGTTCCCGCCGCTGCGGTGCTGGCACCGGATGCGCAGCGCGGCCAGATCGTCGGCCGGGTGATGACCGGCCTGCTGCTCGGCATTCTGTTGTCGCGGGTGGTCAGTGGCGTGGTGGCTGAAGCGTGGGGTTGGCGCACGCAGTTCGTGCTGGCGGCGGTATCGGTGGCGGCGATGGGCGCGGTGATGGCGCGTGCACTGCCGCGTTTCGCGCCGACCAGCACGCTGCGCTATCCGGCGTTGCTGGGTTCATTGCTGGCGTTGTGGCGTGAGCAGCCGCAGCTGCGCCGTGCAGTGGCCAGCCAGTCGCTGCTGGCGGTCGGCTTCAGTGCGTTCTGGTCGACCCTGGCGCTGATGCTGCATGCACGTCTGGGCCTCGGCAGTGCGGCGGCGGGTGCGTTTGGTATTGCGGGTGCGGCCGGTGCATTGGCCGCGCCGTTTGCCGGCCGTTTCGCTGATCGACTGGGGTGCCATGCGGTGGCACGGCTGGCGATTGCGGTGGCGCTGCTGGGCTTCGGCCTGCTGCTGGCCGAAGCCTGGTTGCCGGCCGCCGCGCTGCTGCCGTTGCTGGTGCTGAGTGCGCTGCTGTTCGACTTCGGCTTCCAGTCGGCGCTGGTGGCCCACCAGACGCTGGTCTATGGTCTGGTGCCGCCCGCCCGCAGCCGGCTCAATGCGCTGTTGTTCACCGGCATGTTCATCGGCATGGCCGCCGGTGGTGCGCTGGGCAGCCTGGCGCTGGCGCAGTGGGGGTGGCACGGCGTGGCCTGGCTGGCGGTGGTGTGTGCGGGCGGCAGCCTGCTGCTGCGTTTGAAGTAAGGGGGGGCGTTCGGCAGGGCTTGCAGCCCTGCACCTGCTGGGAGCCACAGCAACATCAACATCAACAGCGTGGATTCCGTGGGGTGGTGGGGCGGTGTCGGAGTGCGGGGACGCCGCAAGTACGTCCGTGTAGGCTTGGCAGCCGCTTGCTCGTGTGCGCTTTCCTGCGCACACGGCAAGACCGGGGTTGGGCGTCCTGCCCAACCCGCCCGAGGCATGCCTCGGGCCCATGCGGCTGACACCCCGCACTCCGACACCGCCCCATCTCTGACAGATTCTCGCGATCTGGTAGATCCACGCCATGCGTAGACAAATCTCCATCGAAATCGAGTATCTGGAAATCGGAACGATTTGAGCCGAGCATGGCTCGGCTCTACAGAAAGCCATGCCCGACAGCTCGCAGAGATCTGTCGAAGGCGGGGTGGGTCCGGTTGCGGGAGTGTCCGCGGCATGGATGCCGCGGCCAAGCCCCCAAGGAAGGGTCTACGGCGTCTCCCGCAACCGGACCCACCCC